>JAZOPX010000136.1:0-4548 GCA_045655845.1 Bacteroidaceae bacterium
CAAGGAGCTTATCGAGATTATCGGTGCCGATGTAGATAAGGCTTACCTCGATGCTGTACACACTGTAATGATTGACCCTGAGGTGGTAAAGCGTCATGCTGACCTCAAGATTGTGTACACCCCCATCCATGGCTGCGGCCGCGTGCTCATCCCCTCTGCATTGGCTGACTGGGGCTTCACCAACGTGAATTGTGTGGCAGAGCAGATGGTGAAGGATGGTAACTTCCCCACTGTAATCTCTCCCAACCCCGAGAACCCCGAAGCGCACACCATGGCGCTCAACCTCGCCAAGGAAATGGATGCCGACCTTGTGATGGCTTCTGACCCCGACGCCGACCGCGTGGGTATCGCCTGCAAGGACGACAAGGGCGAGTGGGTACTCATCAACGGCAACCAGACCTGCATGATGTATCTCTACTACATCATCACCCAATACACCAAGCTGGGCAAGATGACTGGCAACGAGTTCGTTGTAAAGACCATCGTGACCACTGAACTCATCAAGGCGATTGCCGAGAAGAACAACCTCGAGATGCTCGATTGCTACACCGGTTTCAAGTGGATTGCCCGCGAGATTCGTCTCCGCGAGGGCAAGCAGACCTACATCGGTGGCGGTGAGGAGAGCTATGGCTTCCTCGCTGAGGACTTCGTTCGTGACAAGGATGCCGTATCGGCATGCTGCCTCATCGCTGAGGTGGCCGCATGGGCCAAGGACAATGGCAAGAGCCTCTATGAGCTCTTGATGGATATCTACGTGGAGTATGGTTTCTCAAAGGAGGTAGCCATCAGCGTGGTGAAGCCCGGCAAGAGCGGTGCCGACGAGATCAAGCAGATGATGGAGAACTTCCGCGCCAATCCTCCCAAGGAGATGGCAGGCATCCCCATCGTATGCAGCAAGGACTACAAGAGCCTCGAGGCACGCGACGGCGAGGGCAATGTGACCAAACTCGACATGCCCGAGACCTCGAACGTACTCCAGTACTTCACCGCCGAAGGCGACAAGGTGTCGGTACGCCCCTCAGGTACAGAGCCCAAGATCAAGTTCTACATGGAGGCCAAAGGCACCATGAACAGCCGTGCCGAGTATGCCGAGGCCGATGCCAAGGCTGCTGCCAAGATTGAGGCCATGAAGAAGTCGTTGGGTATCTAAGCGCTCACGGGACTGTCAGTCTCATATCTTCTAATAAAACTATTTGATTTTCTCCCCGCGATTACCGCGGGGAGAATCTTTTTAGCGAAAACTACCACCTAAAGAATAGTTGCTCTTATAAAGAGAGTAAGGAATGCACGGTGAAAGCATTACAGAGATAAAAAAAGAGAAGAGGGTGTCACGACACCCTCTTCTCACCTCTCATATGGAAGATTAATGTTTATTTCTCCTTAATATCAACGAGGATATTGAGTTCGTCGAGTTGTGCTTGCTCAAGAGGTGCGGGAGCATCGATCATCACATCACGGCCCGAGTTGTTCTTGGGGAAGGCGATGCAGTCGCGGATGCTGTCGAGACCTGCAAAGAGGCTCACGAAGCGGTCGAGACCATAGGCCAAGCCACCATGAGGGGGCGCACCGTACTTGAAGGCGCTGAGCAGGTAACCAAACTGCGACTGGGCACGCTCCTCAGAGAAGCCGAGAATCTCGAAGGCCTTCTTCTGCAACTCGTTGTCGTGGATACGGATAGAGCCACCACCGACCTCAACACCATTGATAACCATGTCGTAGGCGTTAGCACGCACGGCAGCGGGGTTGGTGTAGAGGAGTTCGATATCCTCGGGCTTGGGCGAGGTGAAGGGATGGTGCATAGCCATGAGGCGCTGCTCCTCGTCGCTCCACTCGAACATGGGGAAGTCGACCACCCAGAGGCAGGCAAACTTGTTCTTGTCGCGCAAACCGAGCTGCTCGGCTACCTCAAGACGGAGTTCGCAGAGCTGCTTACGGGTCTTCATAATGTCGTCGCCCGAGAGGATGAGGATGAGGTCGCCGGGCTCGGCGTTCATCGCTGCCTTGAGTTGCTGCAGCACCTCCTGGGTATAGAACTTATCGACGCTTGACTTCACGGTACCGTCTGCCTCAACACGGGCATATACCATGCCCTTGGCACCGATCTGAGGACGCTTCACATAGTCGGTGAGCGCATCGAGTTGCTTACGGGTATAGGTAGCGGCACCCTTGGCGCAGATACCACCGATGTACTCAGCGCTGTCGAACACGCTGAAGCCGTGACCCTTGAGTACGTCCATGAGTTCCACGAAACGCATATCGAAGCGGAGGTCGGGCTTGTCGCTACCATAATATTTCATTGCATCGTGCCAAGTCATACGGGGGAACTGCTCGGTCATCTCGATGCCGAGGATAGAGCGGAACAGATGCTTTGACATGTCCTCGAAGAGTGAGATAACATCTTCCTGCTCTACGAACGACATCTCACAATCGATCTGTGTAAACTCGGGCTGACGGTCGGCACGGAGGTCCTCATCGCGGAAGCACTTCACGATCTGGAAGTAGCGGTCGAAACCTGATACCATCAAGATCTGCTTGAAGAGTTGCGGGCTCTGAGGCAATGCGTAGAACTGTCCGGGGTTCATGCGTGAAGGAACGACAAAGTCGCGTGCACCCTCGGGAGTAGAACCGATGAGGATAGGAGTCTCCACCTCAAGGAAGCCACGCTCATCGAGGTAACGGCGCACCTCAAAGGCCATCTTGTGGCGTAGTTCAAGGTTGCGGCGTACGGCATTACGACGGAGGTCGAGATAGCGGTACTTCATGCGGATGTCATCACCACCGTCGGTGTTATCCTCGATGGTAAAGGGAGGAGTCTGAGATGCGTTGAGTACGGTCATCGACTCGACAATGATCTCGATGTCGCCCGTCTCAATCTTATTGTTCTTGCTTGAGCGCTCGCTCACGGTACCAGTAACCTGAATCACATATTCACGGCCCAGTTTGTTGGCCTGCTCGGTGAGCGCTGCGTCATGGTTCTCGTCAAATACCAATTGGGTGAGGCCATAGCGGTCGCGGAGATCCACGAATGTCATACCACCCATCTTACGGGTACGTTGCACCCAACCGGCCAACGTCACCTTCTGTCCTACGTTGGAGATACGGAGTTCTCCACAAGTATTCGTTCTGTACATAGTGTGTATATAGTTTGTTATTTCGTTTGCTTCTTTAACAATTTGCAAAGATACACTAAAATTTTAATTCTCTTGCAAATCAGCCTTATTTTTAGGCCTACCCTATCAATGCAAGATGTGGTATACCAATTCGCACAGCAAGCCTTTATCGGTAGCGCTGGCACCGTAGCCCTTGGCGAGGGCATCATACTTGCGTATGTCGCTAATGATATACATCACCTTCCAAGCGGTATAATATTTCATGGCCATCTGATATTCCTTGGCTTGCCATGGAGAGCGCAAATCGAGGTAGGCAGCAATACCGTTATCCGACTTGTCGGGTGCATAGTAAGCCATCATCAGGTTGGAGTAGAAGTTGAAGAGCATGGATAGCACCATGGGCATGGCAAACTGTTTCTTGTTTGCCTCCATATACTTGGCTATGGTAAAAGCCTTCACCGCATCCTTCACAGCGAGCGCATTCTTCAATTCAAAAGCATTGTAGTCCTTGCTGATGCCCACGTAGTCCTCCACAAGTTCGGGCGTGATAGGTTCATCATTCTTGGGTTTGGCAATGATGAGCTTGTCCAACTCGCTCGCCAGACGGTTGAGGTCGGCACCGATGCTCTCGACCATCATATTGGCAGCCTTCACGTCGATTGCCGCGCCTTTGGCACGCACATAGTTACTGATGAACGAAGGCAGTGCACCCTCCTTGAGTTTCTTCGACTCGAAGAGGCGACCCGACTTCTCGATCTCCACAGCCACCTTCTTGCGGCGGTCCAGCGTGCCATACTTGTGACAGAACACGAGTACCGTTGAGGGTTGCGGTTTCTGTAGGTAATAGACCAAGTCATCCATATTGCGCAGTGTCTGTGCCTCCTTGACGATGATAACCTGATGCTCGGCCATCATAGGATAGCGCTTGGCAGCCGACACGATACTGCCGATATCTGTGTCCTGGCCATAGATGACCATTTGGTTAAACCCGCGCTCCTCCTCGGTGAGCACATGCTCGGCAATATAGTCCGAGAGACGGTCTATATAGTAAGTTTCCTCTCCCATCAGGTAGTACACCGGTGCAAACTGACGCGAGTTGATTTCCTTTATTATGCTGTCGTAGGTTACTTCTTGCTTTGCCATAAAACATCAAATGCACGCAAAGTTACCTCTTTTGGGGGAGATAATAAAGCGAACATCCATTTTTTTGAGCATCGAAACGCCTTGAATTAAAATCTGAGCGTATTCAACATTGCTCGTACGCTTTTTTTTCGTAACTTTGCCTTTTTAAAAGCAAAATCATTAAACAGTACCAGATAATGGCAACAGTAGACGACAAGAAAATCATTTTCTCGATGGTGGGCGTATCGAAGGCCTACCAGCAAAACAAGCAGATCCTCAAGGATATCTACCTCTCGTTCTTCTACGGAGCGAAGAT
>JAZOPX010000137.1:0-9286 GCA_045655845.1 Bacteroidaceae bacterium
AGCCTCAAGGTGGCCGAGCGATATTTGGAGGCATGGAAGGGTAATTGAAAATTGGAAATTTAACGAATGCGAAAACCTGAATCCATTGTCTGTAGTCTGTTAACAACTTCATTGTTGAGCTTCGGCTGCACTCGCTGAGCATTACAAGCAAGCTTATATGCGCTCGTTGGCACGAACCTTGTCTGTAGTCAAAAGAAAAGAAATATGAAAAAGAAAACCATTTATATCCTTAGTTTCGTGGCTGTGTTGCTGCTCCTCGTGGGTGGTTCCGTGGCTTATGTGGCCTACTCGGCTGTGATGGCCCCTGTGGTAAAGAATGATCAGACCGTATACATCCAGATTTATCCTGGCGATGATGTGCGTAGGGTAGAGGAGGTGCTGACTTCGGTGGTGGACTTCAAGACCACCGCTGCCTTTGCTCCCCTGATGAAGCACTATAAGTACGAGACGCGCGTGAAGCCCGGTAACTATGCCATCCGTCCTGGCGACTCAATGCGTGACATCTGTTTACGCTTGCTCTCGGGCAATCAGACGCCAGTGAAACTCGTATTGCCCTCTGTGCGCACGCTTGATCGCTTGGCAGGTGCTGTGAGCAAGCAAATCATGACCGACTCTGCTGCAGTGATGGACCTCCTTACCGATGTTCGTTTTCTCGATAGCTTGGGTTATACTTCTGAAACCATTCCCTGTCTGTTTATCCCCAATACCTATGAGGTTTATTGGACCATGTCGCCTAAGCAGTTCGTAACACGAATGGTGAAAGAACGCAATGCCTTTTGGACTCCTGCCCGTACGGCTAAGGCTAAGGCCTTGGGGCTTACCCCCAACGAGGTGATCACGCTGGCCTCCATCGTCGATGAGGAGACGGTCAAAAACGATGAAAAACCAATGGTCGCTAAGCTCTACCTCAACCGCCTAAAACGAGGTATGCTCCTTCAGGCCGACCCTACAGTGAAGTTTGCCCTTGGCGAGTTTGAATTGCGACGTATTCTTTATGTCCACTTGCAGACTAACTCGCCCTACAACACCTATAAGTATGCAGGTCTGCCTCCTGGGCCCATACGTATTCCTACTATTTCGGCCATCGAGAGTGTGCTCAATCCGGCCAATCATAGCTATCTTTACATGTGTGCCAAGGAGGATTTTTCAGGATATCACAACTTTGCCACCACGCTTACTCAGCACAATGTTAACGCCCGCCGCTACCAACAAGCCTTGAACAGAAGAGGAATTAAGTAAGCTTTAGGCTAAGGTCACCCTATTTTCATAAACATACCATAGGTATCCCTCAACGTTAGTGTGTCCCATGCGATGGAGCTGCTCCATGTAGGAACACACTTGCTTGTGATGCTCGTCTCGTTCGCGGGCAAACTTGAAATCTACAACGATGAAACGCTCGCCATCGGTCATCACGCGGTCGGGGCGCATGCGGCTTATGGTACCATCATCGGCACGATAGAGGATGTTACATTCGTTGAAGAGCGAGTAGCGACCCGAAAACCAGTCGGAAGCCTCGGGAAGGGTGAAGGCGCGACGCACGATGCGCTCCATCTCGGATCGCTCCGTGGTATCGATAAGGCCTTCGTATAGCATGCGTTCTATAGCCATGGGCACATCATCGACTGTGTTTATCATAGCGAAGAGCTCGTGTAGCAAAAGTCCGCGATCAAGGTAGGAGGGAGTGGAGTGTGAGGACTCAGGTTCGTCTGTTGTTGTCTCCCGCGTTTGGGCAATGAAACGCTTGGCGAGGTTAGACTGTCGGAAGCGTACGTTCATTTCCTCGGAGCACATGGACACTTCGAGCGGTTGGAGTCGTGCCTCGAGTGGGTTGCTTGCCTGACTCTTCGTGTTGGAACTCTCCTGAACCGATGGTACGATAGTGCCAAACTCGAATACACCCTCATCGTTGTGCCCTAATGCTTGGGTGATGAGCTGTGCTACGTTGTTCATCGTCTTGCCGCGGGCTATGCTGCTCTTGGTAGCTCCCTTGAGAATGATGAGGTTGGCTTTGGGACGCGTGAGCGCTACGTAGAGCAGGTTGTAATTGTCTACAATCTGTTGTAGATACTCCTCGTTGTACTCGTCCGAGAAATCGGAGTTTTTCATGGCTTCGCTATAAGGAATGGGGTTGATGGCAAGCGTGGTGAGGGGAGAACCTGTGGAGGTTATCCATAGGATGCCTTGGTGCTTGTTGAGCTCCCATTCGCAATAGGGGATGATGACGGTGTGGAACTCTAACCCCTTGGACTTATGAATGGTCATAGCACTGATGCCATTGGCTCCGCCCGCGGGGATGGACTTGCTCTTCAGCTCGTCGTTCCAGTAGCGGACGAACTCCTTGATACCGCCCGTCGTGGTCGTACAGAACTGCGAGAGGTAGTCGAAAAAGGCAAGTAGGTAGCCATCTTCGTCTTGCAAGCGGTGTAGCTCAAGGATACGATATAGCTGCTCTGTCAACTCGTAGAGAGGGGTTTGTTGCAACGCTGCGTGTTGGTGCGTGAGTATCTCGGGTAAGCGGTAACCTTCGCCTCGCAGGGATATAATGTTGGCCTCGGTGAGTCCATCGTTCATTACTAAGCGATGATAGTCCAGGGCTAAATGCAATAGGGCTACGCTCTGCTTGGGGTCGGCTATCCAGCGCAGGGCATTGATGAGCATGCCAATAGCTGCGGAAGCGTCGAGTCTATAGGCATCAGACGAGAAGATGTGGATGTCGGGGGCATGTACGGCCAAATAGTCGACAATGAGTTGTATCTGCGTGTTGGTACGTAATAGGAGGGTGATATCGCTCTCTTTGATGCCCTCGGCCAATAACTCTTTGATTGTGCTTAACACCTTGCTGCACATCATCTCATCGGCGTTCTCCCCCTTCTCGTGGACTACGTCGGTTACACGCACGTAACCCTCTTGTGTCTCTATCTCCTTGTGCTCTTGCTCGACATCGCTATACGCGTGGAGGAGCGGAGCGGCATTTGACGGACCGAGTAGGGTGGTGAGCTTCTCGTTACATTCCTTGAATAGCCTGTTGTTGAAACGTACAATTTCGCTCATGCTACGGCGGTTGACCGATAGCTTATGAGTTTCTTGTGGGGTGTAGAGGTTGAGTTCTCGATTGACTTCACCATTGAGGATGCGCCAGTCGCTACCTCGCCAACGGTAGATGGCTTGCTTGACATCGCCCACGAGCATGCTCTCGTGACCTCCTGAGAGACCCTCGCGAAGGATATGTAGGAAATTCTCCCACTGCATGCGAGAGGTGTCCTGAAACTCGTCAATCATGATATGGCGGATGTAGTAGCCTAACTTTTCGAACACAAAGGAACTATCACCGGTCTGCATCCGACTAAGCATGCGGCAGGTATCGGCAAGGAGGAAACGGTTTTCGTCTCGGTTGAGCTGAAGGATGCGGTCATGGATGATGTTGATGAGTTGCAACTGGTATAGGTGGCGAAGCACGAGATCACACGTGTTTATGGTATGAGCCTCGCGGATACGTATCCGCTCCGTGTCATTCAGGTGAGGCATGAGCACACTTTCGGCCAGGGCTATAATCTCTTTTCGTCGCGAAGACTTGGCTGATGCCCATGCTTCGGGGCGATGGCTGGCCTCTGTGGCACGTGTGGCGGGCGGCGCATTGTAGTCGCCTCCGCGTAGCTTGAGGTAATAGCCTCCTACACCACTGGCTCCGTAACTCAGGTCGTTGATAGTGAGCTCGTGCCTGTCCAGTTCCTCGAAGAAAGACTCTACCTGTTGCTCTATGGTCTTCAGAGCTTGTGATCGCTCTTGCATGAGCCTCTTGCGTAGGGTGTTGATGATATCGGCATCTTTGAGTTGTTCACGTAACTGGTCGGCATGTTGCTGGTAGCTTTCGTCATGAATGTTGCGGGCAAAGTTCTTTAGGCTATCGGTGATGTTCCAGTTCTTTCCTTCATCAATCTCGCTACCAATGTAGTTGACAATCCATTGCAGGGTGGGGTCATCTGCCGATAGCTCGCGCAATAGGAGCGTTACGCCCTCACTGATTATTCGCTTGGTGTCGAGCTCGATTGTCATGCCAGTGCCCAGGTTGAGCTCGCGCGCTAAGCCACGAAGCACCGACTGGAAGAAACTGTCAATAGTCTCCACGCGGAAGTGGCTATAGTCGTGTATGAGCATGGTGAGCGCCCGCGCGGCACGTTGGCGTATGATGCTCTCCTCAAGGCCCGTGGACTCCTGCACCTTCTCAAGGTAGGCACCCGACTCCTTGAGTCCATGGGCTATACCATAGAGCTGACTCAAGATACGCTGCTTCATCTCAGCCGTAGCCTTGTTGGTGAAGGTAACGGCCAGGATGTGGCGGTAGTTGTCGGGCTGCTCGATGAGCAGACGGATAAAGTTGACGGCGAGGGTAAACGTCTTTCCCGACCCTGCAGAGGCTTTATATATATGCAAGTAATGGTTGTTCATCACGATTTCTGTTTTTTCTATGATGGATGTCGTGGTAAAGATAGTAATAATTTTACAAATACGATGATGGAAGGAAATAAAAAAGGAAGATGTGTTATGAACATACCTTCATCTTTTGTCGGTCGAATGACAAGACCAAGTCTCTTTACTGATATTACATCTGTATCTTTACCACCTTGTCGGTACTTGCAGGATATAAAGTTGGTTTGTCGAGACCTTTACCGAGGTGATAGCCCCCTCTGCGGTAGTTTCAGCTTTATTTAACCTTTTATCCAAGATCAATTCCTTAAGACCTCAGCAACCAGAGAAAACATCTTACGGTAGGCGTAACAGCTCATATTCGGAGGTGGCAATGACAGGATAATGATTTGCGTTTACCCCTTGGCAGTGGCAGTTAAGAACGCTGCGTATGGGATTGATTGTCAGAACTTGTCGCTGTTGCCAAGGGGCATGACAAGGGGTTGGCAGTAGGGATGGCAGAGGATTGGGCACTGAGTATCAGCAGCGTTTGGCGTCAGCTTGTTGCCGTTGCCAAGGGGTGAGTGAATCATTATATGTTGTCCCAATTGCCTTGCGGAAACTTATATGTAGGTAGAGGAAATTGGGCCTACCCATTTTTCTCCGTGGGCCTACCGTTTTTCAAAAATGGGTAGGCCCAATTTTTCTCGAGGGTAGACCGTTTTTGGAGGGACGTATATCCCCAAGGTTTATCAAAGCCATCTGATAAGAAAAAAGCCTTTGTCCGATAAAAAAATCAGACAAAGGCTTTTTTAGAAACGGACAAAGAGATTTTTCTTCGTCTACAAAGGTTTTTCCTCTTGTTCAGAGGGTTTAGATTTCGGCAAGGAATTTCTCCACTTCGAGAGCCGCCTTGCATCCGCTTCCTGCGGCTACGATGGCCTGGCGGTAGCGGGGGTCGGCCACGTCGCCGGCAGCAAACACTCCGGGTACGTTGGTGGCGGGTGATGCGCCCTGGGTCATGATATAGCCCGTCTCGTCAGTAGTGAGGTACTCGCGGAAAATCTCTGAGTTGGGGTTGTGGCCGATGGCGAGGAAGAGTCCATCGATGGCGATGTCGTAGTGCTGCTCGTCGGCTTCGCCCTTACGCTTTACTACATGTGCACCTTCAACGCCACCATCACCGAAGAGACCGGTCACGTTGTGCTCGAAGAGTACCTCGATCTTGGGGTTCTGCATCACGCGGTCCTGCATGATCTGGCTGGCGCGGAGGTAGTTCTTGCGTACGATGAGGTACACCTTGCTGGCGAGTCCTGCGAGATAGTTGGCCTCTTCGCAGGCGGTATCGCCACCACCCACTACGGCTACCACTTTCTTGCGGTAGAAGAAACCGTCGCATGTGGCACATGCGCTCACGCCCATACCGGCATACTTCTTCTCATCCTCCAATCCGAGGTACTTGGCCGATGCGCCTGTGGCGATGATCATGGTCTCGGCCTCAATCTCAGTTCCGTCATCTACGGTCACCTTGAAGGGACGCTGTGAGAGGTCGGCCTTGGTGATGATACCGCTACGGAGGCTTGCACCGAAGCGCTCGGCCTGAAGACGGAGGTCGTCCATCATCTCTGATCCGCTGATGCCGTTGGGATAGCCGGGGAAGTTTTCGATGTCGGTTGTGATAGTGAGCTGTCCACCAGGTTGAAGTCCTTCGTAAAGGATGGTTGGGATGTTTGCTCTACCTGTGTAAATGGCCGCGGTGTATCCAGCAGGGCCTGAACCTACAATAAGGCATTTTGTCTTTTCCATTGTTTCTTATGTTTGGGTTTATAGTGTTAGTGCTAATTCGTTACCTCATGTCGATGATCTCGTCAGCGGGAAATTCCTTCTCGGGATAGGTAAAGGTGTCTTTTGGAAACGTCAGCCCATTGCGCATGGAGCGTACCTCAATCTTATAGGTGGCTTCGTCCGAGGCTATGAACTCGAGGGAGGTAAGCATGGCATCGCTATCCAAAAATACGTTGATACTTGCAGGAGCCTGACTCATGTCCTTAGGGGTCATGATGATCTTGTGTACTGGCTTACCATTGTCCTTTCGACCACCATCCGCTATCGTGAAATGCTCCTTATAATTGCTAAGGAGTATGTAGGGGTTGATATTCTGTTGCTCTTCGGGAGTGGGGTTGTTGATATACAACTCATTGTATCCGCTTCCCATCTGTAAGGTCCATTGCGTGGTGCCATCATACCAAATCTTCATTTCCTCGGTGTCGTAGAAGAACCTCTCACCATCGATGAGAAGCTTCCCGCTAAGGCGAATACCCTCCTCGTTGATGCGGAAGGAAATCTCAGATCCCTTGTTCTTGAATTTCTCGGTTGCCTTATTGAGCCATATCTCCGCAACCCCTTGCGCACTCAGCGTTGAAGGAATGAGTACTAATACGAATAGGGTAATGAGACCTGTTAAACGTTGTACTATTTGCATACCATTATTTCTTTTACTCTTCTATAATAAGACTAAGTGAAGTGCAAATTGTTTAATGTCTTATCGGATAAATAGCAACTCGCGATACTTGGGCAAAGGCCATAGGCTGTCGTCTACCACTTCTTCGAGGTCGTCGATGTAGGAGCGAAGTTCCTCCAACTTGGGTGCTACGGTATTGTGGTAGGCTACGGCTTTCTCATAGAGACCGCCGATTCGATTGGCCACTTTGCGACACTCAATCATCTCGGCCACACCGCTCTCAATCTTCTGTACCAGTCCTGCGATACGGCGGATGAGGTTGATGTTTGATGCGGAGAGGGCTTCGCCTTCTGCACCGAGAATTTCCTTCATCTTATACACATTGTCCACGAGTTGGCTCTGATACTTCGTGGCTACGGGGATAATGTGGTTGATGGCCATGTCGCCAAAGATGCGGGCCTCAATCTGTATCTTCTTGGTGTAGATTTCCCACTTGATCTCGTTGCGGGCCTCCAGCTCGGCTTGGCTCATGATGTTCAGACTCTCAAACATCTGCACGCTCGTCTCGTTGGCGTATGCCTTGAAGATGTCCGGGGCTGAGGTCTCGCAGTCGAGTCCTCGGCGTGCAGCCTCGGCTTTCCACTCATCGCTATAGCCGTTGCCGTCAAAGCGGATGGGTTTACAGTATGTGATGAGTTTCTGAATTTCCTTGATGAGCGCCTCGCGCTTGTCCATGCCACTTTCGATAAGGACATCTACATTCTTCTTGAACTCCACAAGTTGCTCGGCTACAGCACCATTCAGTGCAATCATGGCACAGGCACAGTTGGCTTCTGAACCTACGGCACGGAACTCAAATCGGTTTCCTGTGAAAGCGAAGGGCGATGTGCGGTTGCGGTCGGTGTTGTCGATGAGCAGTTCGGGTATCTGAGGCATCTCGAGAATCTTCTTACCTGTCTTACCGGCAATCTTAAAGAGTTCTTCGCTTGACGAGTTCTCCAGCGCATCGAATAATCCCGTGAGTTCCTGACCGAGGAAGGTAGAGATGATGGCAGGAGGAGCCTCATGGCCACCGAGACGATGCGTGTTTGTGGCACTCATGATGGAGGCCTTCAACAGTCCATTGTGGCGATATACGGCAGCCAAAGTGTTCACTACGAAGGTGATGAACATGAGGTTGTCTTCGGTCGTCTTGCCCGGTGACATCAGTCGGTGTCCGCGGTCAGATCCGAGGCTCCAGTTGTTGTGCTTGCCGGAGCCATTGATGCCAGCAAAGGGCTTTTCGTGAAGCAGACAACGGAAACCGTGCTTGCGGGCAATCTTCTTCATGAGGATCATTACCAGCATGTTGTGGTCACAGGCGATATTGGTCTCCTCGTAGATGGGGGCAAGCTCAAACTGGTTGGGCGCAGCCTCGTTGTGGCGTGTCTTGGCAGGGATACCGAGCTTCAAAGATTCAATCTCAAGCTCCTTCATGAAGGCGGCTACACGCTCGGGGATAGCACCGAAGTAGTGGTCCTCGAGTTGCTGGTCCTTGGCCGAGCCGTGTCCCATGAGTGTACGGCCCGACATCAAGAGGTCAGGACGGGCAGCATAGAGCCCTTCGTCAACCAAGAAGTATTCTTGCTCCCAACCGAGATAGGAGGTCACGCGCTTTACCTCGGGGTCGAAGTAGTGGCACACCTCCGTGGCAGCCTTGTCAACGGCATGTAATGCCTTGAGCAATGGAGCCTTGTAGTCGAGCGCCTCGCCTGTATAAGAGAGGAATACGGTGGGCACACAGAGCGTGTCGTCCATGACGAAGGCAGGAGATGTGGGGTCCCAAGCCGAATAGCCGCGGGCCTCGAAGGTGGCGCGGATACCACCATTGGGGAACGACGAGGCATCGCCCTCTTGCTGTACGAGCAGTTTGCCGTCGAACACCTCTATCATGCCGCCCTTGCCATCGTGCTCCACGAAGGCGTCGTGCTTCTCGGCGGTAGTGTCGGTGAGTGGGTGGAACCAGTGCGTATAGTGAGTAGCACCCAGTTCCATAGCCCAGCGCTTCATACCCTCGGCTACCTGATCGGCGATGGCACGGTCCATGGTGTCGCCATGTTCCATCACGTCGACCATCTTATTGTATACCTCGGGGGAGAGATAGCGGGCCATCTTCTCCTTGTTGAATACGTTGATTGCAAAATATTCCGAAGGGCGCTCGGCAGGTGCTTCCACCTCTAAAGGGCGTTTCTTGAACGCCTCGCCGATGACCTCGAATCGTAGTGTTGCCATGTTAGTGAATCCTGAATTGTGAATTATGAATTCTGATGGTTGTTTAATCCTGAGTTGTGAATTATGAATTCTGAAGGTTGTTTAATCCAGAATCATGGCTATTGGGTTGAATCAGTATTCATAATTCAAAATTCAGCATTCTTCTCACAC
>JAZOPX010000138.1:0-14764 GCA_045655845.1 Bacteroidaceae bacterium
GAGCCAAGGCCATGCGGTACCCTGATGGTAAGCATAGTCACGCTCTACCTGTGGACCTACATAGTTGGGGTTGTAACCGAAGCTCTTGGGACTGAGCGAGCGGAGACCCTTCGGGGTGAGGAGCTCCTTGGTGACGATGTCGAGCACGCTCTTCTGCTGCTTGCGGTCAAGCGGAGAGTATTCGAGGGCTGCGGCAAAGATCATGTTGGGACGTACGCTCCAGTCGGGAGTGTCGCCATCGACATAGTCAAACAACCAGCCGTGCTCGTTGAGGAACTTGCCTACGAACGAGAGCTGGCAGCGCTGTGCGAGGTCGTTCAAAGTCTCGGACATTTCCTCATTGCCACCTATATGACAAAGTTCAGAAACGAAGCGCAGTGCATTGTACCAAAGGGCGTTGATTTCTACCACATAACCGGTACGCGGCACTACGGGGCGGCCGTTGGCCACTGAGTTCATCCATGTCACTGCCTTATCGCGACCATTGGTGTAGAGTAGGGCGTTGTCGTGGAGGAAGAGGTTGTCGTGCTTGCCCAGACGGATATATTCGATGATGTCTTGTAATAGTTGACCGTACTCGTCCCAACACTGCTTTGTTGAGGTCTTCTTGGCATACTGCTGGAGGGTCCATACGGCCCAGAGGAGTACGTCGGGATGTTCCATCTCGTAAATCTTACACTCGCTGGGGCGTTCGTTGATGAAATCTTCGATTGCTTCAGCGGCAGTCTTCATGGCCGACTGGAACTCGTCCATCTCACCAGTAGCCAAGGTCAAGCCAGGGAGCGATACGAACATATCACGAGCGCGGCACTTGAACCAAGGATAACCGGCCAAGATGTAGTGGCGGTCGCCCTGAAGATTGTGGAACTGGTGGCCAGCAATGACCATGCTGTTCTTGAATGTATCGCGCGGGGGACGGATCTCGTACTCGTGCTCGAACATCTGCTTCAACTTGCGTGATGAAGCCTCAGAGATGCCGGCCGAGAAGATGATGGTTTCACCCTTCTTGATGGGTACCTCGAAGTAACCAGGTACGTAGAGGTCCTCATTGAAGTGGTAGCCACGCTCCTGCTCCTTGGGGTACTCCATACCACGATACCAGTCGGGGCAATACACAAATTCACTTTTCTTGTTGGTCTGCATGAACAGTTCGGGATAACCCGGATACATACATGTCTTGATACCGTTGTCGACTTCCTGATAACTCTTGTTGACCTGCCAGTTCTCATGTGTGAACTGACGCACGCTGCGGAACGCCATGAAAGGACGCAAACGCAGTGTGGTCGCTGAATGAGCATCGAGCAAGGTGTAGCGGATGAGGATGCGGTTCTCGTGGTGTACGAAAGCCTTTTCCTTCTTCAGGATGACGCCACCAACGCGGTAGATGGTGGTCGGTACACGCTCCCACTGAAACTCTCGGATGTACTTATGTCCCTGCGGACTGAAACTGTTACCCGAATACTTGTGAACGCCAAGATTAAACTCTGCGCCGTGCTGAATCACTGTCTCATCGAGCGAAGAAAGCAACACGTGGTTTTCATCGTCCATCTCGGGAAGAGGAATGACGAGCAATCCATGGTACTTTCTCGTATTGCAGTCAATGATGGTTGAGCAACTATAAGCGCCCGACCTATTGGTACGCAATATCTCGCGAGGGAGCGATTCTTCTAAGTTCGTCATTAACGTCTTGTCGAATCTTAAATATCCCATAGCTTAGATTATTAATAGTGTTTTTAGTAATTCTATAAATTGCCCAAAAGTAATGAATTTTATTTGTATTCTGCCAAAAGTTTTAAGAATATTTTGCAAAAGCTTCTTTTTTTGTACTTTTTAAGACGTTTTTGGGGAATTTATCGAAAAAAAACCGAGAAGAAACGTTTGATAGTTGGGAAAACTTAGCGAACTTTGTGTAAAATATATATAAGACAAGTGATATTGTGAAAATAGACCAATTGTCTGGCCAAAGGGCAGACCTGCTTGAAAAGAACCAATTCTATATTTTTTTGGAGCATCTCGCTAAGGAGATTCGCGAGGCTGAACTCACCGAACTGGAGTATGAGTTGGAGCGTATCGTCAGTACATACGATGCGCTCATCGACTATTTCAAACTGGGTGTTTCTGACCCAGAACGTGATCGCGTGTACCAACAACTCGTAGGACGTGCTTTGCTGCTGAGCGACCGTTGTGCCATTGCGGCACATGGAGCCAAGGAGCTGCCCTACTATACGGCACAGAAAAAGTCTGTGCGCCGTGAAGACTCGCATGCCTATCTGCTTCAGCTTGAGGCATTCGCCGAAGGGACCAAGAAGGGATATGGTGCAGATGAATCGAATCTTCTGGCTATTACGCACGACAAACAATTGAATGCTCTCTTTACTGACCTTTGGACGCAAGGCCCATGGGATGCTGTGGTGGCAGCTGAGGTGGACCAATTGCTGCTCTCGCCTGTCATCTTACCGAACGATCAGTGCACCGTCGTCAGTGCAGTGACACTAAGTCTGTTGCGCGTGTTTGATCCCCTGAAGCTGCTTTTCCTTTGCGACGCTTATTATCACCCTGAGGCCATGGTGAGCATGCGTGCCTTGGTGGGCATTGTCATCGCCTGCTACTGCTGGGGTAGGCGTATAACTCATTACGGCGAGGTGAAGGCCCGCCTTGAGTTGCTGGCAGAAGACCCTTTGTTTGGTGACCAGGTATGCGAGGTTATCCTGCAGTTTACGCGTAGTACCAACACCGAGGAGGTGAACCGCAAGATGCGAGAGGTGATTATACCCGAGCTGATGAAGAATCCCAAACTGCGCCAGATGCCCAACATAAAAGGCGATGATGCCAATCCTGATGATGTCAATCCCGATTGGGAGCAATGGATGCACGAGAGTGGCCTTGAGGAAAGCATGCGGGAGATCTCCGAGTGGCAGATGGAGGGCGTAGATGTGAATATGAGCACCTTCTCACAGCTCAAACGCTATCCTTTCTTCTATAACATCTGCAACTGGTTCCGCCCGTTCGATGTGTGGCAGGCTGATATGCTCGCTGTCATAGGTAATCCGAATGGCACAGCCAACGCGATAGCCGAAACCATATTGCAGTCAGCCTATATGTGCGACTCCGACAAATACTCCTTCTGTTACGCCATAAGAGAGATTCCCCAGATGCAGCGCAATGCTATGATGAACCAACTCGAAGAGCAGAACAAGGCGCTCAAGGAGAGTGCTGACATTCCCGACCTGAAACGTCTGAGCAGGCAGACCACGCAGAGTATCCTTCGCCAATATGTGCAGAACCTCTACCGTTTCTTCCGCCTCTTTACGAATGTTCAGGAGTTTGACAATCCGTTCGATTACCTCATAGAGTTTCCTGAGCACGATAATCCACTCCGCTCACTCGTCATGGAGCCCGACCGCCTGTTCCGTCTCATTGCTCTCAATATCAAACAGAAACAGTATTCCCGAGCTGCAGACTTCTTCTTTCTTATCGATATTCATCATCCCGAGCGTATGGAAGCTACGCAGCTACAGCAACTTGGGCTGTGCTACCAGAAAATGGAGATGTATGACGAGGCCATCTCGGTCTACACCCGTGCCGATTTGATGAAGCCCGACAGTTACTGGACCATCCTCCATCTGGCGCAGTGCCACCGCGAACTGTATAATCATGATAAGGCGCTTGAGTACTATGAGATGGCAGAGGCAATGAAACCCGAAAACCTCAGCCTTACCTTCCATGTAGCCGAGCAGCTATATGAGTTGGGGAGGTACGATGAGGCCCTGCCCCGCCTGTACAAGATTGACTATCACCACCCCGAGTCGCTCAAGTCGCTCCGTCTGCTGGCCGAGTGTTGCTTCGTGAGCGGACAGAGCGCGCAAGCCGCCAAGTACTATGAACGTATGATGGCCGAGCACGCCACAGAGATGAACTCTGTCGATTGGAAGTTTGCTGCCTTCAACTACTGGCTTCTGGGTCGTCGCGACGAGTGCTTCCGCTGCCTCGGCCGTGCCGAGGAACTACACGGCCTGTCCGCAGGAGAAGACACCCTTACATTTGCCGACACCATACATAACGGTTTGCGTCTCCTGTCATCGCTCGGTGCTCGCGAAGACGAAGTGACCTACCTCTACGATGCCTATTGCCGGTATAAACGGAGGTGAAGTCTGCCCTGTTGTATACACTGTTTCTGTTTGTCGAAGCATATCGGCAGTGCTGTCGAAGCGTATCGACAGAGTGGTCGATGCCTATCAGCAACATTGCCGATGCGCATCGGCAAATAACTTTGTGGGTCGTTTTCTCAGAAAGGGTATGCAGACGTGTACTCATCGATTAACTCTCGCGTCGCGGAGGGACTACTCAAAAGTTGCGGAGGGTATACCGGCAACGAGCGGAGGGAGTACCCGAAAAACGCCGAGGGAGTACCGACGACGAGCGGAGGGTGGAGTGACAAAGCGCGGAGGGTAGAGCCGCGATTTTTTTAAAAAAGTTCCGATGTCGAGGCCGAGTGATTTGTCTTCTACTGAAATAGGTTGACTTGTTTTTTCTGCTTTTTCTGTTCTGAATTTTAATATTTCGTTTTTTTTCTGTGATGAATCCGTTGGCTTTGCTCTGGAGACGTTTACTTATTTAACAGAAAGAGTAGTCCTTTTCCCTAAGAGGATTGACTTCATACGGATTTTGTTTACTTTTCTTCTATTTAGTTGGCCTTGTTGCAAGGGGGCGTTAATTGCTTGCGTGTAGGGAACGAAAAGTTATCTACCACCAGGGGTAATACAAAAAAAAGAGACGAACATTCGTTCGTCTCTTGCGCTGAGTGACTCCAATAGGATTCAAACCTATAACCTTTTGATCCGTAGTCAAATGCTCTATTCAGTTGAGCTATGGAGCCGTTGTTTTCTCAATTGCGATGCAAAGGTATGGCGTTTTTTTGATACTGCAAAATGTATCGACGTTTTTTTTCAAAAAAAATGGATTTTTCTTCTTTTAGACCTGTTTTGGGAGGTTTTTGGGGGTAGGATGATGGCTTTTGGGTTAAATGTTTTGACAATAGGCTATAGATATGAGGTGTCTTGCAAGAAAGAATAATTTATTTACGATAATTTATGGCTCTATTTGTACCAATAATGTTTTTTCTATGGAGAAGTCATAGTGCGGGATCCCTCGGCGCTGCGCTTTGTCGGGATAATACACCTGAGGCTCTTTAACCTATCATCCATAACCCTTCTGCTTTTGTGATATCCGAATAACCCTCCTTGACTTCGGTTCTATGGGCGTCGACCTAAAGCTTGGGAGGGGCCAGGGGAGGCTTCTTTTGTTCATTGCTCAATAAATCGGTTGTTCATCATGTACCATCCCAATGAGAGTCCTACGCTGATGTTGCCGGGTGATGAGCTATTGTGGTTGAGGTATGCGCTGACGACAAAGGTTGAGAATCGTCCCACGAGAGAGAGTTCTTCGATATGTGCCATAGTAGAGAATGGCTTGCCATAGTAGGCTTTACCCTCCTCGTCGCACAGGATGGGGTGGATGGGTACGAAGGCATAGCCCTCTAGACGAAGTTGTAGGTAGGCGCTGAATGTGTAGATGGGCTTGAGACCTGCCGCGAGGTATTGATTGGCACGAAACGTGGGGTTGTAAGTGAAAATCATGCTAGGTACGGGGGTGAATACACCAGCCTGGAGCATCGTGGAGGTGTAGTCTTGCGACAAGTTGCGCGAAGAATAGTATCCCTCAATGTAGGTTCCTATGGTGAAGTTGGGGCTGAACTGGAGGTAATGCTGGTCCTTGATACCCAACTGCAACCACGAAATGTCTTTTTTGTAGGAGCTTGTTCGCTGTGATGGGTTGGGAGTATAGGTACATGTACCTGTGAATACCTGTGCCATAATTTGTTGCGACACGCCCTTGGTGGCGTATTGCGGGGTGTTCAGCGAATTGCGTTTGAAGAGCACAGAACCACCCCATAGGAGATAGGTGTTAGTGTCATACTCCAGGTTGCTAAGGTCAATGGTGCTATTTTGTATGTAACTGTCGGTAATCTTGCCGTACCCGAAACCAAACTCAGCCTTGTGTTGTACCATGAACGGGAGGGCCAGCTTCAGTTTGCCGAAACTCTCTACCTGCTTGTTGAGTGCAGGGGTGGTGCTTCCCGAGAAGAGGAAGCTCTGCTTGAAATAGTCCATGGTGGAGTGTGCTCCTATTATACGAAACGACATGGGCACCTTGGTCGATAGGTTGATGCGGCTCATCAGCTGCACGTTGTTGTACATACGGCCAAATTGCCCGTCGAGTAGGACCTCCGTGGAATGTCGGCCTATGTGGTTGTAGTTGAGTCCGTAGTATATTTGGTTGATATTGTTGGTTGATAGTCCACCACCGAAGGATAAGGCGATTTTATCCTTCATCGAGATGTCGAGGTGTAGGTCGAAGGTCTTGTCCTTGGGGTTGTAGGTCATCGTGGGGAATATCTCCTTGATGGCCTTCTCGGACATGAGGCGGAAGTAGGCCTCCTTGAAATCCTTGAACCTCACATACCGATGTCCTGCAGGACGTATCTCATTCATTATGTAGTGGTGCTGCTGGGTGGTGGCTCCGCTTATGGTGATGTTCTTGAATACCACCTCGGGGAGTGTCTTCTTGTATGCTTCGCGCCGTTTGTTGACGCTGTCTAAGGGGACGGTACGGGTTACTTTCCCCTTGATGGAGTCAATCAAGTGTAGGGTAGTACCATAGCCTAGGTCGAAGAGGTATTGTGCTCGGTTGAAGTCGAGTAGTCCGACCTCGTCCTGTAGATCGAAGCTCATGAGTATGCCGTTCGTGTCGGGTAGCTCATAGTTGCTTGTCTGCATAATCAAACTTTCTACTTGCGCTACGATATCGTGGTCGGCTGGCTGCTCATGATTGCCTGATACGGCGCTACCGATAATGAAATCCGGAGCAAAGTCGTCCACCATCACATTGATTGGGAAGTTGTTGTAGATGCCGCCATCGTAGACGAGCACGTCATCAATTCGGATGGGCCGGAATACGAGCGGAAAGGTCATCGAAGCTCGTACCGAGTTGCCCAGATCTCCTTGACTGAACACCACCTCGCGTTTGTTGTATACGTCTGAGGCTACGCATCGGAATGGTACGAACAGGCTGTCGAAGTTTTCCTTGCAGGCGGCGGTAGCCTGTATGCAGAGCTCCGGTATCTTGATGTTCATATGTATGGGGTCGATGAGGCTTTGTGGTAGAGCTTGTACTCCTGCTGTAGAGTCGCCCAGCGTAGCGTTGATGGCATAGAGCTCCGGGGTGGGGTCGTTTTGCTTGATGTAGTAGATGTTGTCTTTGTCCACCTCTCCCGAGTAACATTGCTGGAATTCCTTGGAACATAGTAGGTCAAGCATTTCTTGCGGTGTGTATCCCATGGCATATAGGCCTCCCACGATAGCCCCGATAGAGGTTCCCGCGATGTAGTCGATAGGAATGTCGTTTTCTTCAAGTGCTTGTATGATGCCGATGTGCGTGATACCCTTGGCTCCGCCACCGCTCAGAACTAAACCTACCGACTGGGCACGGAGTGCACCGGAAAGTATGGCTAAGGATAATATCAAACTGACGATCCTACGCATGGTATCACAAGATTTAGCTCCGCTAAGTTAGCGATTGTTTTTGAGTTACAATAATTATAAAGAATAAAAATGCAGGAATAATGAGTTTTTCCCCTTGTTCCCCCCATTTTGTAATGGGGATATATGGGTATTTGTCCAGTTTCGTATGTGGGTAGAATAACAGTTATGCTATATCATTTTCATAATGGCAATCGGTATATACATTATTATATTGCGATAAACCACATAGCATGAGGAATGTTCATTGGGTAAAAGGCGGAAGAGAGGTACTTCGTTCGTAGAACACGCAAACATGAACTTTTGCCCTCGGTGAGTGTTGTCATAGGAGATTTACTTAATAAATGGAATCGTATGAATACAATGGCTAAAAGTTTTATCGTAGGTTGCGCAGCCTTGTGTGGCGGCGCGGCAACAGCAGTGGCCTGTACGGGCATATCGCTCACGGCTAAAGATGGTAGTTATATTCAAGCACGCACCATCGAGGGGTCGGCACTAAAGCTCATTAGTGAGTATGTGATAATCCCTCGTGGACAAGAATTGCAGTCCTACACGCCTAATGCCGCGAACGGACTGAAGTTTACCTCCAAGTATGGTGTGGTGGGACTATGCGTAGTACAGAAGGAATTTATTGCCGAGGGTATCAACGAAGCAGGTCTTTCTACAGGTCTCTTCTTCTTCCCCAACTATGGAAGCTATCTCCCTTATAACCCTGCAGAGGCAAGCCGCAGCGTGGGCGACTTGCAGCTGAACGCATGGATGCTGTCGCAGTTTGCCACTGTGGATGAGGTAATGCAGGCAATCAATTCGAATCAGATACGCGTTGTAGGCCTCGATGCTGATGCTGTGGTACACTATCGTATAGGCGACAAAAGTGGCAGACAAGTTGTGCTTGAGTTTATCGACGGTGTACCTCACTTCTACGAGAATACTGTAGGGGTCATCACCAACTCGCCGAGTTTTCCATGGCACCTGGCCAACCTGAACAACTATGTTAACCTCTTCCCAGGTAGTGCTCCTAACCAACTACTTGGCGAACAAGCGTTGAGCCCCTTTGGAGGTAACTCGGGAATGCTCGGCTTGCCAGGCGATGCTACGCCTCCATCACGCTTCGTGCGTGCAGCATTCTATCGCAATACGGCTCCCCAGCAACCCGACGGATTCAGTACCATTACGCAGAGTTTTCATCTCTTGAACAACTTCGATATTCCCATCGGAATAGAGCACAAGGCTGGCGAAGGCCCCCATATTCCCAGCGCCACACAGTGGACATCGGCTATTGACTTGACGAACGGCAAGGTATACTACAAGACCTCGTATAACAACCACATTCGCTGCATCGATGTGAAAAGTATCGACTTTGGTAAGGTGAAGTATCAGTGGCACCCGATGGATAAGAGTTCCGTACAGCCCGTAGAGATGATTGTTGTCAGCAACGAATAATAATGTATAGGTATGACACTGAAGTCTTTTCTCTTCCCTGTCTACGACGATGACGATCGCAACTACTCGATGTTAGTGCTGGTTTTGCGTGTACTCTTCGGCATCTTGTTTCTTACGCATGGTTATGCCAAGTTGATGGCCCACGCCACCATGTCGGATCTCTTTGCCGACCCGTTCGGATTAGGTAGCATCATCTCGTTTTGGATGGTGGTGTTTGCCGAGGTAGTGTGTTCCTTTGCCCTTATCTTCGGAATATTGCAGCGTGTGGCGCTCATACCCATGATAATAACCATGTGTACGGCATTTTTCTGGGTGCATAGCGGTGATGTATTCACGACCAAGGAACTATCGTTTGTCTACCTGGTTGTATTTGTGATACTCTACATCACGGGGGCTGGGAAATATTCATTCGACGCGATTATTGGTGAAAATATTCCTCCAAAGAGAGAGGCATGAAGTCTCTCTCTTCTTTTTTCGTCGTTTCGATTGATTGTTCGGAAAGTTTTTCTACTTTTGTGAAATCAACAAAATCTGAACTGTGATGAAAACTCTTGCCCACACCTTTCACTATTTGTTCTGTACCTATGATGAATTGCCTGAGCAGGATCGCCAACTGATAGATGCTGCCATGCAGGCTACAGGGGGAAGTTATGCCCCCTATTCAAAGTTTTTTGTGGGTGTTGCCCTGCAACTTATAGATGGAACTATCGTGACGGGAGCCAATCAGGAGAATGTGGCCTATCCGTCTGGAATGTGTGCTGAGCGTACTGCGTTGTTTTATGCGGGTGCAGCCTATCCCGACAAGGCGGTGGTGGCATTGGCTATTGCTGCACGTACCAGTGAGGAGGGGTTTACTGTTGAACCCATCACCCCATGTGGTGCTTGTCGCCAAGTGATGCTCGAGGCAGAGCTTCGCTATCACACTCCCATGCGCATTTTGCTTTATGGTACCAGAGGGATCTATGTCGTCGAGGGTGGGGCGGGGGAGTTGCTGCCACTGCAGTTCGATAGCTTCTAAATCAGAAAGAGAGCGCTGCTAGCAGTGCTCTCTTCTGTTTTTTGTTTTTACCAATAACCTTATTGCTTCGGTGCGATGAAGCGATAGAGGTTGCAGCCGATGAAATTGCCTATCACCAGACAGGGGTAGAGTACCAACACTTCGGCCAGATGGGCGAAGGTGTAACTTGTAGGTACGGTGAGGTAGTAGAACGCATCAGCTAAGCAGTGGGGAAAGCCGCAGTTGATGAAGAGGGGTACACCGAGCAACAGTGCCGCATTCTTACCTTCGCGAGCAAAAGTCACCACTGTAGTCATGATGAATCCGCAACCGATGGCTAGCAGTCCTGCGCGCAGAGGACCAATGGTGAGGCGGCCTTCGAGAATTTTCTGTGCTGCACCACCCAAGTCAATGGGCGAGAGGCGCGAGAGTAATGATACCAATAGGCAGCCTGTGATGTTGCCCAAGAGAATCCATAATACCTGCCCGATGGCATGCGTCCAGCAACTGCGTCCTTTCTCGTCGCGCAAGGCTACGAAACCGGCTGTGCCCGTGTAAAGCGGTAGCTTATAACCAACAACGGTGAGCAGTCCGAAAGAGAAAAGTACGGCACCGATTATACCATTGTATGTATGCATATAGGCGAGATAACCCCATCCAGCAATGCCCACAGCGACACCGGCCAAGATGGCCAATCGGAAGGTTTTTATATTCATAGAGATTGTTACTTTTAAATTTTGGGCACAAAAGTAGTAAAAAACGGGCAATTAGACTATCTTTGCATCAAAAAGATGCGAAAGTAGGCACTGAAAAAGATACGAAGATGAATCACGTTTGTCGGCGTCACTTGTCGCACGATAGAGTTTTAATTTTTATTTCTCGATTTTATATGCTTCTCCCCAAACATAAAGACCCTATGGGCGCAGCTGTCGCCGAATATCACCGCACGGGTCGTGCAGGTACGCTTCGTGTGTTCTCTTCACAGTTCGATGAAGACGAGATACCCGTAGAGCAACTCTTTCGTTCGCTCCACGAAATGCCTGCTCTTGAGCAACGTGCCTTAGCTATGGCGCGAGGGCGGGTGCTCGATGTGGGTGCGGGCAGTGGTTGCCATGCATTGGCCTTACAGGGTATGGGTAAGGAGGTGACGGCTATCGATATCTCTGAACTCTCCGTCGAGGTGATGCGCGAGCGCGGTGTCGAGGATGCGCGTGCTGTGGACTTTTACGATGAACATTTTGTGGAACGGTACGACACAATCCTCCTGCTTATGAATGGATCGGGCATCATCGGACGTATTGAAGGTATGGAGCGCTTCTTTCTCCGCATGAAACAGCTGCTCAAACCCGGAGGCTGCATCTATATGGATTCGAGTGATTTAAAATACCTCTTCGAGGAGGAGGATGGCTCGTATCTCATCGATGTGGCGGGCGACTACTACGGCCTTGTAGACTTTCAAATGCAGTATAAGCAGGTCAAGGGCGATACCTTTGATTGGCTCTACATAGACTTTGACACTCTCTCCTATTATGCCGAGCAGTATGGCTTTGAGGCTGAACTTGTCACCCAAGGTGAACACTACGACTATCTGGCAACAATAAGGCTGAGGTTGTGAGCCTCGCTTAATATGAAAAAGAGGATTAATTCATTACATTCGCTTGTTGAAATTTGGCAATTCTCTCGGTTTGCACTAATTTTGCACCCCGAAAGCTATAGCAAGCAAAGAATAATATTCGATAATAACATTAAAACTAAAAGAAAATGAGAAAGAACATTGTTGCAGGTAACTGGAAAATGAACAAGACTCTCCAAGAGGGTATCGCTTTGGCTACTGAGCTCAACGAGGCTTTGACAGCAGACAAACCCAACTGTGAGGTTATCATCTGTACTCCTTTCATTCACTTGGCATCTGTTACTCCTATTGTTGATAAGGGTATCATTGCTGTAGGTGCAGAGAACTGTGCCGATAAGGTTTCTGGTGCTTATACAGGTGAGGTTTCTGCCTCTATGGTAGCTTCTACTGGTGCTCAGTACGTAATCCTCGGTCACTCTGAACGCCGTGCTTACTATGGTGAGACTGCAGAGATCCTCAAGGAGAAGGTCCTCTTGGCTTTGGCTAACGGTTTGACTCCTATCTTCTGTATCGGTGAGGTTCTTGAGGAGCGTGAGGCTGGTAAGCAGAACGAGGTGGTATACAACCAGCTCGAAGGTTCACTCTTCGGTCTTTCTGCTGAGGATTTCTCTAAGATTGTACTCGCTTACGAACCCGTATGGGCTATCGGTACCGGTAAGACCGCTACTGCAGAGCAGGCTCAGGAAATCCACGCTTACATCCGTTCAGTAATTGCTAAGCAGTTCGGAAAGGAAGTGGCTGACAACACCTCTATCCTCTATGGTGGTAGCTGCAAGCCTTCTAACGCAAAGGAACTCTTCGCTAACCCTGACGTTGATGGTGGTCTTATCGGCGGTGCTGCTCTCAGCGTAGCTGACTTCAAGGGCATCATCGACGCTTTCAAGGCATAATAGCAGAGTTGTAAACTTTATTAAGAGAACTCCGAGCTCTCTGAGTACTCGGAGTTCTCTCTTTTAAGAAAAATCCTATGAAACGACTCAGTGTATTGCTTTTGTCTCTCGTCAGCTTGCCGCTAATGGCGCAAGACAATATCGTAGATCGCTTGGAACAGGTTGTTCCCGGGCATGGCGTGATAACCATTCATCAAGATATACGTCTCGATTCCTTGTTGGGCATGGTCTATGATCCTGCTGTGAGCAAAGGAAAGAAGATACAGACCATGGGCTATCGCATACAAATCTATGCCGGAGGTAATACACGCTATGCTAAGGAGGAGGCACAGAAAGCCGCTCAGTTTATCAAGGTTAATTTTCCGGAGATACCAGTCTATACTGATTTCGTGGCACCCCGTTGGGTATGTCGCGTAGGCGATTATAAAACCATCGAAGAGGCAGACCAGGTGATGCGTATGCTCAAGAAGTCTCGCAACTTTAAGGAGATTGCCATCCTCCCCAACCAACTAATCAATATTACTTTATGATGGAGAATCCAAGCAACTACCCCATTGACGAACGCAATCTTGAATTAGAAGAACACTATCGCCAGATATTGGGGCTGCTGGGCGAAGATGCCGAACGTGAGGGCCTTGTGAAAACACCTCAGCGTGTGGCTCGTGCTATGCAGACACTCACTCGTGGCTATCGTATGGATCCGAAGGCAGTGCTTGATTCGGCCAAATTCAAGGAAGACTACAGTCAGATGGTCATCGTGAAGAATATTGATTTTTACTCGCTCTGCGAGCATCACATGTTGCCCTTCTTCGGTAAGGTGCATGTGGCATACATCCCCAACGGCTATATCACAGGGTTAAGCAAGATAGCCCGTGTGGTCGATATCTTCTCCCATCGTCTACAGGTGCAGGAACGTATGACCATGCAAATTAAAGAGTGCATACAGGAGACCCTTAATCCGTTAGGTGTCATGGTGGTTGTGGAGGCTCAGCATATGTGTATGCAGATGCGTGGTATCGAGAAGCAGAATTCCATCACTACGACATCGGATTTTACGGGAGCTTTCAATCAAGCCAAGACTCGTGAAGAGTTTATGAACTTGATTCGAGGATGATTTTCTGTAGTAACAACGATAATTAAAACGGGAAAAAACTTGTGTGATATCGTTTAGGATTTAGATGAATCTTTTGTCTTTGTCTTTGTTTTTTTAGACTAACCGATTACTCTGTCTCCGAGGTGCTTAGCCATCCGTTGTTTTATCTCCATCAGTTCTTTGTAGCGGCTCATGACCTCCAAGCATTTCTCGGGGTCGTTCATTACTTCAGGCTGGCGCAGCTGATTGAGCATGTTCTTCAATTCCATCTCTATGATAGTGTGCTTATAGTCGACCATAAGGTAAACCAAGATGTCTGTTAGTCGGTCGGTATCGCTAACCACGGTTTGCGTCTTTGAGTGATATTTGCTCAGTTGATATTTTTCATTGATGAGGTCTGCAGCCAATCGACTCATCGCAGGGTTGGCATGATTTACAAAGTAGCGTTCGGCTGTAAAACCTGCTTCTCCAACGTGTAGTTCCAGTTCTTGCAATACCTCAGCAAAAAGGGGAGTGGACAAGGATATTTCGTCTACCTCCAAATCTGAAGCAACATACTCGGTTACTGTTATTTCCTTCTTGGTCTCTTCATCGATAAACATCACCTTTTCACCATGGCGTATCAGCTGTTGCACGATGAGCCGCTCTTTTAGGTAGAGGGGGTTGAGAGACGCGAATTGAGGGTTGAACGCTCTCTCTCTGGGGTTGGACTGCACTTGTTGGGAAATCTCCGTTGAGTTCGCATTTTGCTTGCTAGCATCCACCTTGAGGGAAGAGGAGTCGGCTTCATGTCCTTCGGCCAGGGCTGCATAGTAGGCCTCGTTTTCGGTACTGGGGTCCATGTCGTTTGGTTCCGGTACATTGTTCGCTTCCCTTATAAAAACTTGAGGTGAGTCTGTCCCTGCTGATGTGCCTGCGGCATTTTGGCGCTGCGCACTCTTGGCTTGTGCCTCCTCCTTCTCCTTCTTGAGTTTGGCTACTTCGCTCACGAGTATGCGTTCCTCCACGTGTAGCATCTGACTGCACTCCTTGATATACTCTGAGCGTACGATGGCTTCGGGAATGACGGCGATACTCTTCACTATATCAGTGATAAGGGCGGCACGTTTG
>JAZOPX010000139.1:0-10392 GCA_045655845.1 Bacteroidaceae bacterium
GGGAGACCGTTTCATGTCGCTTGCCAAGAATGGACAGATAGGCAATTGCTGCGCGCCCAATGCGCTGATGACTTTAGCCGAATACCTCGAAGACTATGCCTCACCCGAAGTCAAGGAAGCAGGTCAGCAGATGATAGAGCGACTGGCCCGCGAGATTCCCTCCGACAAGATTAGAGAAATTACCCAACGCCGCCTGCAAGAAATTGTGGAAGGCAAGCGTGACTTTAGATTCTAAGACGCCATGTCAACCGAACGTACTAATATAGCCATTCTTGGCCGTTGCAATGCCGGAAAGTCAACACTCGCCAATCGCTTGACGGGACAAGACATGTCCATCGTATCTGCGACCCGAGGCACCACAACAGATCCCGTACAAAAAGCTATGGAAATCAATGGGCTCGGTGCAGCCATCATCATTGACACACCTGGTATAGACGACGACACCCTACTCGGTCATGAACGTGTGGCACGCATCAGCAAGGTGCTGGACAAGACCGATATTGCCATTATACTACTTACCGACATTCCATGCGATGCCGAGAGAGAACTTATCGAAGAGTGTCGTGTCAGAGAAATCCCTATGGTTACCGCCTTAGCGCACATTGACCGTATAGATAACCATCCTTCCCTACAAGCAGAACTTAGCAGGCTATTAGGACATGATGTCATCGCAATCAGCGCCCTCACAGGTGAAGGTATTGATGAATTGCTCGGTCGCATCGTAGCCTTACGTTCTACTGAGGAACGTCTTATCACTGAAGGATTCTGCCAAGCTGGCGATTGCGTGCTCTTGGTAATGCCTCAAGACCAATCTGCCCCCAAGGGGCGTCTCATACAACCCCAAGTACAAACCATGCGGGAGCTTTTGGACAGAGGTTGTATACCCATTTGCTGTACACCTGATTGTATGGCTACAGCATTGGCATCCCTATCCTCCCCGCCTGAACTCATTATCACAGATTCGCAAGCTTTTGGCGAGGTCTATCGCTTGAAACCCGAATCATCGGTGCTCACCTCCTTTTCTATACTCTTTGCCCGCTACAAGGGAGATATCACACTTTTCACCGAAGGGGTCAAGGCGTTAGACAAGCTCGCTCCAACTTCTCGCGTCTTGATAGCCGAAGCCTGTACCCACACCCCACAGCATGAGGATATAGGTCGCGTAAAGCTACCACGTCTGCTACGCAAACGATTTGGCGAGACGCTGCAAATAGATATTGTTAGCGGCGCTGACTATCCCGAGGACCTCACGTCCTACGATTTAGTTATCCACTGCGGAGCCTGTATGTTCAATCGTAAGCACGTACTGAGCCGTATTGAGCGTGCCCGTCAACAAGGTGTACCCATCACAAACTATGGAATCATATTGGCAGCACTGACAGGGATACTTAAACACATAGAACTAAGTTTACCTAATCAGGCTAAACGACAAGGTTAGATTCACAAATTTTGAATTTCGACCACTTATACGTATCTTTGCAATATAATTATTTACCTCATATGATAAAAAGAATCTTTATGACCCTCGCAGCAGGCATGCTGCTTGTGCTCGGTGCTTCAGCAACCGAGCAAATCACCATCCGTAAAATGACCAATGGAACCTATAGTGCTCAAGGTGTGGGCGGTATGCGTTCAATGAACGATGGCGAACACTACATGATGATTGGAGGCGGTGGCACCAGCATCGTGCGTTATTCTTTCAAGACGGGTGAAGTGGTAGACACACTGTTCTCAGTAGACAACACCCGTGGTTGCGACTTCAAGTCTTTCGACGGCTACATCATGTCACCTGCCGAAGACCGCATCCTCATCCAGACAAAGACGAACTACATCTACCGACACTCATTTACCGCAGAGTATTATATCTATGATGTAAGGAATAAGAAAATGTCGCCCCTTTCTACAGGTGGTCCACAACAAGTGCCCTCTTTCTCGCCCGACGGAAAGATGATTGCTTTTGTACGCGACAACAACATTCATCTGGTAAAACTAATGTTCAACAATAGCGAATCACAGGTGACAACCGATGGTAAGTTCAATGAGATCCTCAATGGTATTCCCGATTGGGTTTACGAAGAAGAGTTCACCATGAGCAAGTGTTATGAGTTCAGTGCCGACAGCAAAATGATTGCCTACGTAAAGAGCGTAGAGAGTCACGTACCCTCATTCTCTTTCGCCATGTATAAGGGAATGGCACCCAGCTTCGGAGAGAATGCCCTCTACCCTGGTGCATACACCTATAAATACCCTGTACCTGGCGCAGACAACTCAAAGGTAAGCGTACACACTTACGACATTAAGTCAATGGTGACCCGCAAGATTGACTTGCAGATTGACGAGGACGACTACATTCCACGCATCCACTTCACCTCAGACCCTGAGAAACTGGCCATCATCACCCTCAACCGACATCAAAGTCGCATGGACATGTACATGGCCAATCCACGCTCTACCGTGTGCAAGCTCGTATTGCGAGAGGAGTCTGACACCTACATCAACGAAGCCACCTATCAGAACATCCATTTCTTCACCGATGGCTTCATCCTACAGAGTCAGCGCAACAACTACAATCACCTGTACCAGTATAATCTCAATGGTATGCTTGTTAAGCAACTCACCGATGGAAATTACGAGGTGACGGATTTCTACGGACGCGACGAGAAGACGGGTAACCTCTACTATCAGAGCAACGAACCCAGTCCCTTGCGCCGTGCCATCTATCGTCAAGACAAGAAAGGCAAGAAGACTCGCCTCACCCCTGAGACAGGTACCAGCAGTGCCACCTTCAGCAAGAACCTGCAATACTTCGTGCACACCCACTCAGACCTCTGCACTCCCAACGTCATCACTATCGAGAACGTCAAGGGTAAGGTGCTGAAGACACTTGTAGACAACAAGGCATTGGACGAGAAGATGAACCAACCCGGTATGCCCATCAAGGAGTTCTTCCAGTTCACAACATCCAATGGAGATGTTCTGAATGGTTGGATGGTGCGCCCCGCAACCCTCGACACACAGAAGTCAACCAAACATCCCGTTATCATGTACCAGTACAGCGGCCCTGGTTCACAGGAGGTGCTCGACAGCTGGCGCTCGGGATTCTATGGCGGATTGGTATGGGAATCATTCCTTGCCCAGCAAGGATATGTAGTGGTATGTGTCGATGGTCGCGGAACGGGTAGTCGCGGTGCGGAGTTCAAGAACTGCACCTACCTAGAACTCGGCTTGCGGGAGAGCACCGACCAGGTGGAGACAGCCAAGTACCTCGCTACCCTGCCCTATGTTGACGCCAACCGCATTGGTATCTGGGGATGGAGCTTTGGTGGCTACAACACTTTGATGTCCATGTCAACTGGTGAACCCGTCTTCAAGGCAGGCATTGCAGTAGCACCTCCCACCGACTGGCGTTTCTACGACTCGGTATATACCGAGCGCTTCATGCGTACACCGCAGGAGAATGGCGAAAACTACAATAAGACTTCGGCCATCACTCGCGCGGGAAATCTCAACGGCAGCCTGCTTCTGATGCACGGTATGGCCGACGACAACGTGCACGTGCGCAACAGTATGGAATATTCAGAGGCGTTAGTACAAGCTGACAAGCAGTTTGACATGCACTACTACACCAACCGCAACCATAGTATCTTCGGAGGCAACACCCGCCACCACATCTTCACCAAGATGTTCAACTTCTGGGAATCAAAGTTGAAGTAAAAGCGACCACAGACATTGCCATAAAACGAAGAGGGGTGCCATAGATTGATGACACCCCTCTTCGCTTTATTCATCGAGTACCCTTAACGTTTCTGCAATGACACAACCGTAGCTCCCGCTGCATCGAGAAGATAAAGGTTATTGCCATCAACATTAAAGCCAACCACCTGACCAAGCGCAGGGAGCAAGGCATCCTCCACAGTCATATCGACACACATTCTACGAGTGCTACCCATAGCAGCAAACATAGGGGTTTGGGGATTAATCGCAGTAGGAAGAGCACCTGTCAGTTGGTTACAGCCAGTAAAGCCATATATCAACTGTTCGGCAATATCGAAGCCCATAAAAGCACCTACAGAATCAGGTACTGCCATATCACCAACAGATACCACACCCCACTCGCCATCAAGCACCTCGAGACGATTTTTCTCTGCACAACTCACCACAACAAATGCAGCCATCAAGGCTACAAACAGATTAGTTACCTTTTTCATTTCGCTTTACCTATTTATATATTAAACAAAAACATCCTACTCAACGGCACGAAGATACGAACTATTTTGCAAAACAACAAAATAGTATCACTACACGTCGGGCTTACACATTTTTTTTATACTTTTGTAACATTAACGTTTCAAGCTATGACACACAAGATCGATTTCTTCACGCCATGCACCGGTGATGCCACATTGTTGGACGAGTTGAAAGCATCACCAATTATTAAAGGCAGACACACAATAGAGGCAGACACACCCTTTATACCTTTAGAGCGTAGTCTCTCGACCCGAACATTGCAACACATTGCCGAACAGAGTACAAGCGAGTATATACTACTCTACACCCATATCGGCAGCCTAAAGATAGGCTACCGTGCGGTAGAGCGCATGCTACGCACAGCTACCGAGAGCAATGCCGACTGGGTGTATAGCCATCGCTATGTGATAAAGCAGGATACCATGCTTGCCGTGCCCACCAACGAATACCAAGAGGGCAGCGTAAGAGACGACTTTGACTTCGGCCCGCTGGTACTCATACGCACCGAAGCCATACAAGAGTTCCTCGCCACCAATCCCGAAGATATGCACCACGCCGCGCTCTACCAGCTTCGCCTCCATATCAGCCGCACAGGCCGACTCGTACACATCAACGAATACCTCTACACCGAGCACGAGCAGGACACACGAACCTCGGGCGAGAAACAGTTCGACTACGTCGACCCGCGTAACCGACAGATACAGGCCGAGATGGAGCGTGCCTGCACCATACATCTCAAGGAGGTGGGCGCATTCGTAGACTACCGCACTCTGCAGACCATAGACACCGAGGCGGGCGATTTCCCCTATGAGGCCACCGTCATCATCCCCGTAAAGAACCGCGCCAAGACCATCAGTGATGCCGTACGTTCGGTACTGGAGCAGGAGACCGACTTCCCCTTCAACCTCATCGTGGTGGACAACCACTCTACCGACGGCACCACAGAAATACTTACTCAATTGTCTACAGCCCATAGTCAGCTGTCTATTGTAGCACCCGAGCGAACCGACCTTGGCATTGGCGGCTGCTGGGACCTCGCCATACGCCACCCCCAGTGCGGGCGCTATGCCGTGCAGCTCGATAGCGACGACCTCTACAGCGACCCACACACACTGCAACGCATCGTCGACACCTTCCGTCGCGAGCGCTGCGCTATGGTGGTGGGTAGCTACCGCCTGTGCAACTTTGCCCTGGAGACCTTGCCTCCCGGCATCATCGACCATCGCGAGTGGACCGAAGAGAACGGCATGAACAACGCCCTGCGCATCAACGGGCTTGGAGCACCGCGTGCTTTCTACACTCCCGTCATCCGCGAGATAGGCTTCCCCAACGTGAGTTATGGCGAAGACTATGCCGTGGGCATCGCCATCAGCCGCACCTATCGCCTAGGCCGCATCTACGAACCCATCTACCTTTGCCGCCGTTGGGAGGGCAACAGCGACGCTGCCCTCAGCCCCGACCGCGTGGCCGCACACAACCATTACAAGGACAGCCTGCGCACCCAAGAACTACGGGCAAGGATGAGAAGATAGAAGAGGCTACGAGAAAAGAAGAGCGCTTTAGTGTTGACTGGGGTATAATCCTCAAATTGGGCAACACGACACTCCCCAATTCCGAAGAATTGGGGAGTACTGTTATGAGTTTTCACGAAACGCGAGGAAATCCTGTACAAAGTTTGTGCAACTAACGCATGAACGAGCAAAATCTAAGTTTACTTGAGTTTTTGCAGCGAGTGAAAAGGAAGAAAATGAAGTTAAGCCTCAGGAAAAGCAAGTTGCTTGCTATTTCCTGAGGCGTAGCCAAACTTCAACCAGTGCCAGTACTGATTAAAAATTTTGTGGCAGATTGATAGGGGATTCCTGCGAATTGCTTACAGGGGATTAGCTTCACAGAAGCTGGGATTAACCTCTTTCTTACTTCACGATAATACGTGCATTCTCCACCTTCTGTCCTTTCTCAGTGAGGGTGATGTTATAAACACCTGAACTCATGCGGTCGGTAGTCACGGGAACACTCGTCTGTCCTGCCTCCACATAGCTACGACCTATGGTACGACCATTGCTGTCGGTGATGATGAGTTCGCCACCGTTCTCTACGGTCTCGGCACCGAGAGTGACGTTTACGGTGCTGTTGCGATTGGCAATTGTGGGGCTTACGCGCATTACAGGAGTGGAAGCAATCTTCTGAACATTGCTGGCAATCTTGTCGATGCTGTAGAGGTTCATGAATTCCTCGTAATAGTAGTCTCCATCCTCCTCTATTTTTGCCATCACAGAAATGCCAAAGTATGTTTCTCCGTCCCATTGTAAAGTAAAAAGTTCATAAGAATCACCTTCGGGTACAGGAATAGTTGAAAGCACATCGCCGTCTTCTGATACAACCTCGTAACCCTTTAGCTTATCAGTATATCGTGTTTGCCTATAGTCTATCTCACCATCCATATCGCGATCCTGCTCATAAGTATAACCGTTTCTAGGGTCGATGACCCCTTCGTATGCAGGACGCAAGTACTCCCATTTCTCGTCGTTGTTAAAGAATGTTTGTGTTGCATAAATGGTTCCTGAACTACTCATTCCTCCCACACAGAGTGGATATATTCCTATATCTCCTAGCCCATTACTCTCTTCATAATAATCGTCATCTTTCAAACTTTTTTGCCACTCGCCAATGTATAATTCCATATGACCTTCATATATAGCCGTAAGAGTATTAGAACCCTTGTCCCATACAAATTTAATCATAGGATATTGTTTGCCGAAAATGTCTTCTTCATAATAATAATTAGTATAGAAAACTACCTTCCCATTTTTCTCTGTTGCGATAGAATCCACGTGATAGTGAGAAAACCAATTTCCTCTAATAGATAAAGTTTGCCCCATATTGATATACTCAGTTATGTCTTCCTGTGAGAATACCGCCAATTGTGTATTATAGAAATCATAGTATTCTTCAATCACACAATCCTCACATACGATTAATTTTTCGGAATCAGTGTCGTACATGGCCTCAAGAAGTTTGTTGTTCTTGAAATAACAACCCCAATTGGAGCCAAAGTAATAAAACAATGTTCCGCCATCATACACTTTTTTCTCAATAAGGTCACGACCCTGAGATTCAATAAACTCGTCTACATATTCATCTGTATATGTTATGTTTGTGCACTTGTTGACTGCCCACCAATGGGGGTAACTCTTAGTTTCGTAGAAAATTGTATTGGTATATCCATCAGAAAATTCGTCAAGAGTCTTATAGCCGCAGTCAAATTCACCTATCTCAAAAGAACTAATCCCCGCTTCACGTTTTTCCACTTCAATACGTCTGTAACTTATAGGGTCTACCAACTTGATTGTACGGTCTACTGCGAACGATTTGTTGTAGACGATAAACTCTACGCCAGATTCTGCTGCATTGATGGTGTAAACCGATGATTTTCCGCCGTAGGCATATTCTGTAGGAATGGATTGCAATTCCCAGAAATCTCCCTGCATTGTGCCCACTTGCTCAATCTTCTGCGCACTCGCCCCCATTGCCAATAGGCAACCGAGAGCACTTAAGTAAAACTTTTTCATGTTGTTTGAAATGTTCTAATTTGCCTATGAGTCTCCCGAAGTCAGCAGTAAATAAGTGTTTGCTTAAACCGTACAAGAAAAGCGTAGAGACTTGTCGCGCTCATCATGAAGTAGGCATCGCCAAACGCCTTTGTAGAAATGAACTGAGAAACAAATACCCCACGCTGTCGTATATACCTTGTGGGGCACAGCGTGGGCTGTACTTGTGGGATATACAAACAGAATGAGCGTCGCATTGTTTCTACCCTTCTACAGAAAATTTGGCGAATTTACTTCATAGGATAAAAGCAAGAAACGCATTCTTGAACCGAGGATTTCTCCCCTCGGATATTGCAAAATTAGTGCTAGGCGAACGAAAAAGCAAATTTATTTGCGTTTTTCTGAGCCGCAACCTAATTTAAGATCGCGTTGCAAGCAAAAAGACAATTTAAGTCTACAACTTAAGCAATGAACACAGCTAAATTCTTGCAATGCGTATTTTTCTTAACTAAACAATGCGAACGCTCTGAGATATTCGTTTCTCGGAGACAAAGTAAGAACTCATACTCATATGAAGACGATAACAAAAAATAGTGTTTCCCCTATTTTAGTTGAGGCATCGGTAGTTGGTTGTAACTAACTGCATCTTAGCAGATTAATGACCGACACCCCGCATCCTGGGTGTCGGTGGGGAAATGGACTAAATTGGGTTTACCTTCGGAACGAAAAGGGTAAACCCAATTTTAGAAAAGAGTAGGCCCAATTTTTCTCGCGGGTCTACCCATTACGAAGTTTATTAGGGCTGTGGTGGCAATCAGGTGATAAAAGTTCATATTTGGGGTGGCAGTGGCAAAAAAATAGGTTAACCCTCGAAGTGTGAAGGGTTGACCCGATTTTCTTCGAGGGTAGAGCCTCGAGGTGTGGAGGGTAGAGTGTTTTGTGTTTAGAGGTTACGAACTGTGAACTTTAAGTTTGTATGCCGTCATGAAGTTTCTCTTCCATGATGCCACTGCCACCCCAAATATGAACTTTCTTCACCCAGAAACGGGGTAGTTGGGCAAGAAATACAGTGGTCGTGAAAAACGGACGGCTCTGATAGATCTGCTAAAGCCATCCGTTTTGGAAAAAGCTTTTGTCTAATGAAAATATCAGAGCCTTGCAATTTCCGAAAAGCCTTTGTAGACGAGAAAAAATCTCTTTGTCTGATTTTTATGACGGAGAGCTCTGATTTGCGGCTTATCTAAGGGGACCCACCGATACCCTCCGATGGGGGTATCGGTCGATAACAAACACATATACAGAAAGATGCGCCCAGACACCGACACCTCAGCTAAAAAAGCCTTTTCTTGTGATTATAAGAAGGGGATAAACCAAGACTTTGACTATCGCAAGCAAGCTTTCATAGTCTAAGCATTGTTATTCGCTCGTTTGTCAGTATCTTTACGACTGTGCCGTTTAGATACTCCCGCTCGTTGCAAAATGCTCAAATAAACTTTGGCATTTCACTCGCTTGTCCGTATCTTTGTCATTAAATTGCAAAAAATGGCACAGCGTAGAGAAATACGAAATAGCACAGCAGAATTCTTGATATTCCAAGTGGAGGGCAAAGAACAGGGCGTAGAAGTATACTATAAGGATGAAAACATATGGTGTACACAGAAAGTGATGTCAACATTATTCGATTGCGACAGAAGTGTTGTCACAAAACATCTAAGCAATATCTTTAACTCTAACGAATTAAGAGAAGAAGCAGTATGTGCAAAATTTGCACATACTGCCGAGGATGGGAAAACATATAGCACTAAATTCTATAGTTTAGACGCAATTATCGCTGTTGGATATCGCGTGAACAGCATCCGCGCCACACAATTCCGTCAATGGGCTACAAGTGTCTTGCGTGACTATGCTATACGGGGCTATGTGTTGGATAGGAAACGTATGGAGAATGGCACCTTCCTCGGTGAAGACTATTTCGAGCATCTGCTGGCCGAGATTAGAGAGATACGTCTCTCGGAACGACGTTTCTATCAGAAACTGACCGATATCTACGCTACCGCCATAGACTATAACCGCGATGCTCCTACCACGAGAATGTTCTTCAAAATGATGCAAAACAAGGTGCACTATGCTGTGCACGGACGCACTGCTGCCGAGCTAATAGTGGAGAGAGCTGATGCTACGCAAGAACACATGGGACTCACCACATGGGAGAATGCACCTGATGGAAAAATTGTGAAGACCGATGTGTCAATAGCCAAAAACTACCTGAAAGAGGTGGAACTGGCCGATATGGGACAACTGGTAAATGGTGTGCTCGAACTGGCCGAGCGCATGGCCAAACGGCATATTCCCATGACCATGGAGGACTGGGCCAAACAGATTGACACCATCTTGGCAGCAGGAGGTAATGAGGTACTACAGACACAAGGGCGCATCACCGCAGAAGAGGCCAAGGAGCATGCTGAAACCGAATTCGAGAAATACCGAATCATACAAGACCGCCTCTTCCTAAGTGACTTTGACCGTTTCTTGGGAGAACTCCCCTTTGAACAGAAATAAATTTGCATTTTCTCTCGGCTTGCACTAACTTTAATCT
>JAZOPX010000140.1:0-6148 GCA_045655845.1 Bacteroidaceae bacterium
CATGTAGTAGTAGAAGTTGTTCTTGATAACCTCGGCAACATTCCCATCTGCCAGCGTCATGTATTCAAACCGTGTGTCGCTCACCTGGAATAGAATCTGCAGGATGGGGATGAGCAGCGCAAAGGAGAATACGTTGAGCACCTGTGCCAAGAGGTTCAGGATAAGGTTGCTGAACAGGTATTTCTTATAAGGCGGTACGAACTGGCGTGCTAGTGAAAGGAATTGCTTTATCATGACAACTGGATGTTTTTCTTGTTAATGGAGGCAAAGTTAATGCTTTTTTATGATACGGCTGTATGTCAGCTCTTGTTTTGCCCCTTGAGTAGTCGATAGCGGGCATAGAGCTTGATGATAATCTGCATGGGTAGCGCTGTACGGTATCTTCCGCTTAGGGGAATTCTTGCGATGTCGCTTGCGAGGTAGGGGTGGGAACTGAAGAAGTCATGTCCATGTATGATGCTGTGTTGCCCAGCACGCATGAGTATACTCCCTGCAGCCTCCTCTATGGGGCTTCCCTCAAGGCACTCGCGGTAGTGCTCGTAGAGGTTGAGCAGGTTGGTGGTAGAGTCTATGTGTCGTCGCTTGCGGTCCTGCGCACACAGTGAGTCGGGATTGTCCTTCCTGTAATGGTAGAGTGCCCGTGGAATATGCACCATACTCTGAGCGTAGAAGATGATCTGAGACATGAGGTAGATGTCTTCGTGCATCCCGAGCAGCGGTGTGTAGATGGTGTGTTCATCGTAGAGGCTCTTGCGGAAACACTTAGTGACGGTATAGCCGGCTGACTTGTAGTTGAACATGTTGATAATGAAATCCATCTTTGTGGCTGCGCTGTAGTCTCGCTCGCCTCTGTAGCTTTGGCGGTGCCCATACTCCTTCACGAGGTCGAAGTAGATGAGGTCTGCCCCCGTGCGCCTGATGGTGTCGATGAGCGTCTGCAAGGTATCAGGCTCGAGCCAGTCGTCAGAGTCTGCAAAGAGGATATACTCCCCCTCGGCATGTTTTAGCCCCGTCTCACGGGCCTTGGGAAGTCCCTCGTTCTCTTTTTCGATGATGAGGATCTGAGGCCAGAGGTGGGGATAGTGTTCCTCGATGACCTCGCGCAAGATGGTTACAGACCTGTCCTTGGTGCCGTCGTTGACGAAGACGAACTGGATCCCCTCCGTGAGAGTCTGACCCAAGAGCGAAGTGGCAAACTGGGCGATGTATCTCTCTACCCCATAGATGGGGACGAGTACCGACATAATGTAGCGCTCACTTTTCATACTTGGAGGAATGGGGGAAGATTTGTTCAAAGGCTTCGAGGATGGTACCACGCAGGCGGTTGTATTTCTGCTCGCTCAGGTGTACGTCGTTGATGCATACGAGTTTCTTCGTCGGATGTAACAGTGCCTTCCTGATGCTGTTGGCCGATGCTGCCCCCACTGAGATGTGCTTCTTTGACAACCTCTCGTTGATGAGCTTCCCCTTCAAGTACATGTAGTCGAGAAAGAGGTATTGGTTGAGGTTGTTCCCCTCGCGCACCCGAGTCAGCGAAGCCTTGATCTCTTCTTCGGCCAACTTATATAGCGCTTTGCACTCGCTCTTTATCATGGGCGTACAGATGTGTTGCGGACGCAGAAAACTGAGAGAAGGCTTTAAACCGAGTACCTTGCGGGCCAGGGTGTCGGAATTCTTGCAGATGTGCTTGAACATGCCGCAAGAAAACCAATGACGGCTCATCCCCAGTATGCTTTTCCCATTGCGAAAAAAGTCGGTGGGCCTGCATGCCTGAAGGGGGAAGATATCATCGTTGAAGTAGAGGTACTCTTCGCCAAGTCCCTCTATACGGTGTAGATGCATCTCGATAGGGTTGCAGTTAAATGTGGGCAGATATTCATGAGGGATGATGTCGCTATGAAGTACTACTCTCACCGTTTGGCGGTCGACCCATTCGGGTACTTGGCTCTCATGCGAAACCACGAGAAAGACCTTCTCGATGAATGGCATGTGCTGCTCTATGCCCCGGAAAAGGTAGCGCAGCGTACCCCAATCGCGGAATCGCTTCTCCAGGATGGGGATGTTGGTATATCTCTCATAGTCCTGTTGCCATACAGGGTCGAGTCCATTGACGTAAGTGATGACAATATCCATAGTTCCTAACTGTTGCTTTTATTTGCTGCCGGTGGCTGCAAGACACCCTCTCTCTGGCGCTTGTTGTCCATCAGCGTGTCGAACAATCTCCTCCATTTCTCGACAATGATTGTAGGGGCATAGCGCAAGCGCTTCTTTACAGAGCTCATTCTGATTCCGAGCTCTTCCTCTCGGCTCAAGCGGGCAATGTGTAATAGTGTTTCGGCATAAGCCTTTTCGTCAAAGGGTGGGACGATGAATCCACACTCGCCATGGGGCGACAAGACCTCCCGTATGCCTGCTGTACATCCGAATGCCACACCGATGCAACCGTGCGCCTGTGCTTCTGTCAGTGCTAGCCCCCATCCCTCAGTCTCGGAGGTGAGGCACACCACAGAGGCTCTTTGGTAGTAGATCGACGTCTCTTCTTGTTGTCCCTCGAAGCTTATCCGCTCCAAACCAAGCGCGTCGGCCTGCTCATGCAGCATCCGGCGGGCCGGTCCATCGCCCACGATAGTGAGTCTCCATTCGGGCAGGTCGTGCTGTATGGCACCCCACGCCCGCAATAGCCTGTCTACCCGTTTTGACCAATGCTCCAACCTCCCGCAGAAGAGAATCTCCTTCTCTTTGGTGTAGCAAACCCTCTCGACTGGATACTCGGAGTTCTCTATCACATAGAGATGCTCCTCCTGGGGGTCGAGTTGTAACATCTCCATCATCTCGGTCTTGTATGCATCGCAAAGTAAGGTGTATGCATCGCAAAGGGCATAGTCGCGGCTGGTGCGTTGCATAGCCATTTGCATAGCCCGGGTGCCATCGGCAAAGCGCCTTTTGTTATACAGCAACCACATCAGCCTCCGAAATACACCCTGTTGGCGTCTGTGGGTGATGATGTAGCGTTGCCAAAACGGTTCGCCGTGACATGCAATCACCGTCTGCACGCCCGTACGCCTCTTTATTCCATCAAGGTCATTGATGGATTTTCCCACCATGACCAATATGTCGATATCATCTGTGACAAGCCTCTTTTCGATGTAGCGTGAACGCCTCCGCTGTATCGCCTGCGAGGGAATGACGTGCGTCGTGAGCACATGTGACAAGTCCTTGGGCATCAGTCCATCGGCCAGTCGCGTGGCATACACGAAAACCTCGTACCCACCCAGCGTCGAGAGGTGACGGGCGATGTCTATCGTCACTCTTTCAGCCCCTCCAGATGGGAACGTGTTGTGTATAAATGCTATTTTGGTCATACAGCCATTCTTCATGTTACATACTATGACAAAGGTAGTGCAAAAAAATCGATAGAGCGAAGGCAATACAAAATTTATTTGCTTTTCCCTAATAATTCGCCTCTTTGCCGCTCTTATTTGTGGACTTAAATTTGGCATATTGATTGTCTTGCATTACTTTTGCCTTCCAATTAGTAAGTAAAAAGATGAAGATATGAAATTATTGTTAGGTGATGAGGCCGTAGCGTTGGGTGCCGTGCATGCAGGTATTAGTGGTGTCTATGCCTATCCTGGTACGCCCTCGACAGAGATAACCGAATATATACAGGCTCATGCGCCTGAGGTGCGAAGCCGTTGGTGTACGAATGAGAAGACCGCCATGGAGGCCGCTTTGGGTATGTCGTATGCGGGCAAGCGCGCTATCGTTTGTATGAAACATGTGGGTATGAATGTGGCTGCCGATGCGTTTGTCAACTCGGCCATCACGGGTGTGCATGGTGGATTGGTCGTTTTGGCGGCCGATGACCCTTCGATGCACTCGTCGCAGAACGAGCAAGACTCGCGTTTCTATGGCAAGTTTGCTATGATACCCATCCTCGAACCCTCTTCGCAGCAGGAGGCTTACGATATGATGCCCTACGCCTTTGAACTCTCGGAGAGTCTGAAACTACCCGTGCTCATGCGTGTGGTGACCCGTTTGGCTCACTCGCGTGCCGAGATTGCTGTGCGCGAACCGTTGGCACAGAATGCCTTCAATCCCGATAACGAGCGTACACATTGGGTATTGCTCCCAGCCAATGCGCGTCGCCAATATGCCACGTTGGTAGAGAAGCAGAGCCAGTTGCTTGCGTCGTCAGAGAAGTCGCCCTATAATAAAGCGGAGTCTACGAAGGCGCAATTGGGCGTCATCGCCTGTGGTATTGCCTATAACTATGTGATGGAGAACGAGCCGCAGAAGTTGGGCGTTCCCGTGCTGAAGGTTTCGCAATATCCGCTCCCTGAGCAGACGATTAAGGAGTTTGCAGCGCAGTGCGAGTCGCTCCTCATCGCCGAGGACGGACAGCCCATGGTAGAGGAGCAGGTGAAGTCGCTCCTCGGTGCCGAATATGTGATAAAGGGTCGCTTGACTGGTGACCTCCCTCGCATGGGCGAACTCACCCCAGATAGCGTGGGTGCTGCATTGGGCGTTGTCGTTGAGCCCTCTTATGCGAATGCGCAGAACGTGATGCCACGTCCGCCCGCCTTGTGTCAAGGTTGTGGCCACCGCGATGTATATGATGCCCTCAATAAGGTGGCGGCAGAGTATGCCGATGCACGTATCTTTGGCGATATCGGTTGCTATACCTTGGGCGCTCTGCCTCCCTTCCGTGCTATCGACAGTTGTGTCGATATGGGTGCCTCCATCACTATGGCTAAGGGTGCTGCCGATGCTGGTGTACACCCTGCAATAGCCGTTATCGGAGACTCTACCTTTACTCATTCGGGTATGACCGGACTGCTTGATGCCGTGAACGACAAGAGCCGCATCACCGTTATCCTATCTGATAATCTCACTACAGCCATGACGGGCGGACAGGACTCGGCGGGTACCAACAAGTTTGAGGCCATCTGCCTTGGACTCGGTGTTGAGCCTGAGCATGTACGTGTGGTAGTACCCCTACCCAAGAATATGGAAGAGATTACCCGCATCATCCGCGAGGAGATTGAGTATGATGGCGTATCGGTCATCATCCCCCGCCGTGAGTGCATGCAGACTCTGAAACGTAAACTGAAACAAAACAAAGCGAAGCAATGAAGAAAGATATCATATTGGCAGGTGTAGGCGGACAAGGAATCCTCACCATCGCCACTATCATAGGAGATGCCGCCACCGCCGCAGGTCTCCATCTCAAGCAAGCCGAAGTACACGGCATGAGTCAGCGCGGCGGTGATGTGCAGTCTAACCTGCGCCTCTCTACCGAGCCCATCTACTCGGACCTCATCCGTCAAGGAGCGGCCGACCTCATTATCTCTATGGAGCCCATGGAGGCATTGCGTTATCTGCCCTATCTCCACAAGGAGGGATGGGTCGTGACCTCGTCACACCCCTTCAAGAATATCCCCAACTATCCCGATGAGGAGGCTCTGATGGCCGAACTTGCGGCACTCCCTCACGTGGCAACGCTCCCCATCGAGGAGGTGGCCAAGGAGCACAGCCTGCCCAAGAGTGCCAATATGGTGTTGCTCGGCATGGCCGCACGCTATATGGATATCCTCACCCCTGAGCAACTGCGCGAGAGCATTGCCCGCGTCTTTGCCGCCAAGGGCGAGAAGGTAGTGGCTGACAACCTCAAGGCCTTTGATTTGGGATTGCAATGACATCCTAGGATGTCCTAGGGATGCCTAGGACTCTCCTAGAAATCAACTAAACGAAACTCTCATGAAAATCTTCAGCGAAGAACTGGTGGCTCGTGCCGCCCAAGAACTCCATATCGCCAACCTCTCCACTGCTACCATCGGTGAGGTGTTGCTCATCGCGCAGTATCTTGAGCGTGAGACGGGCATCCCCTTCATCCGTATGGACCAAGGCTCTCCTGGTCTTCCCGTCAACCATTATGGCGTTGAGGCCGAGAAGGCTGCGCTCGACCGTGGCGTAGGTTCGCAATACCCTGCAGCCGATGGTATCCCCGAACTCAAGGTGGCTGCATCGCGCTTTGTCAAGGCATTCCTCGATGTTGACGTTACCCCTCGCTCTTGTGTGCCTACGGTGGGTAGTGTGGCAGGCTCGTACGGCTCGTTCATTGCCTGTACGCAGCGTATCCCGGGCA
>JAZOPX010000141.1:0-14569 GCA_045655845.1 Bacteroidaceae bacterium
TGTTCAATTATGGAATGTTCAGCTTCAAGGAACCGAACTTCGTGATGCGATTCTTGAAAGGAGAAACGGACTATCAGTTGGGGGTCATCCCCTACCGCTATTTCGAGACAGAATACGCCATGCGAGGCTCGTCGGTGTACCAGCAAGTATTGAACTTGACGAATGCCGAAAAGGTAAAGCTCATCCAATTGTTGGAAGAAAATTACAAGCCTGCCAACCGGGTATACCGGTACAATTACTTTTACGACAATTGTACCACCCGAGCCCGCGACAAGATAGAAGAAAGCATTGACGGGAAAGTGGTATACCCCGAAGACGACAAGGGTGTCACGTTTCGTGACATCATCCGCGAATTTACGGCCGGCAGTGATTGGAATGGCCTCGGGATAGATTTGTGCTTGGGCGCGGATGCCGACAAACGCGCTGGCATTCGAGGACAAATGTTTTCACCTTTCTACATGAAGGCGCTGGCGAACCAAGCCATGATTCACCGGGCAGACACCATCGTTCCGCTAGTCAAGGAAGAATTCCTGACGGTGGATGTCGAAAGAGAGGAAGAAGCCGCCTTCCCATTGTCGCCGATGGTTTGCGCACTCATGCTGTTAGCTTTGACTTGTTGGGTAGTAGGCCGAGGTATTCGCCGAGGTCGCATCCCATGGGCATGGGACGCCATCCTTTTCGGATTGCAAGGTGTGGGAGGCATTGTCATAGCCTTTCTGTTCTTCTTCTCGATTCATCCGACCGTAGGCTCCAACTGGATGGTGGTCATGTTCAATCCCATTCCTTTAGTCTACCTGCCGTGGATGATTTATAAAGGCATAAAAGGTCGAAAAGACGCTTATCATTGGGTAAATGCTATCTGTTTAACATCTTTTATGATAATAATGCCGTTTATACACCAAAAGTTTAATCCAACGGTATTACCTTTGGCGCTCAGTTTATTGTTGACCTCATTGGGTCACCTTTATATATATAAGAAAAGACATTCATGAAAGGACGCATATTGACCTCTCTGTTGGCTATGATGGCCATTGCCGGTCTGCAGGCACAAGAAGCGCCTGCCGTACCAAAGCTAGTCGTTGGTTTGACCATCGACCAATTGCGCATGGACTATGTCGAAGCCTTCTCGGCCATGTTCGGCGAACGTGGTTTCAAGCGTCTGCTGAAGGAAGGACGTGTCTATCAGAATGCGGAATACGACTTTGTCAATGTGGACAAGTCATCGGCCATTGCTGCCATTACCACAGGTGCGACACCTTACCTGAATGGTATCGTGGGCAATGCCTGGCTGGACCGTTCCACCCTCCGCGTCATCAATTGTGTGGATGATGCAGCTTATATGGGTGTCTACACTTCGGAAGCCACTTCGTCTGCCCGTCTGAAGGTATCCAATGTTTCGGACGAGCTGATGATTGCCACACAAGGAGTAGCAGAAGTGTATTCCATCGCCCCTACCCGCGAAATGGCTGTCCTTGCCGGAGGTCATGCGTCGAAGGGAGCCTTCTGGATTAACGACGAAACCGGAAAGTGGAGTGGTACCACCTATTACGGCAACTTCCCTTCCTGGGTAACGACCTACAACGACCGTCAAGGTTTGGACTTCCGCATTGGCGAGATGACCTGGGGACCTTATTTGCCGGTCACAGCCTATAAGTACCTTACCTCCGAAACCAAGCAAGTTACTTTCAAGCATAAGTTTGACGACGAACGCCGGAACAAATACCGCAAGTTCAAGACCAGCCCGTATGCCAACGAAGAAGTGAACCGATTGGTAAACGCTTGTTTGAACAACACTTCCATCGGCAAGGATTTCGTGCCCGACTTGTTGAATCTGGCTTACTATGCCGGCAACTACGGACACAAGCCTGCATCCGAACTTCCCATGGAAATGCAGGACACTTACGTCCGTTTGGATGCCAGCTTGGCAGATTTGCTTGACATCATCGACCGCAAGGTTGGATTGGCAAACACCTTGTTTTATGTAACCTCCACTGGCTATTCCGACCCGGAACCGGTTGACCATACCCGATATCGCATTCCGACAGGCGAGTTCCACATCAAGCGATGTGCCGCCTTGTTGAATCTTTACCTGGCTGCCATCTATGGCGAAGGTCAGTACGTAGAAGCTTTCCACGAACAGGAAATCTACTTGAACCACAAGCTGATAGAACAGAAGCAATTGAACCTGCCTGAAATCATGGCCCGTTCGTCAGAGTTCCTGGTACAATTCAGTGGTGTGAAGGATGTCTATTCTTCACAACGCCTGATGTTGGGTTCGTGGACTCCCGAATTGGACAAGGTAAAGAACCGCTATCATGCCACTTGTTCGGGCGACCTTTGGGTGGATGTCCTTCCGGGATGGTCCATCGTCCGCGACCAGTCGTTGGATACCCGTGTGGTTCGTCATGGCTATACCCCTGCCCCATTCATCCTGATGGGATGGGATGTGCGTCCGGAGATTATCTATACACCCATCAAAATAGGTCATATTGCACCCACGCTGACCCATTTCATGCGTATTCGTGCTCCGAATGCCTCTTCTTTGCCTCCTTTGGCAGACATATGTAAGTAAAATTAGAGCGAGAAGAACAAATAAATCAGCATTTTATTGTAACTTTGCACGCTCAGACATCAATTATCGAAATAATAAAAATAATATATAGAATGGGATTTAATGAATTTATCGGAAAATTGTTCGGTAATAAGGCAACCCGCGACATGAAGGAAATCAAGCCGTGGGTAGACAGAGCAAAGGCCGTTTATCCGGAAATTTCCAAGTTGAGCAACGATGAACTTCGTGCTCGCACAGAAGAACTGAAAAAGTTCATCAAGGCTTCGGCCGTAGCAGAACAACAGAAGATTGAAGAGCTGAAAGCCACAATCGAATCGACAGAAATAGAACTCCGCGAGCCAATCTTCGCACAGATTGACAAGTTGGAAAAGGAAGTGCTGGAGAAATACGAGAAGGCTTTGGATGAAGTTCATCCGCAAGCTTTTGCTATCGTGAAGGATACAGCACGCCGTTTCACTGAGAATGAAGAGATTGAAGTAACCGCTACAGACTTCGACCGTGAGTTGGCGGCTATGGGCAAGGATTTCGTACGCATCGAAGGCGACAAAGCCATCTACAAAAACCATTGGGAAGCCGGTGGCAACGAGACTATCTGGAACATGGTACACTATGACGTGCAACTCTTCGGTGGCGTGGTTCTGCACAAGGGTAAAATTGCAGAGATGGCAACAGGTGAGGGTAAAACCCTCGTGGCCACACTGCCCGTATTCCTCAATGCCCTCACCGGCAATGGCGTACACGTGGTGACGGTGAACGATTACCTTGCCAAGCGTGACTCTGAGTGGATGGGACCGCTCTATATGTTCCATGGTCTGTCAGTAGACTGCATCGACAAGCATCAGCCCAACTCTGAGGCTCGCCGACAGGCATACCTTGCCGACATCACCTTCGGCACGAACAATGAATTCGGTTTCGACTACCTGCGCGACAATATGGCCTCATCTCCCGCCGACCTCGTGCAGCGCCGTCACAACTATGCCATCGTGGACGAGGTAGACTCAGTGCTCATCGACGATGCCCGTACACCGCTCATCATCTCAGGCCCCGTTCCCAAGAAGGGAGACCAGCTCTTCGAGGAGTTGCGCTCACACGTGGAACGCCTCGTAGAAGCACAGAAGCGTCTGGCCACCCAACTCCTTGCCGAAGCCAAGAAACTCATCTATTCAGAAAACAAGGAAGAAGTAGAGGCAGGTTTCCTCGCCCTCTTCCGCAGCCATAAGGCGCTCCCCAAGAACAAGCCCCTCATCAAGTTCCTTTCTGAGCCTGGTATCAAGACCGGCATGCTCAAGACTGAGGCCATCTACATGGAGCAAAACAACCGCCGCATGCCCGAGGCTACCGACGTGCTCTACTTTGTAATCGACGAGAAGATGAATAGCGTAGACCTCACCGACAAGGGTATCGAACTCAACACCGGCAACGCTGCCGACCCCACCCTCTTCGTTCTCCCTGACATCGCATCTGAGATGGCTGCTCTTGAGAACAGCGGACTGCAAGGGGACGAACTACTGCAGAAGAAGGACGAGCTCTTCACCAACTACGCCGTAAAAAGCGAACGCGTACATACCATCAACCAATTGCTCAAAGCCTACACCATGTTCGAGAAGAACACCGAATACATCGTAACCGAACAAGGCGAGGTGAAGATTGTCGACGAGCAAACAGGACGCATCATGGAAGGACGTCGCTACAGCGGCGGCTTGCATCAGGCTATCGAGGCTAAAGAGCGCGTGAAGGTAGAGGCAGCCACACAGACCTTCGCTACCATCACCCTACAGAACTACTTCCGCATGTACCACAAGTTGTCAGGTATGACCGGTACAGCCGAGACCGAAGCTGGCGAGTTGTGGGATATCTACAAGCTCGATGTGGTGGTAATTCCCACCAACCGTCCCATCGCACGAAACGACATGAACGACCGCATCTACAAGACCCAGCGCGAAAAGTATAACGCCGTCATTGCAGAGGTGGAGAAGATGGTGGCAGAGGGTCGCCCCGTACTTGTCGGCACCACATCAGTGGAGATCAGCGAACTCTTGAGCCGTATGCTCACCATGCGCAAGATAGAGCACAACGTGCTCAATGCCAAACTACACCAGAAAGAGGCGGACATCGTAGCCAAAGCTGGTCTAAAAGGCACCGTGACCATCGCCACCAACATGGCTGGTCGTGGTACCGACATTAAGCTTTCCGATGAGGTAAAGGCCGCCGGAGGTCTCGCCATCATCGGCACCGAACGCCATGAGAGCCGTCGAGTAGACCGTCAGCTGCGTGGTCGTGCCGGCCGTCAAGGCGACCCTGGCTCTTCCGTATTCTTCGTGTCTTTGGAAGACAACCTGATGCGCCTCTTCGCTGCCGACCGCATCTCTAACGTAATGGACAAACTCGGTTTCCAGGAGGGTGAGATGCTGGAGCATAAGATGATTTCCAAGAGCATCGAGAACGCCCAAAAGAAGGTCGAGGAAAACCACTTCGGTATGCGTAAGCACCTGCTCGAATATGACGATGTAATGAACAAGCAGCGTACCGTCATCTACACAAAGCGTCGCCATGCCCTCATGGGTGAGCGTATCGGCATGGACCTCGCCAACATGATCTGGGACCGCTGCGCAAGCATCATCGAAAACAACGACTACGAAGGTATCCGCTTGGAGCTCTTCCGTGTTATGGCTCTCGAATGCCCCTTCACCGAACAGGAATATACAGCCAAGAAGCCCCAAGAATTGGCCGAGATCACATTCAACGCTGCCATGGCAGGCTTCAAGGGCAAGATGGATCGCTTGGCACAAATTGCCAACCCTGTCATCAAACAGGTGTATGAGAATCAAGGCATGCGTTACGAGAACATCCTCGTACCCGTCACCGACGGCAAACGTGTCTATCAGATTCCCGTTAACCTCAAAGCTGCCTACGAGACCGACAGTAGAGAGGTCATCAAAGCCTTCGAAAAAGCCATCATGCTGCACGTTATCGACGAGGCATGGAAGGAAAATCTGCGCGAGCTTGACGAACTGCGTCACTCAGTACGCAATGCCAGCTACGAGCAGAAGGACCCCTTGCTCATCTATAAGCTGGAGTCGGTAAATCTCTTCGACACCATGGTGAACAAGATTAACGACAAGACCCTCTCCATCCTCATGCGCGGACAAATCCCCATGCGAGAGCCCGAACAAGTACGAGAAGCTCCTGCAGAGACTCGAGCACAGCGTCGTCAACAGTACCAGGAAAACAAGACTGAACTGGGCGACCGCAACCAGCAAGCTGCTGCTCAGAACGACACACGCACACAGCGCCGTGAGCCCGTGCGTGCCGAGCATACCGTTGGACGCAACGACCCCTGCCCTTGCGGTAGCGGAAAGAAGTTCAAGAATTGCCACGGGAAGGGGCTGTAAAGCCCCTCTATCCTATGGTCATCCCCCTTTTGGAGGGATGACCGCAAGACAAACTTAATATGAGAAAGAGAACCTACTCCGAGATGCCCGTAAAGCCCCTCCACAGAGGGAGGGGGCTGGGGTGGGTCTTTTCTTTTTTCTTTCTATTCCTTACTCTATTAAGCTCCTGCAGCGAAGTCCTCTACCTCAACATCGAACAGATGCTCCCCCCTGAAGTGATGCCTGAGCAGAGGGTGAATAGCATAGGGATAGTGAACAACTTCAATCAGAACAATGTCGTAGTCGTCAACGAAGACGCTATCATTCTCCCCTGCGACGCAGACTCGGTGAAGGAACAGGTAGCACTTACCTTTGCTGATGCAGGTATCATGGAGCGCGTAGTGGTGCTCGACTCCCTGCTCTATCATCCCGACAGCACCACGACACATGTTTTCACCAGTACCGAGGTGAATGACCTTTGCCAACAACTCGAGGTGGAGATGATCTACTCCATCGACTATGCCTGCCTTATCTATCACCCTGCAGCACGATTCATCTCGCGCCCCCTGAACGCATACCTCTGCTCTCGCATCTATACCCCTGACCGCGACAGTATATCAGGTATTAGTATACTTGATAAAGGAACCATCGACTGCTGGATCGACAATGCCAATGAAATAGACCACATCATCCCATACATACCTTCCATGCTCGCTGAGGCCTCCATCAAACCCTACCTACCCTCATGGAAAGAGCGCGAACGTGTATTTTATTACAACCGACTATGCTATGCCTTACGCGAAGCTCAAATATATGTAAACGAAAATGATTGGGAAGCCGCAGCTGACCAATGGCTTATCCTCACCGAAAGCAGGCTGCGCAGTTATCGCCTCATGGCATACTACAATCTCGCCCTCTACTACGAGATGAGTGACAATGTAGACCAAGCCCTTGCTTCGCTCGACAAAGCAGAAAAAGAAGCCTCCCCCAAAAGAGAGTCGGGTTCGACACATCTTTCCCTCATCAAACAATACCGAGAAGTTCTCCAAAATCGCAAAAAGGAACTGATTGAATTGGACATTCACAAGGCGACAGTTAATGATTGACAACCCGCTGGCAGCAACAGAAAACAGGAAACGTCACCCAAATCCCAAAAATAATTACTCCGAAGGGATGGAAATCGGAAAAATATGCCTACATTTGCTTTCCGAAACACAAAAGAACATTCGTCGTTATGGAACTGACACCCTCATCTGCCGCATCAATACACGAGGCACTGCGCAAGATTACCGAGCTCTACTCGGGAGAAGAAGATCAATTGTTGTCTACCGACTTCTATTTCCAGCCTTTGCAAGAGGAAGGGAAGTTAATAGTATTCAATGACAACGATGAGGAGATAGCCAGCATAGACATCCCCGAATGGCAGGAATACGCCCCTGATACTTTCTACGATGTAGTAACGGCACAACTCACTACAGCCATAGAGACGGCCAACACGAAGGGTGACTTGGAGCGATTGGCCGTGTGGATGCCCTACTCTTTCGTGCTTGTCGACGAGGTACGAGAGACCATTACCGACCTCCTTTTAGTAGATGATGACACCTTATTGGTAAAGAAAGGACTCATGGCAGGCCTCAACGAAGAGCTCAACAAGTTTATCGAGGAATTATTGGCAGATTAATAGCATCTGCGATTAAGATTAATAAATAAAAAAAAGAAGAGAGGGCACCCTGTGTCCTCTCTTCTTTTCGCCTTATATCGAAAGCATTTGCAGCACCTTCATCAAATGGTCATCAATAGGCTTATCCTTCTTGATGGCAGTATTGAAGGGCACATATACAATCTCGTCGTTACGTATACCAATCATCACATTGCGCTGACCATCAAGCAGCGCCTCGATACTCGCAGCTCCCATACGGCCTGCAATGATGCGATCATGAGCCGTGGGACGGCCACCACGTTGCAAGTGTCCCAAAATAGAGACGCGCACATCGAACTGCGGGAACTCATTATGCACACGCTCGGCATAGTGCATAGCACCTCCCAACTCTGGATTCTCGGAAACAAGCACGATACTACTGTTCTTCGACTTGCGCATACCATTCTGAATAAATGTGGCCAATTGGTCCTCCTTGGTAAGATGCTCTGGAATGATGGCAGCCTCAGCACCCGATGCGATAGCGCTGTTAAGGGCGAGAAAACCTGCATCTCTACCCATAACCTCAACGAAGAAGATGCGTTCGTGTGAGTTGGCCGTATCGCGAATCTTGTCGACAGCCTCTACGATGGTATTGAGTGCTGTATCGTAGCCCAACGTCGTATCCGTACCATAGAGGTCATTGTCGATGGTAGCAGGGATACCAATGCAAGGCAGGTCAAACTCCTGCGCCAACACACGCGCACCGCTGAGCGAGCCATCACCACCGATAACAATGAGAGCATCAATCTCATGTTCGCAGATATGTTTCCACGCCTCGGCACGCCCCTCCTCGGTCTTAAACTCCGGGCAACGGGCTGTCTTCAGCACTGTTCCGCCTCGTTGAACAATATTACTCACATTCTCCGTCTTGAAATCCACAATTTCATTGGTGATAAGGCCCTTGTATCCGCGATAGATACCCTTAACCTTCAACCCATTGAAGATTGCCGTACGAGTAACGGCACGGATAGCAGCATTCATTCCAGGAGCGTCACCTCCCGAGGTTAGAATACCAATACAATTGATTCTTCTTGCCATACTTTTATATTTTATGATTTATGATAGCATATTTACACTCTTCCATGAGCCATTTGGGAGTTGAGGTCGCTCCACAGATACCTATCGATAGGCCCTCCTTGATGAGTGAGTAGTCTATCTCATGACTACCCTCGACATGGTGCGAGTTGGGATTGGCCTTCAGACATTCTTGGTAGAGCACCTTACCGTTACTACTCTTCTTGCCGCAAACAAAAAAGATTAGATCGTGACTCTCAGCAAAGCGGCGAATATTATCAAGGCGATTAGACACTTGTCGACAAATGGTATCGTAGTAGTGAAACTCCACCTCAGGAGCAATGCGTTGCTTGATGGTCTCCACGATAAGACGAAACTCATCGAGCGACTTGGTCGTCTGCGAATACAGATAGATATCGCGTGTAAAGTCTATGCGGTCAATCTCCTTGATACTTTCAATGACGATGGCATTACCCTCGGTCTGTCCCACAAGACCCAGCACCTCGGCATGGCCCTTCTGACCATATATGATGATCTGCTTCGGTTGGTCCGACAAAGTCACGTACTCCTGCTTGATGCGTTTCTGGATATTGAGGACTACAGGACAAGTAGCATCGATGAGTTCTATGTTTCGCTCACGTGCTATCGCATAGGTTTCGGGAGGTTCGCCATGAGCACGAAGGAGTACACGCACATCGCGCAACTGCCTGAATTGCTCATGATCAATTGCGATGAGTCCCATCTCCCTCAATCGTTCACACTCCATCCCATTGTGCACGATGTCTCCCAAGCAATACAGGGGAGCACCTCGCTGCAATTCTTCCTCGGCCTTACGTATGGCCGTAGTCACTCCAAAGCAGAAGCCCGAACGTTCGTCTATCTCAACGCTGATCATTTTGCAGTTACAATTTGTTTACTATTCAATTATTGAGCTATTCACCAATTCTCAATACAGGAATTGTCCACCACTCCAAATAACAAATCGCCAATGACTAAATTGCACATTGAGCTACGCTCATGAACTTTTCCATGAGCCAAGCTTTCTGTTCGGGAATGGTCATATGGCTATTGTCGAGCTCAATGGCATCATCAGCCTTGCGCAAGGGACTGATGGCACGTCCGCTATCGATGCGGTCTCGCTCCTTTACATTTTCCAAAATGCTTTCGTAAGAAGCCTCTTCTCCCTTGGCCTTGAGCTCATCGTAACGGCGCTGTGCACGTACCTCGGCACTAGCTGTAACGAAGATCTTAAGTTCCGCATCAGGAAATACCGTAGTGCCGATATCACGACCATCCATCACTATTCCCTTCTCCTTGCCCATTTCCTGTTGCAAGGCAACCATAGCCTCACGTACAAAACCAATAGTCGCAATAAGACTTACACGTGATGACACAGCCATGCCGCGAATCTCCTTCTCAATGCATACATCTCCCAGATATGTTTCGGGACGGCCTTCAGAATTGAGGCGGAAGTTAATGCGAATGTCCTCCATCGCAGCCCTCAGCTCATCCAGTTTCACACCATCCTCAGTAAAGAGGTCGTGTCGAAGGCAGTAATAGGTCACTGCGCGATACATGGCACCGCTATCAATATAGATATACCCGATTTCCCGAGCGAGGTCCTTGGCCATAGTGCTTTTTCCGCACGATGAATGGCCGTCAATGGCAATGGTTATTTTTTTCATGAATATCGTGTTGTATATAATATATTATAATTGTATCGAAAAATTCGTAAGTAAGGAGGCTGCAGCAATATGATACTTGCCATAAGACAGCCCCACTTTGACGCTATACACCTGTAATCCCGCACCAATGGAGAAACCCTCAAGCGATCGTCTCACGTTGTTCTTCAGCTCACTACGCAATAGTTGATTATAGCCCACTGAAACATAAGTCGAGGAGGTTGGGAATATGTCAACACCCACTATAAAGTGCTTCAACAAGATCTCACTCCACGAGTCGTCAATCGAGTTATAAAAATCCTCAGATTTCCATTTATGAAGATCCGTCAGGGTTAGCGAAAGACGCACAGGAGCATGAGCCAGTTCTTTGGACACACCCAATAAAAGGTTAAACGGCATCGGTTCGTGCAAGCCATCAAATGTCTTCACCTGTCCACCCAAATTACGAGCAACGACAGACATAGACAACATTCTATCGGCATCGTAGTAGTTGAGCCCCAAATCCACGCCCAATGCCAACGAGTACACCTGTTCGTAGTTAGAGTAGATAAACTTTCCACTCACACCACCCGTAAGACGGTCCGAAAAGTCAAAGCTATATGTCCCCATCAGCAACATATCCTTGGCCGAAAAGTTGCCGACGACATTACCTTCTGCATCCGTATTCTTCATCGAACCAAAATCCAAGCAATGCGCCCGGAGTCCGAACATGGAACGATCCCCCATTGACATTGTATAGCCAACACCTACCGTATTGGTTTGCTGGAGGTAGCTCATGTAATTAAGCGAGAGCATATTCCCACTCACATTAGTCAACAACGCTGGATTGTGATAAGAGAGCTCAGCATCATCCTCTATGGATGATATATTATCCCCACCTAAAGCTGCAGCATGCGACGAAATAGGCAACCGCAGAAATTGGAAAGCCGCCCCCGCATCTTGAGCACGAAGGATAACAGCACTACAAGCGACATATAGACATATAATGATTCTCTTCATTAGACTCTTCAGTTTTATCGCAAATATACGACTTTTTGTATAAGAATGGGTACAGACAACAAAAAACCTTCTCAAAAAAAAGCAAAAAAGCGGAAGCATATAAAAAAAATAAACTTTTTTGTTCCGACTAAAGAAATTTGTATTAATTTTGCAGAAACTACGAGGAGTATAATAAACAAAACATAACTTATGGAAATCAAAAAATCGGAAAAAGCCAATTTGGAAAGCAAGAAGCTCACGTGGATTTTGCTTGGATTCATTCTTGTTTTGGCTGGTCATTTCGTGGCATTTGAGTGGACACAGTACGAAGATGAAGCTGAAGGCGGTGCAATTCTCGACGCCGGTGACATCGTGTTGGAAGAAGAGGTAATCCCCATCACCATGCCTGAGAAGAAGACTGTACCTCCCCCCCCCCAAGCTGTGACCCAGGCCGAAGTGCTCAACATCGTAGAAGATGATGCTGAAATTGAGGAAACCACTATCGTTTCAGCTGAAGACCAAGCAGAGTTCGTAGAAATCACCGATGATGTGCCCATCGTAGTTGAAGAGCCCGAGAAGGAAGAAGAAATCTTCCAGGTAGTAGAAAACCAGCCCGAGTTCCCCGGTGGTATGGCTGAGTTGATGAAATACCTCCAGAAGAACATGAAGTATCCGACCATCTGTCAGGAACAAGGCATCCAAGGCCGTGTTATCGTACAGTTCGTGGTTAACTCTGACGGTTCTATCGTAGACCCCCAGGTTGTCAAGCCCGTTAACCCCTATCTTGACAAGGAAGCCCTCCGCGTAGTATCAGGAATGCCCAAATGGAAACCTGGAGAACAGCGTGGTAAGAAGGTACGTGTACGTTTCACGCTGCCTGTAACATTCCGCTTGAGCAACTAATCTCAAACACATAAAAAGAGGCTGCACACGTAGCCTCTTTTTCTTTACCCCAACATACCCAAAGAGCTACACCATGCAATATTCTTTCACCCAACTACTCGATAAGGTAAATGCACATATCGATACACTCGACTATGCACATGAACCGATGAACCTCTACGAGCCGGTCAAGTACATTCTCTCGCTCGGAGGCAAACGCATACGTCCCGCCATGATGCTCATGGCCTACAACATGTATCGCGACGATGTGGAGATGATTCTCGACCCCGCGCTGGCATTGGAGATATACCACAACTTCACCCTCCTGCACGACGACCTCATGGATAATGCCGATGTACGTCGCGGCAAGCCCACCGTACACAAGCGATGGAATGCCAATACGGCCATCCTCTCGGGCGACGTAATGCTTACTCTAGCAGATGTATATATGTCTCGGGTGGACGATGCTCATTTCCGCGAAGTGATGGCTACATTTCACAAGACCTCCATTGAGATTGCCGAAGGCCAACAGTACGACATGGACTTTGAGACCCGCACCGACGTCACAGAAGCTGAGTATATCGAGATGATACGCCTCAAGACCTCCGTATTGCTCGCTTGTGCCCTAAAGATAGGAGCAGTTCTCGGAGGTGCCTCAAAAGAAGATGCCCAGCACCTCTACCGTTTGGGCGAGTGCATTGGTCTAGCCTTCCAGCTGCGCGACGATTACCTTGACGTCTATGGCGACCCCAAAGTTTTTGGCAAAAAGATTGGCGGCGACATCTTGTGTAACAAGAAAACCTATCTCTACATCAACGCTCTGCGCTTGGCCAATAAGGAGCAACGTGCCGTGCTCGACTACTGGGCTACTGCGGACAACATCAATCCAGATGAGAAGATTGCCGCTGTCACAGAGATATACAACCAGATAGGTCTGCCTGCCATGAGCCGCACCATCGAGGAGCACTACTACACCCTTGCCAAGGCCGAATTGGAGGCACTCAGCCTATCCGAAGAGCAGAAATCCATTTTGGCTCAGTTCATGGCCATGCTCATGCAGCGCGATGTATAATATTATCGATACCCACAGCCACCTCTTCGTAGATGAGTTTGGCGAAGATCGAGCCGAGGTGATGAACCGTGCTATAGAAGCAGGTATCACCCGTATCATCATGCCCAACATTGACGCCGCCTCCATAGCCCCCATGTTGCAAGTGTGTGCAGAGTATCCCTCGCTTTGCTTCCCTACAATAGGTTTACATCCGACAGAGGTAAAAGGTGATTTCCGAGAAGTGTTGGCCACCATGAAGACACTACTCGACGAATCTGTACGAGGAGATGCCACCCATGCCCCCTTTGTCGCCATCGGAGAGGTAGGATTGGACTTCTATTGGGACACCACATACAAGGCTGAGCAAATGAGTGCCCTCGAAGAACAGATAGCGTGGGCCTTGGAATATGACCTACCCATCATCATTCACTCTCGAGAAGCCTTTACGGAACTCCACTCCCTCTTCATGCACTACAAGGAAACCCCTCTTCGTGGTGTTTTCCATAGCTTCACGGGAACTGCCGAGGAGGCACATGCTTTGCTTGAGTTTCCCGGTTTTGTCTTAGGCATCAATGGTGTGGCCACCTTTAAAAAGTCCACCCTTCCCGAAGTCCTACGTGAGATTCCTCTCACCCGCCTCGTAGTCGAGACAGACTCCCCCTATCTTGCCCCCACCCCCTTCCGGGGTAAACGCAATGAAAGCGCTTATGTTAGTCGTGTAATGGAGAAGCTATCCGAAATCTATCCATACTCAGTCGAACATATAGCAGAGCAGATCTACGATACATCATACAAGTTATTCTTCAACTGACAAGATCTCGCATTTGTCTATTAAAGCGGCATGATTCACCGCCACGCACTCCGATTTTCCTATCATTATGTTAAAAATGAGTTGCAACATCCCATTTATATGTTGCACGACATGAAAAAATGTTTTGTAAGTTGAAAAAAAAGTAAGACCTTTGTGTCGTTATCCTGAAACAATCTTTTTACCTTAAAAACTAATACCTATTGAATCTAGTAAGGGCCTCTGTGAAGAGCCCCTTATTAGTTTGTAGTCGTTCTTAGGATTTTTCCGAAACTCTTATTTCTGTTTGAGACTGCAATAGTATCCCAACTTATAGATAAAGTACAAATGCAGTTTCGGCTTTGGACTTATGAGACGTGCCGTGAGCCAGCCTTCTCTGCGAGCAAACCACCGAGCAACGCATCTATCCATTCTGACACGATGCAGCACACCATATAGGCGCAGCAACGAGGAGTGGTTCTGCAGATTTCCCTCCATTAACGCCAAATTGCGTAAGGCAGCTCGAGTCTTTT
>JAZOPX010000142.1:0-6851 GCA_045655845.1 Bacteroidaceae bacterium
GTTGGCAAGGCGCATGATGTTATAGGTGTGCCATGCTGCCTCATAGGGGTTGGTGGCATTGCTCACGGTGAACTCACCCTTCTCGTTGAGGTAGCGGTCGTCCTGACGGTTGACAATCTTGTAGCGGTTGGTCGCGGGGTCGAGCGAGATGCTCCACTCCTGCCGTTGGGGCTTCACGTCGTCACGCTTCTCCACGAAGGCAGGTGCGGTGCCATCTACGCCTTCGCTCTGGTTGGTGAGGTACTTTCCTTCAAACATGATGAAGTAGTCGCCATTCTCCACCTCTTGTCCGGGGAACACATCGAGACCGAAGTCAAAGCGTGACTTATACTCAGCCACGAGGGCATCCAAGGAACTCTTGAGGAAGGGGATGATATGGTAGCTACCTACCGCGGGACGAGCCACGCGGATAGAGCCCTCGAAGTCACGTGAGCGCACGGCACTCTGTGCCTCGTCATACTCCTGATACTTCACGTAGCTTTCGATGAAATCCTCGGGCTTTGCCGCCGCCAAGGCTTCGTACATCTTCGCAAGTTCGAGTCCCTTGAGGGCGATATAGTTCATCACCTCGCACCAAGGAGTGATCTCCACGGTGAGTGCGGGGTTATAGTTACTTGCCATCAGCTTGGTAGCCGCATCGGCCATGAGGGTGAAGTGCTCGCGGAGCACTGCTACGGCCTCGGCGGTCTTGCCCTGTTGCATAAGGGTATTATAGGTATCCTTAGCCTCTACGAAGGCGGGCGACTCGTTGGTGCGGCGCAAGCCATGCACGTTGTCGCCAAGGTCCACGTTGTTTTCGCAGAAGAGGCGGAACTCCTTAGTCAGCGTAGGCATCAAATAACTGAGTGCGCTCTCCCATGAGGCGTCGGCATCGTAGTCCTCCATATTCCAGCAGTAGTCACCGATGCTATAGAGCGACACCTTGGATGCCTCGGCATACTCCATGGGGTTCGATACGAAGCCACCGAGAAGCGGGGCTATGTCGAGATCGTTGCCGAAGGTGGGGCCCATGAGGATGTGGTCGCGGCAGTAATCGGTCACGGGATAGTTGAGCCAGATGTAGGCATTGCGCTTGATGCGGGTGTTCACCCACTCCATATCGCCCTTGCCGATCATGTCGACCACGCTGTTACCCGTCCACATGATGTGTGTCTCCGCGTCAAGTGTGGTGCCCAGGGCATTGAGGTAGGTGTCATTACCACCGGTATAGGCCTTGTTGTACTGTGTGGGACACATGATGATGGGTGCCACATCGGGGTGCTTCTTCACAAAGTTCTCGTTGAGGTAGTTGAGGTACTCGGCCTGCTTGTCGCCCTTGCTCTGCTCGGCACCGTTGATGTCGTCGAAGAAAATAGAGAAGGCGCGTATACCGAGGGCATACATCTTCTCGAGCTTTGCCACAGAGGCAGCACGATCGGCGTCGGTCCACTGGATATCCTTACCAGGGTGCATCGCCCATACGAAGCGCACCTTGTTGCGCTTGGCTACGGCCACGAGTTCCTTGAATCGCTCGGCCTCGTCGGCGGGATAGTCCTCGCGCCAACGGTCGTGATGGTAGGGGTCGTCCTTGGGGCCATAGATATAGACGTTCATCTTGGTGCGTCCGAAGAACTCGAGCAGGCTCTTGCGGTCGGCATCGCTATAGGGGTTACCATAGTATCCTTCTACGAGTCCGCGGTCGCTGATTGAGGGCCAGTCGGTGATGGTCACCACCTTCACCTCGGGCTGTGAGGCCAGTTGCAGGTATGTCTGCACGCCATAGAAGGTACCCTCGGCATCGTTACCAGCGATGACCACCTTGTCGGATGCTACGCTGAGGTAGTAGCCCTCGGCCTTGGCGGGGATGAGTGTTTCGTATGCTGCTACGGCCTCGTCGCCACGCTCACCGATGATGAGTTGCATGGTGCCGTTCTCTGTCTTGAGATACTTACCGATGAGTGCCACGGCATCAGCGTCGGCGTCGGCAGCACCCACGAGGGTGTAGGCCACGGTGTTGTCGAAAGCCTTGCCTTCGCCCCACTTCACCTCCTGCGGTTGGGGGAAGATACCGCTGGTTTGCGGCAGTACCGGTGTGGTGCCACCCTCCTCAACCTTGACATTGGATTTCTGGAACTCCCATGTGCTGGCACCCCATGTGATGGGTTTGAAGATAACTTCGCTCCACACACCGGGATTGATATACCAACTGTATGCTCCTGTGCTATTGATAATGCAGATGCCGGTTTTTCCGTCGTTGGTACGCTCTTCGAGTGTCCAGGTATAGTCGCGACCCAGTTTTACCACCGTACCTTCGGCCTCCGATGTGGGATAAGCTGCTGTACCTGTAGCCTTATTGTAGAGACAGATGCCACCTCCGGGCTGCTTCACGACTTGCCAAAGGTATTCATTGCCATTACCCTTGCTATCCTTATGGACAACACTCTTAGCACTCTTGTCATAGGCGGCATACTTACCAAACCACACGTTGTGCAGGTGGTAGTAGTAGCCTTCGTCGAGGCTTTGTGCAAAGCCTGTGCGCTCCATCTGCTGGAACTGGAGATAGAGTGCGGTGTAGGCATCATATTGCTCCTTGGTCACGGCACCTTCGGTAAGCGTGGCCTTGGCGGGAGCGATGACAGAGATCTTGAGGAAGTCGAGTGCCTCAGCAGTAGGTTGGTTGGTTTCGCCGGGCTTTGCGGTGAGTACGATGTGCTCGCACTTGTCCACCAAGCCCTCGAGCCATGCGGTATAGTCGGTCACCTCCTCGATGCGCCATGTGCCGTTGTAGCAGAGTCTAGCTTCGTCCTTGGCATACACTGCGCCCGACACCTCGGCACTGAGTCGCTTCACGCTACCTGTCACGGTGGCGCTATAGCCGTTAACGGCCGAGATGGTCACCGCACCGGGGATGTAGGTATAGCCGCCAGCCTCGATGGTAGCCTTGTCGATACGGATGGGAGTACCCTTATCGGTGATGGCAACGGCTGCGTTGTAGGTATCCATGGTGAGCTGGCCACCACTGTAGCAGTTGGTGAGGATGTAACCGTCACCACTGGGAGTGAACTGCCAGAGCTCCTCGGGCTCGGTCTGCGGGGTGTAGTGGAAGTTCACGCCACTGCCCTTCTGATACATTGACGAGCCTTCGTACTGACGCTTGAAGTAGGTCGATGCCGAGAGGATGCGATAGGTCTTGCCTGCCTCGGGCTGCACGAGGGGGGAAGCCTTGTAGGCGGCGATAGCCTCAGTCAAGGCATCAGCGTTGAGCGACGAAGCCTTGGCGGTCTCGAGCACCTCCTGCAGGGCATCGTAGTTCTCTGCCGCAGGGTAGCCTACGCCACCTCGGATGCTGGTGGCGAGGATCTCCTCAGCCTCCATGATAGCCTGTTCAGCTGCGGTATACTCCTTGGGTTCGATATAGTGCTTGGCATAGGTATAGCCCAGTTGGTCAAGGATCTCGTCGTGGCTCTGCAAGCGCTGGTAGAAGCCCAGCCAACTCTTCTGACTTTGAGGCAACCAGCCATTCTCGGCCAATGCGAGCATACGGGGAAGGAGGCAGTACTCCAGTTCCTCATTGTCGTTAAGCGTCTCGGCCCAGAGGTTCACCTGCACCCCCCAGCAGCGGTCTTCCTTGCCACTGAGGTAGGTTACAGGATTGAATGTATATACCTCCTCAACGGTGTTGATATGTTGGATGTTCAATGACCAACCACCATAGTAGGGCTCATCCAAGAGCAACTGCCCCTCGGGTACCTGCATAAAGTCAATATACATGTGTGACCAAGGGCAGAGGATGCTCTCGAAGCCGAGATCGGCAGCGGTCTTTGACCATTGGCCACCATCGTTCCAAGCCATGATGAGAGGCTTGATGGTATTCTTGGTATTCCAGTTTTTCAGCACCTCATCCCATACGACAATGTCCTTGTCATATTCGGTCTTGAGGTAGGTGCCCAGTTTCTCCACGAGCCATGACTGCAACTCTTCGACACCAGTGAGGCCCTCCTCCTGCACGCGGCGCAAGCAGTCCTCATTGGTCGCCCACTGCTCTGTGGGGCACTCGTCGCCACCGAGGTGGATGTAGGGGAAGGGGAACACATCAGCTACGTGACCGAGCACGCACTCGAGGAAGTCGATCACCTCGTCCTTACCCACGTTGAGCACGTCGTGTGAGATCCCACCAGGGATGCGCACCTCGTATTTCTTCGTGGGGTCGCAGCTAAACTCGGGGTACGATGCCACGGCAGCCACCATGTGACCGGGGAGGTCAATCTCGGGGAGGATGTCGATGTTGCGCTCAGCTGCGTAGGCCACAATCTCGCGCAGATCGTCGAGTGTGAAGTACATGCCACGGCCATACTCGGTGTCGTCGAAGAACTGTGCCCCGTCGCCATTGCTCGTGAACGAGCCGGCACGCACGGCGCCCACTTCGGTGAGCTTGGGATATTCGGGGATCTCGATGCGCCAGCCCTGGTCGTCGGTGAGGTGCCAGTGGAGGCGGTTGAGTTTATAGAATGCCATGATGTCGAGCACCTTCTTCACCTCGTCCTTGTCGAAGAAGTGACGGGCCACGTCCATCATGAAGCCACGATGCTCAAACTGGGGATGGTCCTTGACGCTCACGAAGGGGAGGCTCCACTGCGCGCTGCATCCAGTGCCACAGAGTTCATTGGCAAAGAACTCGCGGGGGAGCAACTGCATCAAGGTCTGAAGGGCATAGAGTTCACCACCGAAACTTGAGGTCTTGATCTCGACACCGCTCTCCTTCACCAAGAGAGTATATCCGTCGCGGGGCAAAGTCTCGTCGACACCAAACCATATCTCGCCTGCCGATGCCTCATCGCCAGCCTTTTTCACGGTCAGTGTGATGCCCGATGAGGTATTCAACTGCTCGGCAAAGGCCTCGATATGCTCCTTCATCTCATCGCTGCCATAGGTAATAGCACTCAGTGCAGCCACGTGGAGTGTGCCCTGCTGTGTCACAACGAGCTCTTGCGGATAGGGAATCAAAGAGAACTTGCTCTCCGCCTCCAATGCCGAAGCATCGACAAACTTCACAGGATTGTTCTTGTCGCCCTTGTCCCAGAGGCCTACGCCACGGTTCTCACTGGGGCCGCCCCAGAGGTTCATCGAGATGCCCGTGTTGCCCTTGGGCTGAATCTCATAGTTGTCGCCGTTCGCAGTAATGGCAAACGTGCTCACGCCCGATGCCGTAGCCGAAGCCTGCACCATCTGGTTCTTGTCCGCCGAAGCCACGTGGAGCGTATAGCCCTTCTTGTTGGTCAACTGGTAGCCGTCGGCACTGCTGCCCGTCACCTTCCACAACTGAGAAGGCTTGCCTACAGCCGCCGAAGTGGTCACATTTGCACCCGGTTCCTCGGCCGTGATGGCATTGCCGCCGTTAATGAACTGGATGAGATACCACACCGTGTTCTCCGGTGTGCTCACCGTCGGGAAGCCCTGTGCCAGAGCACCCCATGCGCATGCCACGAAGGCAAACATCGCAAGAAAATGTCGTTTCATAGATTTGTGTTTTATTGTATTGATTATCAATATTCTTCAAGGGGCGGACATAGACACCCGCAAACCATGGTACTATAACTATGCAAAGATAACAAAAGATTCTGACATACGCAAATCTCGCACACATTTTTACTCACACACAGTCACCGCTTACGCTTACAGTTTTTGCGCGCACCCTCCTCAGTCTCTCCCAATGTTCATAAAAAAATTATTATATATATTATTTAAATAATATATATAATAAAAAATTGCGCCCGCCCCGTCGCCCATCACTATGCGTGTACTTTTCTGTAAGCGTAAGCGTAATCGTAATCACTTTTTCGTACGGAAAAGGTTGACACTCCCTCCTGGAAATATTGACTACTCACGCAGGAAAGTGTAGACCTTTGCACTGGAAATGTTGACCCTCCTTCCGTAGCTCGCGTAGCCTGCCTCCGCGTCTCGCGAAGCCCATTGCTACGGTTCGCGGAGCCTATCGCTCGCCTCGCGAAGCCGTCCGTTAAGATTATCAGAGCCCTGCAATAGAAAAAAACAGGGCCTTTCAACAGAAAAATCAGAGCCCTCCTCCTCAGCCCGTCGGCACTTCCTCCGCGCCCCGCCAGTACTCCCTCTGCAGCCCGTCGGCATACCGACGAAGGCAGGACAGAACAAGAAAAATATCTCGGTCATCCTCAACTACTTACAAAAAGAAGAAACCAAAAGAAACCAAAAGAAACAAGCAAACGCACACCATTCATTTTTTTTTATTATCTTTGCACTAACAACTAACACAACACGCCATGACAAGAACCCTCATCCTCCTCGCCACCTTCGTGGCAGCCACCCTCGGCCTCAAGGCACAAGACCAGCTCGCGGCACTCATGCCCATGCCCAACCACATAGAGCAGCCACAGGGTAAGCCCTACCGCTTCACCCCGGGACGCACCGCCATCGCCTACCCCACCGAGGATCAGCACTTCGTGGCCGAGACCCTCGCGACCCTCATCGAGCAGCGCACAGGCATCAGCATACCCCTCGCCACCGAAGGCAAGCGGGCCGACATCACCCTCGCCCTCGATCCCACCCTCGAAGGAGACGAGCACTACCGTATACACATCACCCGCAAGGGCATCGCCCTCACGGGTAGCACCACAGAGGCCCTCTACCGCGCCACGATGACCATCGACCAACTGCTCATGGGCGACCTCCTATCCACCGCACAAGGCGCGATGATGCCCATCCTCATCGACGACGCACCGCGCTACGAGCGACGCGCCCTCATGCTCGACCCCGCACGACACTTCCTCCCCGTGGCCGACGTGAAGCACTTCATCAACCAGATGGCCAAGTTCAAGTACAACGTACTCCAACTCCAC
>JAZOPX010000143.1:0-14644 GCA_045655845.1 Bacteroidaceae bacterium
AACAATGCGGGCATCACACGCGACGGACTGCTCATGCGCATGAGCGAGCAGCAGTGGGACGAGGTCATCGCAGCCAACCTCAAGTCGGCATTCAACTTCTGCCGTGCGTGCACCCCCATCCTGATGCGCCAGCGTAGTGGAAGCATCATCAACATGTCGTCCGTAGTGGGCGTACACGGCAACGCGGGCCAGTGCAACTACTCGGCTTCCAAGGCGGGTATCATCGGCCTGACGAAGAGCATTGCAGCCGAGTTGGGTTCACGTGGCGTACGTGCCAACGTCATCGCACCGGGCTTCATCAACACCGACATGACGGGCAAACTCAGCGAGGAACTCCGTGCCGAGTGGGCCAAGCAGATACCCCTGCGTCGTGCCGGCGAGGGCGACGATGTGGCGGGCGCAGCCCTCTTCCTGGCATCGGACCTCGCGGCCTACGTCACCGGCCAGGTGCTCCAGGTCGATGGCGGCATGGCGATGTAGTGCCCCTCCCTCTCATTGGATGCGCAGAAGATAAGAACAGGCAAACGATAACTCGATGAAGAAAAGTTTACTGCTGCTCTTTATAGTGTTACTGGCGGGTTGCCAACCCGATATCATCGAGGGTCCCGAGCAAGAACAAGAGCCACCACAGGAGCAAGTGACCCCGCCCGACACGAGCGAGATGATGCTCGATGGCGCATGCTATCTGCTCGACCTACCACACAAGACGGCCAAGGTACTGAAATGGGCCGAGGTATACTCCGACTCCATAAACCTCCCCGCCGTGGTAGGCTACGAGGGCAACAGCTATCGCGTGACGAGCATTGGTGACTCTGCCTTCCGTCATTGCGACAACCTCACCGTACTCACCCTCCCTCTGGGGCTGAAGAGCATCGGCAGTGCCGCCTTTGAGCACTGCAGCAAGCTCGTCGCCATCATCAGCAGTGCGCAAGTACCGCCTACGATACAGGGCGACACCTTCCGAGGCGTGGCCGCCTCCATCCCCGTCTATGTTCCTCATAGTGCCGTAGAGGCCTACCAAGAGGACAGGTATTGGGGACGGTTTACCGGCATACAATCCTTCATTGCTTCAGGCACCTGCGGTGACGATCTCACCTGGAGGCTGACCGACAGGGGCGAGTTGATCATCAAGGGGACAGGCGTCATGTACGACTATCTCCTCGACCCTACTCCCTGGAAGAAGAAATATCAGGAGTCGATAGCGCACGTGACGATACATGAGGGGGTGGAGAGCATTGGAGCCGCAGCGTTCTCCGGTTGCTCCAGCCTCACCACGGTCACCCTCCCCGAGGGACTAATGAAGATTGGCGCGTCGGCCTTCGAGGGTTGTAAGAGCCTCATCTCTATCCATATCCCCGAGAGTGTGACGAGCATCGGCAAGCAGGCTTTCGACGGATGCGAGGGTCTCATCTCCATCCACATCCCCGAGGCAATGACTATGATAGACTCGCTCACCTTCCGAGGTTGCACGAGCCTTGCCACCGTGACCCTCTCCGAGTCGTCCCAGCTGACAAGCATCGGCGGTAGCGCCTTTGAGAACTGCAGCAGCCTCACCGCCATCCACATCCCCGAGGGGGTGACGTACATCGGCCAGAAGGCTTTCAAGAACTGCGTCAGCAACCGTTCACACCTCATTCTCACCGAGCGGATAGTGCATATCGGTAAGGAAGCTTTCTACCAATGCGCCGGAGAGCTCACCGTCAACTGCAACATCCCATCGGCACTCTTCCCTGTAGACGGCACGTTCTACTGTAGCGGCTTCACAAAGGTTACCATCGGAGACGGGGTGGAGAGCATCGGTGACCACGCCTTCTTCGGCAGCGACAGGCTCACCACCACCATCATCCCCGAGGGGGTGACGTACATCGGCAAGTTGGCCTTCTGCGGATGCACAGGCGAGCTATTCGTAGGCTGCCCGATAGCATCGGCCACCTACAACGACGAGGGAGCGTTCTACGATAGCGAATTTACCCGCGTTGTCATAGCTGAGGGTGTGACCAGTATCGGTGCCTGGGCCTTCTGTGACTGCACTAACCTCACCTCTATCGTCATTCCCGAGAGCGTGAGTAGTATCGAAGCATATGCTTTCTGCGACTGTACGAGCCTCCCATCCATTACCCTCCCCAAGGGAGTGACCACAGTTGCAAACGCCGCTTTTACCCGTTGCCGCAGCCTCAAGGCTCTCATCCTCCCCGAGGATATAAAGGTCATCGAGGACTATGCCTTCTGCGATTGCAACGCACTCACCAATATCAATATCCCTGAGGGCGTGACCACGATTGGTCGTGAAGCCTTCTTCAACTGCAGTGCTCTCGAGACCCTCACCCTCCCCGAGAGTGTGACCACAATTGGTAAGCAGGCTTTCTGGCTATGTGCTGGTGAACTCACGGTAAAATGTCCTATTCCATCGGCATCTTTCTGTGAGGAGGGAGTATTCTATAATAGCAAATTTACTAAGGTTATCATAGGGGAAGAGGTCACGAGCATCGGCAGCTATGCCTTCTACGGTAGTAGCAAGCTTGTTTTCATCGATATCCCCGAGGGTGTGACCGCTATTGGCCGCGAAGCCTTCCGCGACTGCACGTCGCTCACCTCCATCGCCCTCCCCGAGGGACTGGCTACGATTGAGTGGTTTACCTTCTGGGGATGCAGTAGCCTCTCGTCCATCACCATACCTCAGGGTGTGACCAGCATCCAAGGGTATGCCTTCCGCGACTGCATGTCGCTCACTGCCATCGCCCTCCCCGAGGGTCTGACTACGATTGAGGACTTTGCTTTCGAGAAGTGCTCGCGCCTTGCTTCCATTACCCTCCCCGCGAGCATGACCACCCTTGGGTATGGTGTATTCACATCATGTCCCCAGCTAGTCGATGTATACTGCCTAGCCACAGTGGTACCCTCAACAGCCTATACCGACACCTTCGGTACGGATATCCAATCCAAAACCCTCCATGTCCCCGCCAGCGCACTGGAGAACTACAAATCCGTCGCCCCGTGGAGCAACTTTGGCACCATCACGACGCTCACCGAGAGGTGATAAGCAGGACTTCGCAGGATATACATTGAAAATGGGAGGAAGCAGTGACTTACAAATGACGTATATAATGGGTTTCCTTATTTCAGCTGACCAGCTGACCTGTCGAGTTTAATTCGTTGTCCTACAGAATATAACATCGGTCAACCCTGCTGACTGGGGTTGACCGATGCTGCCTGTTAGCTCAAACATTAACTTCGCTGAAGTTCGGCTTCACTTGATAGACCCTTCGGTTGCCTATCTTTGTGCGCGTAGCACCGAAGGAGCGCAGCTCGGCACCGAAATTCTGGCGGTTGACGCCGCGCATGGTGCGCGGGTCGATGTCGTACAAGGTGTCGTATATCTCGGCCGCAGAGAGCAGCAGCGGTTCCTCGCCCTCGCGGGGGAGGCGGTAATGGGAAAAGAAGAGTTCCTCCAAGGGAAGCGAGCGGCGGAAGCCGCTGTTGCGTAGCTCGATGTCGCGCACCTCCTCATCGGTGAAGTGGTGTCGCGCACCACGCTCAAGCATCGCCGTGCACTGGGCATAGAGCTGTGCATACTCGATGGGCGTGTCCACATCGATGCTCTCGTCAATCTCTATGCACAGGAAGCGGCGGCTTCCCGTGGGGTCGCTGAGCAGGGCGTCGCTGTTGCTGGTGCCGATGAACGAGGCGATGCGGGGCAGCACGGAGGCATTCTTCTCGTAGGCACGGCGTATGTTCAATGTGGTCATCTGCATGAGGTTCTTCAAGAGGCTCTGCTTGCGCGATGAGTAGCGGTCAAACTCATCGAGGTTGATGAGCAGGCAGTCGGCCAGCTTGCGCTCGCACTGCCCCTCGGCCGAGAGGTCGAAGCTATCGGTATACAGGTGACGCAACGCCTCGGGCAGGAGCAGGCGGCAGAAGGTGCTCTTGTGCAGGCCTTGGCGGTCGCTTATGAGGAGCGGTGCCACGCTGTTGGCAAACACCGCGTCGCCTCCCCGTGCCTGGTGCACGAAGGCCAGCATCCAGCGGCAGAGGTAGCCCACCATCGTGTCATCTTTGGTGAGGCGGCGCATCAATGGGGTGAGGCGATCCTCACCGTCCCACTGGGGCAGGGCATCGAAGTAGGCCATCACGGGGTGGTACTCCTCTACGTGCATCGACTCGGCTACGGCCTCTATGCCGCCCATCCACCAAAAGTCGGTGCCATCGGCCTGCAGTTCGCACAGCCAAGTCTTGTACACACGCTTCGTCACGGGCAGGTAGGGCACGTCGTCCGTGGCATCCACGGCGCGGAACTCGGTGCGGCACGTGAGTACATTGTAGCGCAGGTGATACTTGGCCCGCAGGGCGCGCTCCACCTCGGGGAGCGAGGGGCGACGGGAGGGGGAAGCCTTGTCCCTCACCGAAGGTTTGTTACTCGCCTTGCTGCGTTCGATAAGGTCACGCATCATGGCCATAATAGGTTCAAATACTGCCGCCAACTGTTGTTGCGCGGTAGTTAAAATGGGTATGTTCATTCTAGTTCATTTGGGGCCTCCCCTAACCCCTCCCGATGGAGGGGAATCCCGTCATCGAAGAGAAGTTAGTGAAGGACTTTGTTAGGGCTGATTAAATAGTTTAGATTAAAGATCTCAGTGTGCGCACTGCCTCATTTTGCTTCTCTTTTAGTCAAGGCAACTCGGTCCGCGGTTCCGAGTCACCCCTCCTTCGGGAGAGGCAGGGGGGGAGGCCACCTTATTTCTGCTGCAAAGTTACAACCTCAAAATCCCGATGTCAATACCCTATGGCATACATAAAAAATGCTTGTAAATGCTTGCTTTTGTGTGGCTCTTTCTTTAATTTTGCGTCTGCAAATATCTGTTCGTGATGGCGACCATGTACGCATATGCTCGCGACAATACGCGCGTATGTTCGTGACCGTATGCGCAAGTGCTCGCCGTCAAGAAATAAAAAATATAGTTATAAATTAAAGGAGTTCAGTAGATAGTAGTTCAGTAGTTCAGACAATACTATAGAGCGGCATCTGCATGGTTGTAACCGATATGCTATCATCAGTCAAAAGTCTTGTCTGTACTCCCAAGCGAAGCGAAAACTGCAGACTCCTGAACTCCCCTAAGTTGAGTTTACGAAACTTAAATATACGAAACCATGAGAAAGACAAAAACAACGAAGAAGTCGGGTACGATAGCTTATCAGTTGAACCCACGCTTCGACCTACAAGGCGAAGCCACCGAGAAGAATCCCTTGATGGGAGTTAGCGTAGTATCCTCTACGCCAGTGACAACGAAGGAGATGGCCGAGCGCATCAGCCATGCCTGCACGCTCCACAAGGCCGATGTGGTGGCCGTGCTCAATGCCCTCGGCCATGAACTGAGCGAGGCCCTGCTCGATGGGCGCACGGTACAGATCGACGAGGTTGGCTCGTTCAGCGTGAAGTTAGGGCTGAAGGAGCCCAAGTACCTGAACGACCGCGTCACCCACCACGACGTGACGGTCAAGGGCGTCACCTTCGGCCCCTGCAAGGAGTTGAAGGAGTCCATGCGCGGTGCCGAGATTGTGAGCGGTGGCCATGCCGTGCGCACCCTGCTCACGCGCGAGATTGCCGAGCACCGCCTGCGCGCCTTCTTTGAGGACCACGAATACATCTACCGCTCACAGATGGAGCAACTGTGCGAATGCTCGGAGTATTTGGCAACGAAGTACCTCAACCTATTCGTCAAGGAGGGCCGCCTCCGCGCCCTCGGCCGCAAGAACAGCCGCTTCTACGCCCCACCCCGCGAAGGATTCTGATAATAGCATAAGGTCAACGGTAGTCAACCTCGGACAGCAGTGCTGACCGAGGTGATATATTGATATTCAAGGGACTATAGTGCGTTTGGTCAGCTGGTCAGCTGATTTCGGGAAACCTGTTATTTTGCTGATTAGGGACTTTGCCAGGACACTTTGCGAGAATCTTCTCCTAGCCGTTGACGCTGAATATGCCCTTCTCCTCTTCGGTGAGGGGTACGATATTGCCGAATTTTCCCCACACCACATCTGCCTTGAATTTGTCTACCATGCCTGCCGGTACATGTAGTGTGGCATTTTCGGCGTCGAAATCGTCAATGGCATAAGCACAATGAAGTGGGATCTCAAATGTGTAGTAGTACACATCCGTTAGGCTTTTGCAACCTTGGAATATAGAATCGCCGAAATCGTCTACGTCCATATGAATATAGATGGAGGTGAGGTTCTCGCAATCCTGGAAAGCATTGTATCCAATGCCTGTTACGTTCTTGGGGACGATTAAGGTGGTGAGTGACTTGCAGCTCCTGAAAGACCAACCACCAATGTATGTCACGCTCTCGGGAATGACGGTTGCCGCACAGGCTGCAAGCAGGGCATTACTCCTTGTTTCTATAATGCCATTGCATCCGTCGCGAGAGTCATATTTGGTGTTGTCTTCGTCCACAATTATAGTTTTTAGGTTGGTGCACCCAGCGAACGGGGCTGAACCAAGCCAATACACATCCTTGGGAATGAAAACGGAGGTGAGGCCTGTACAATCGCCGAAAGCATAGCTCCCTATCCTCGTCAATCCCTCGGGGAGGGTGATGGAGGTGAGACTACTGCAACCTAAGAACACATTGTTCCAAATCGAAGTCACACTTTCGGGAATGGTAATGGAGGTGAGGCTGCTGCAATTATAGAACATATTGCTGCTGATATCACACAGGTTCTTGGGGAGGTTGATGCTAGTGAGGCTCTCGCAAGATGAGAAGGCGCCAGTATAGATATATTCCACACTCTCGGGAATAGTGATGCTGGTGAGGTTGCAACCTGAGAAAGCATAGTTTCCAATTCTTGTCAGGCCTTCGGGGAAGGTGATGGAGGTGAGGCTACTGCAACCAGAAAAAGCATGGTCCCCAATACTCGTCACTCCCTCGGGGATGGTGATGCTGGCGAGGCTAGAGCAATATTCGAAAGCATAGCTTTCAATTCTCGTCAGGCCTTCGGGGAAGGTGATGGAGGTGAGGCTACTGCAACCAGAAAAAGCATAGTCCCCAAAACTCGTCATACCCTCAGGGAGGTTGATGGCGGTGAGGGCGCTGCAACCTAAGAAAGCGTAATCTCCCAATTCATAATTCTTCCCATTGTAACTATCCGGTAATACGATTTCGGTATCATCGCCTATGTAATTCACTAATGAATGAATGCCATCGGATGTATAGAATTGATAGTCACCAACAGTGGTAAGTTCACTTCCTTGGTATACCACATTTGCATAATAGGCGACATAGCCATTGCTGCTTGATTCTTTGGTTAATGGCAGATCGGAATAGTTGATTACTTTATAGAGGTATGGGCAAAAGTAGAAAGCAGAGTCTCCGATGCTCGTCATGCTCTCGGGGATGGTGACGGATTCGAGGGGGCATCTAGAGAAAGCACCCTTTCCGATGCTCGTCATGCCCTCAGGGAAAGTGATGTCGGTGAGACACCAGCAACAGCAGAAAGCAGAGTCTCCAATGCTCGTCATGCTCTCGGGGAGGGTGATAGCGGTGAGGTTCTCGCAATTTGAGAAAGCATAGTGACTAATACTCGTCACGCCCTCGGGGATGGTGATGGATTTGAGGCGGGTGCAATAAAGGAATGCTTCGTCTCCAATGTTTGTCACACCCTCGGGGATAATAGTCTCAGCGCAACCAAAAATCAAGGTGTTGCTACTGGTCTCTATGATGGCATTGCATCCACCACGAGAATCATATACCTTGTTTCCTTCGGCCACAACGATGGAAGTGAGCCTGTTCCAACCAAGGAATACCCTCTTTCCAATGCTCGTCACGCTCTCGGGGATGGTGATGCTGGTGAAGGCGTTGCAATAAAAGAATGCCTGGTCACCGATGCTCGTCACCTCGAAGTCTTCGTTTTCGTAGTGTATTGTAGGGGGAATGGTGAGAGCCTCAGAGTAAGACTCGGTGCATCCCTTCACCACGGCTGTGTTGTGCTGAAAGTCAAATAGGTAGCGAATGCCATCGACCTCGTCTTCTTTCATACCTTCCAAGGACTCCTGCTCTTCCTGCTGTTCTTGATTTTCGATACCCTCTTCCCGACAACCCACCAAGAATGGTAGCAAAGCGGCGAGAATGAATAGCAGATGTTTCTTCATAAAGGTGAATGTTGAATATTGAATGGTGCGAAGGTAGTGATTTATTGGCTCGCGCGCAAGGGATTAGGGAATAATCACTATATTTTCTACACAGTTTCTATATAGGCTGCGGATAGTCGACACAGATGTACTACCCCGACCACAACTACGACTCGGTATCTCCTCGCGGAAGTGCCGCTCTCCCATTATTGTCTTCTACCCTATATCGAACCTGTAATTACAACGAGGTATTAGATTGATTCTTCAAGGAAGCCAAGCACTTACGTGGAAATAAGAAAAAGTAAAAGCGGGAAAGATATTAAAAACCGATAACAATCGGACAATCTCTGTTGCAGGGTGACAAGGTGACCAAATTTGAAGTTTTGACAAAAGAAAAACCCTCGTAGAGTAGTTCTACAAGGGTTTTGCAGTACCCAGACCCGGGGTCGAACCGGGATGGGTTGCCCCACTGGTGTTTGAGACCAGCGCGTCTACCGATTCCGCCATCTGGGCGTCTTCTTTTGAAAGACGACGCAAAGGTAGTGCTTTTTTCTGAAACTACAAGCGGTAATCGTTATTTTTTTATAAAAACGCGCTTTATTCCTCAAAAAACGAGGGAAAATTCGATATCCTATAGCAAGTTTGTCATCCTAAGCGAAGCGAAGGATCCCGCAAGGTGTTCAGGCGAGGCATATTGCCAAATCCTATTGCGAGATCCTTCACTACGTTCAGGATGACACTAAGAAGTCTTCTCTTCCCTCTTTAGTTGTGCACGTAGGTACCGATGTTCTCGCCCTCCATCACCTTCTTGAGGTTGCCCACGACATCCATATTGAAGACGTAGATGGGAAGGTTGTTCTGCTTACACATGGTGGTAGCGGTGAGGTCCATGACCTTGAGGCCACGGGTGTAGATCTCGTCGTAGGTGATCTCGCTGAACTTGGTGGCTGTGGGGTCCTTCTCGGGGTCGGCGGTGTAGATACCATCGACACGTGTACCCTTGAGCATCACGTCGGCCTCAATCTCGATGCCGCGGAGCGATGAGCCGGTATCGGTGGTGAAGTAGGGGTTGCCGGTGCCGCCGCTGAGGATGACTACCTCGCCAGCCTCCATGCAATCGATGGCTTTCCACTTGGTATAGAACTCGCCGATAGGCTCCATGCGAATGGCAGTGAGCACGCGGGCCTTGACACCGATGGCGGTGAGGGCCGAACTGAGCGCGAGGCTGTTGATGACGGTGGCGAGCATACCCATCTGGTCGCCCTTGACACGGTCGAAGCCCTTGCCGGCACCCGTGAGGCCGCGGAAGATGTTGCCGCCGCCGATGACGATACCTATCTGCACGCCCATGTCGTGGATTTCCTTAATCTGGGCCGCATATTCGCCCAAGCGCTTCTCGTCGATACCGTAGCGCTGCTCGCCCATGAGGCTCTCGCCACTGAGCTTGAGGAGGATTCTGTTGAACTTTGCCATAATGATTATTTTGTTTAGAGTTTGGTGTTTAGTGTGTAGGGGCATCCCTTGTGGGTGCCCTGTTTGTTTAGTGTTTCTATTACAGACGACAAAACTACTGATTTTTTACAGAAGACACAATGTTTTGATTTTTTAATTTTCTTTTTCGCTGCCGCTGTGCCCTACTGGGAGGTAAAAATTTGGATATGTCGTTGTAAATCGGTATCTTTGTCCGAATTTTGAGAAACATTTACTAATTAATAACAACTAATTCTATGTTTGAAAACCAACCTAAAGGACTTTTCGCCCTCGCTTTGGCGAACACAGGTGAGCGTTTCGGATACTACACCATGCTGGCCGTATTCGTGCTCTTCCTGCAAGAAAACTTTGGCATGACTGCCTCAGAAGCCGGTAATGTGTATGCCACATTCCTCGCATTCGTGTACTTCCTCCCCTTCATCGGAGGTATTCTTGCCGACAAGTTTGGCTACGGCAAGATGGTTAAGATTGGTATCGTAACCATGTTCTTCGGTTACCTGCTCATGGCTTGGCCCTTGGGTACTGATGCTCCTGCCAAGTATGCCATGTATGGTGCTTTGGCACTCATCTCTGTAGGTACAGGTCTCTTCAAGGGTAACCTCCAGGTAATGGTAGGTAACCTCTACGACGACCCCAAGTATGCACACAAGCGCGACGCTGCATTCTCACTCTTCTACATGGCCATCAACTTGGGTTCGCTCTTTGCTCCCTCAGCTGCCAGTGCCATGAAGGACTATGCACTCAAGGCTGGATGGGTAACCACCACAGGTGAGGCTTATCACTTTGCGTTTGCCGTAGCATGCGTATCGCTCATCTTCTCTATCATGGTATACATGTTCACACGCAAGACCTTCAAGCACGTCGAGAATGGTGCTCCCAAGGCTCAGGCTACTACTGAGGCTGCCGTGGAGGAAGATGCTGCTGACACCAAGTCGCGCATCGTTGCATTGTGCTTGGTATTCGCTGTGGTTATCTTCTTCTGGATGGCTTTCCACCAGAACGGTCTTACCTTGACCTATTTCGCTAAGGAGTTCACTACACAGTCAGCTTCAGCTGGCTTCCAGAGCATGCTCTTCAACGTATGGAACCTCGTGCTGATCATCATCGGTGTATATGCCGGTTTCTCTATCTTCCAGTCTAACACCGCAAAGGCAAAGGTGCTCTCTGCAGTAGCTGTTGCAATCGTTTTGGGAGTGTTGGTATTCCAGTACTTCAATGCTGGCGACCGTGCTATCTCTGCCGAGATGTTCCAGCAGTTCAACCCCTTCTACGTAGTAGCTCTCACTCCCGTATCAATGGCCCTCTTCGGCTGGTTGGCAAGCAAGGGCAAGGAGCCTTCAGCTCCCCGTAAGATTGCCTTGGGTATGCTCGTTGCGGGCTTGGGCTTCGCGGTAATCGCTGCAGGTTCGATGGGCCTCCTCACTCCTAACCAACAGGCTGCTGCCGTAGCTGCAGGCGAGGCCGTGGCTACCGTATCGCCCAACTGGCTCATCAGCACCTACCTCGTGCTCACCTTCGCTGAGCTGTTGCTCTCACCGATGGGTATCTCATTCGTATCTAAGGTGGCTCCCGCCAAGTACAAGGGTATGATGATGGGTGGATGGTTCGTGGCTACTGCTGCCGGTAACTACCTCACCAAGGTAGGCTCAAGCTTCTGGGGCGACCTCCCCTTGTGGGGCGTATGGAGCATCTTCATCGCATGCTGCTTGCTCTCAGCAATCTTCATGTTCTCTGTAATGAAGAAGCTCGAGGCTGTAGCAAAGTAACTGCCGCAAGTACAATAAAAGACCATAGGGCCGCATCCTCGGATGTGGCCCTATTCTCTACCCCTCTCCGTTAAAAAAGGCTAAAAGAGCACGCCATACTGCACGAAACTGCTTTTTTATGACTAACTTTGATATTCATATCGACTAAATCACATCCATGGAGCAAACGATGTATCACATGCTGATGAGGCTACCCCTATTCCAGGGTATGAACAGGGAGGACCTCTTCTGCGTACTTGAGCAGACGACCTTCCACTTTCGCCGCTTCGAAGAGGGGAAGATCATCTACCACCAAGGCGAGCCATGTAGCGAGCTCACCTTCTTGATGAATGGCACGTTAGTGGCCGACACCCAGGCTACGTATGCCAACCTCTCATTTACCGAAAGGCTCAGCACTTATATGCCCATAGAGCCCCAGTCGCTGTTTGGCAGACGTCCCAACTACAAGTCCAACTATGTTGCCCAAAGCGAGGTGTCGCTACTCAGCATAAGTAAACAGGAGGTGTACCACTTGTTCGAGACCTACGAGATATTCCGCATCAACCTCCTCAACATCCTCTGCAGCAAGGTCGAGAACCTGCACGAACGACTATGGTCCATCGCTCCTCATGACCTGGAAGGCAGAATGGTACTCTTCGTCCAAAGCCTGTGTGCCACACCACAGGGTACCAAGGTGCTGCGCTGCAAGATGGAAGACCTTGCTGCCCTGCTTGACGAGACACGACACAACGTCTCGCGCATCCTCAACAAATGGTGCGGAGAGGGACTCATAGAGATGCATCGCAAGGAGTTTGTCATCCACGATATGTCCGCCCTGCTACACAAGATCACACCACAACCATAGCATTTGGTCAATTTTCGCTCAATACTCGCATTATCTCACAAAAAAGTTGTAACTTTACCCGATAAATCCAAAAAGCACTTATGAGCGAAGAACTGAATATGCCCATCGAAGAGCAGGTAGCGTATACCGACGACAACATACGCCACCTGAGTGATATGGAACACGTGCGCCTGCGTCCCGGTATGTATATCGGCAAACTGGGCGACGGTACGCAAAACGACGATGGCATCTACGTACTCTTGAAGGAGATCATCGACAACTCCATCGACGAGTTCAAGATGCATGCCGGCAAACGCATCGAGATTGAGGTCACCGACCACAAGCAGGTGAGCGTGCGCGACTATGGTCGCGGCATCCCCCAGGGAAAGTTGGTGGAGGCAGTGAGCGTGCTCAACACTGGTGGTAAGTACGACAGCAAGGCCTTCAAGAAGAGCGTGGGTCTCAACGGCGTGGGTGTAAAAGCGGTAAATGCGCTCAGTTCGCACTTTGAAGCCAGTTCGTACCGCGACGGCAAGGTGCGCACCGTGGTGTTTGAGAAGGGTAACCTCATCAGTGATACCACCATAGATGCCGGGGCCGAGGAGACGGGCACACGCATCCTCTTCGAACCGGACAACACCCTGTTCGTAGGCTACTCCTTCCGCACAGCATATATCGAGACCATGCTGCGCAACTACACCTACTTGAACACGGGACTTACCATCATGTTCAACGGCAAGCGCATCCTCTCGCGCAATGGACTCGTCGACCTGCTCACAGACAATATGACTGCGTCAACCCTCTATCCCATCATACACCTCAAAACCGAAGACATAGAGATTGCTTTCACGCATACTGACCAGTATGGCGAGGAGTACTACTCATTCGTCAATGGTCAGCACACCACACAGGGTGGTACGCACCAGAGTGCCTTCAAAGAGCACATCGCACGCACCATAAAGGAGTTCTACAACAAAAACCACGAATTCACCGATATTCGTAATGGTATCGTAGGTGCTATCGCCATCAATGTGGAGGAACCCGTCTTTGAGAGTCAGACCAAGGTGAAACTGGGCTCTACAGCCATGGAACCCGGTGGCCGAAGCCTCAACAAGTTTGTGGGCGACTTCATCAAGACCGAGGTGGACAACTACCTGCACCGCAACACCGACGTGGCCGACACCATGCTGCAGAAGATTCAGGAGAGCGAGAAGGAGCGCAAGGCCATTGCCGGCGTTACCAAGATAGCCCGCGAACGTGCCAAGAAGGTCAATATGCACAACCGCAAACTACGCGACTGCCGCATCCACCTCAACGATGCCAAGGGCGACCGCACCGATGAGTCGTGCATCTTCATCACCGAGGGTGACTCGGCCAGCGGATCTATCACCAAGAGTCGCGACGTGAACACCCAAGCCGTATTCAGCCTGCGCGGTAAGCCGCTCAACTCGTTCGGACTCACCAAGAAGGTGGTGTATGAGAACGAGGAGTTCAACCTCCTGCAGGCGGCACTCAACATCGAGGATGGCCTCGAGGGCTTGCGCTACAATAAGGTCATCGTGGCCACCGATGCCGATGTCGATGGCATGCACATCCGCTTGCTGATGATTACCTTCTTCCTGCAGTTCTTCCCCGACCTCATCAAGAAGGGACACGTATACATCCTGCAGACACCGCTCTTCCGCGTACGCAACAAGAAACGCGCCATCAAGGGCTACAAGAAGGAGAACGACACCGACCACAAGAGCGACTCCATCACCCGCTACTGCTACTCCGAAGAGGAGCGCCTCAAAGCCATCGCTGACCTCGGACCCAACCCCGAGATTACCCGATTCAAGGGTCTCGGTGAGATCTCACCCGACGAGTTCAAGCATTTCATCGGAAAGGATATGCGCCTCGAACGCGTCACCCTCAGCAAGAACGATACGGTGATGGACCTCCTCGAGTTCTATATGGGCAAGAACACCATGGAACGCCAAAACTTTATCGTGGACAACCTCGTTGTAGAGGAGGATAAACCGGAAGAAGAGTGATGAGAACGGCTATTTTCCCCGGGACATTTGATCCCTTTACCATTGGACACGACGCCTTGGTACGCCGAGCCCTGACCCTCGTCGACAACATCTATATTGCTATCGGCATCAACACCGGAAAACGTACGATGTTGTCCTTGGAGGAACGCATGGAGCGCATCACCGCACTATATAAGGATGAGCCACGCATCCATGTGGTGAGTTACGATGGATTGACCACCGATTTTGCCCAATCCATCGGTGCAAAGTTCATCATCCGAGGGGTACGCAGCGCGATAGACTTTGAGTACGAGCGCAATATTGCCGATGTCAACCGTATGCTCACAGGCATTGACACCGTGCTCCTCATCAGCGAGCCTCAATATGCCGCCATCAGCAGCAGCATGGTACGCGAACTGGCCCACTTCGG
>JAZOPX010000144.1:0-31837 GCA_045655845.1 Bacteroidaceae bacterium
CCTCAGCAGGCTCGTCCCAACGTGGTGATGATCTATGCCGACGACTTGGGCTATGGTGACCTGGGTTGCTATGGTGCCATTGGGGTCGAGACTCCTAATGTGGATAGGTTATCCAGCAATGGCTTGCGCTTCACCAATGCCCATGCTGTGGCCTCCACCAGTACGCCCTCGCGCTACTCCCTGCTCACGGGCGAGTATCCCTGGCGCAAGGCAGGCACCGATGTGGCAGCGGGCGATGCAGCGATGATCATCTCGCCCGACCAGTACACCGTGGCTGATGTGTTCAAGGAGGCGGGCTACACGACGGCAGCCTTCGGCAAGTGGCATCTGGGACTCGGTGCCCAGACGGGCAAGCAGGATTGGAACAAACCCATCTCTCCGGCACTGCCTGATATCGGGTTTGACTACTCCTACATCATGGCTGCTACGGCCGACCGTGTGCCCTGCGTGTTCCTCGAGAACAGCACCGTGGCCAACTATGACCCTTCGGCCCCCATCTATGTCAACTACAACCAGAACTTTGAAGGTGAGCCTACTGGGCGTAACAATCCCGAACTGCTCTACAACTTGAAGAGTTCGCACGGACACGACTACTCCATCATCAATGGTATCGGCCGTATCGGCTACATGAAGGGTGGCGGCAAGGCCTTGTGGAAGGATGAGAACATTGCCGATAGCATCACCGCTCATGCCGTGGATTTCATTCGTGAAAATAGCGACAACCCCTTCTTCATCTACTTTGCCACGAACGATGTGCACGTACCCCGTTTTCCGCATCCCCGCTTCCGAGGGAAGAGTCAGATGGGCTTGCGTGGAGATGCCATCGTGCAGTTCGACTGGAGCGTGGGAGAGATAATCCGTGTCCTCGAGGAGCAGGGCTTACTCGACAATACCCTCATTATCCTCACCAGCGACAATGGGCCCGTCCTTGACGATGGCTACGTAGACCAGGCCGAAGAACTCGTGGGCGAACACTCTCCCACGGGAGGCTTGCGTGGAGGTAAGTACAGCGCCTATGAGGGAGGCACGCGTGTGCCTTTCATCGTGCATTGGCCTGCCATGATCAAGGAGTCGGCGGTGAAGGGCGACCTGGTGTCGCAGATCGATTTCCTCGATGTCATGGCCGGAGTGGCCGGTGTGGCGGGTGGTGAGGCGCTCTCCCCCGACGGACAACCCTCTCAGATGGCAACATGGTTGGGCGGGGAGGAGGCTCAGCCGCGCCCCTATGCCATCGGTATGGCGCAGAACCACACCTTGACCCTACGTACGCCCGTATGGAAATATATCGAGCCCAAGGGCGGGGCGGCCATGATCCCTTGGGGACCCCAGATTGAGACTGGCTACTCCACTTCGCCGCAGATCTTCGAATTTGTCGATGGAGAGTACAACGAGACTCTCAACAAAGCCTCCGAGCATCCGGAGGTGGTTAGTGCCCTGGGGGAGATGATGGAGGCAGTTCGCTCGCAGCGCTAAGGACGATCATCTGGGCGGACATATCGGTCCGCCCCCTGCAAGCAATAAAAATCTATAATGTGGCGTTCATAGGTTATGGCATACGACCCGGAAATACATCATCGTCGCACCATTCGTCTGTGTGATTACGACTATGCTGCAGAGGGGTTCTATTTCATCACCATCTGCGTGCATGACCGTCGCACCTTGTTTGGTACCATCACCGACGACACCATGCACCTAAACGATGCCGGACGTATGGTGGAGGGAGAATTCCATCTGTTGCCCAACCGATACCCTCACGTTATATGTCATGAATATGTGGTCATGCCAAACCATTTTCATGCCATCATCCAAATCGTCAATGATGATGCATCTCCCGTAGGGGCTCCCCTTGTGGGTGTCCGAATGAATGCGTTGAATGAATGTAGTCAGGGCATCCACAAGGGATGCCCCTACGGCGTGACATTGGGCGAAATTGTTGGAGGATTTAAATCAATTACCACAAATGCCTACATTCGTGGTGTGGAAAAAAAAGGATGGCCGCCATTCCATACCCGCCTCTGGCAACGTAATTATTACGAACATATCATCCGCGACCAGCGTTCGCACGATGAGATTGTTACCTATATCCTCGAGAATCCGTTACATTGGTCCGACGACAAATTGTATGTGCCGTAGGGGCTCCCCTTGTGGGTGCCCGAATGAATGCGTCGAATGAATGCTTCGAATGAATGCGTCGAATGAATGTAGTCAGGGCATCCACAAGGGATGCCCCTACAGACAATAAAATCCTACAACGTTGTGTTCATAATTATGGCATACAATCTTCGGAAATCATCGCTTCTCCTGACGCTCCTCGTAGAAGGTGATGCGGCGGGTGAGTTCTTGTTGCTGTGCTTGCAAGGTTGTGCTTGCTTGCAGGGCGGTGGCGATGTCGGCCACTTGGGCGAGGGCTTGGGCATCGGCCTTGGCGAAGGGCATCTGTGCCTTGCCGTTATCTCCGATGACGGTGACCTTTATGCTGGCGTGCTGAGCCGCGAAGTGTGCCACGTCGGGTGTGGTGGCAAAGTCGGTTCGCTCGGTGCGTCCTGTGGCATCACTCATCACGTGGGGGGCGGCAATGGGCTGTAGATCCACATAACTTCCATCCGGTGCAGTAAAGCGCAAGGTGTGTGCACCGATGGGCTTGCCTCGGTAGAAAGCCGTGATGGTGAAGGCTCCATCCTTCTCGTTCGCCTGTGGGCGCAGGTAAGTCTTGCCTACGTTCTTCTCGGTGCGGTGTCGTGCGGCATAGTAGGTGCCATAGTCTTGATACTGGACATCCTTGTCGAGGTAGAGGGCAGCAGCAAGCGTGGTGGTCTTGTCTTGGGCTTCGGCGAGCAGGCTGTCGGTGTAGTGTTTGCTGGTGCGGGCCTCGGCGAGTTCCACCTCGAGGAGAAGGACTTGCGCCTGCTTGCGGGCTTCGAACGCCTTGGGGTATAGTTCCTTGATGCTGTCTATTTGTAGTTTGGCCAGGGCAAATTGTCGGGTCTCGTAGGACTGCTGGGCGCGGGTGAGATAGGGCTGGGCCAGTTTCTCTACATCTTCGGCGCAGTTGCTGAATGTAAGGCTTGCCACGAGGGCGAGGAGGAGGTTGCGTATTTTCATAAAGTTTCGTTTTTCTGATGTAAAAGTACCACTATTCTTCCACATATTATAATAATATACCCAAAAAAGTGAAAAGGCGAGAGTAGGAGAGGGTGAATACGATTTTTTTTGAGTACCTTCGCGGTGTTTTATATAGATAGCGGATGAAATAAAAATCATCAGTGGTGTCATCCCGAGCGCAGAGAGGGATCCCGCGCAGGGACTTTAATGATTTTCGTGAGACTATTGCGAAATCCCTCTCTACGCTCGGGATGACACCACACACTACACTCTACACACTACACTCTACACTCTACACTCTAAACTCTAAACAAACATATGCGACATATATCACCCGAGGAACTGAAAGCGATGTTCGACACGAAGTTGTTTCACCTCATCGGCGACACGGCCGACGAGCTGGGACTCGAATGCTACGTCGTAGGAGGCTACGTGCGCGACCTCTATCTGGAGCGCCCATCGAAGGATATCGATGTGGTGGTCGTAGGTAGTGGCATCAAGATTGCCGAGGCCCTACGTAAGAAACTGGGTCGCGGAGCCCACGTAAGCATCTTCCGTAACTTCGGCACGGCGCAACTCAAGTGGCGCGATATGGAGGTCGAGTTCGTAGGGGCCCGCAAGGAGTCCTACACACACGACTCGCGCAAGCCCATCGTCGAGGATGGCACCCTCGAGGACGACCAGAACCGCCGCGACTTCACCATCAACGCCCTGGCCGTATGCCTCAATGCCGAGCACTTCGGTGAACTCACCGACCCCTTCGACGGATTGCTCGACATGGAGGACCGCCTCATCTGCACCCCTCTCGACCCCGACGTGACCTTCAGCGACGACCCCTTGCGCATGATGCGCTGCATACGCTTTGCCACGCAACTCAACTTCTACATCGAGGAGGAGACCTTCGAGTCGCTCACCCGCAATGCCGAGCGCATCAAGATCATCTCCAAGGAGCGCATCATCGACGAACTCAACAAGATCATCGCCTCGCCCATCCCCTCGAAGGGCTTCGTGGAACTCGACCGCTGTGGCCTGCTCCCCCTCATCTTCCCTGAGTTGGCAGCCCTGCAGGGTGTCGAGGCCGTGAATGGTCGCAAGCATAAGGACAACTTCTACCACACCCTCGAGGTGCTCGACAACATAGCCCGACAGACCGACAACCTGTGGCTCCGTTGGGCAGCCCTGCTCCACGACATCGGAAAGCCCCGCACCAAGCGCTGGGACCAACGTCTGGGCTGGACCTTCCACAACCACAACTTCATCGGGGAGAAGATGGTGCCTACCATCTTCCGCAACATGAAACTCCCGATGAACGAGAAGATGAAGTATGTGCAGAAACTCGTGGGGCTCCACATGCGCCCCATCGTCATTGCCGACGAGGAGGTTACCGACAGTGCCGTGCGCCGTCTTCTCTTCGAGGCGGGCGACGACATCGACGACCTGATGATGCTCTGCGAGGCCGACATCACCTCGAAGAACGAGATGCGCAAGCAGCGCTTCCTCGACAACTTCCGCCTCGTACGCGTCAAACTCAAGGACCTCGAGGAACGCGACCGCATACGCAACTTCCAGCCCCCTGTCGATGGCGACGAGATCATGCGTACCTTCGGCCTTACGCCCTGTGCCGAGGTGGGTGCCATCAAGATGAGCATCAAGGATGCCATCCTCGATGGTATCATCCCCAACGAGCACGATGCCGCCTACGAGTATATGATGAAGAAAGCCCGCGAGATGGGACTTAATCGAGTGGGAAGTTGAAAGAGGAAAGATGAAAGTTGCCATCCGGATGGTTACTTTCGTCTCTTAGCCTCTTGCTTTCATCTTTGTTTTAACCTTCATCTTTCCACTTTCCACTTGTTACACCTTGACTTCGTCGAACTTCGGCTACGCTCGCAGTGAAATTATAAACAAGTTTACATCTCGCTCGCTTCACGACCGTAGACATCGTCGACCTAAAGGTTCATCTTTCAACTTCAAACTTTCATCTTTCCACTTGCTACACCACCTCATCGCCCAGGGCGAACACCAGCAGCAGGATTTCAAGTATGAGATCTCCGATGCGCGCAAGATTGCGCGCACCCTCTCTGCTTTTGCCAATACCGACGGAGGACGCCTGCTCATTGGCGTCAAGGACAATGGTAAGATAGCCGGTGTGCGTAGCGACGAGGAGATCTACATGGTCGAGGCTGCCGCTTCGATGTACTGTGTGCCGCCTGTGGAGTGTCGCATGAGCATCCATCGTGTCGAGGGACATAACGTGGTGATTGCCGAGGTAGAGCGTTCCGGGCAGATTCCTGTGCGTGCCCGCCTCGACGACGATAGCCTCTGCGCCTTCGTGCGCATTGCCGATGAGAATATCGTGGCCTCGCCCGTGCAGATGGCCTTATGGCGCGAAGAGGGTAGAGACCGTGGTGCCGTGCTCCCCTTTACCGAGCGTGAGCAAGCCCTGTTGCGTCTCCTTGCCGAGGCTCCCGAACCCCTCACGCTCAATCGCTTTGCCCGCCTGGGCCGCTTGCCCCGCCACCGTGCCGTGCAGATATTGGCTCAGTTCATCCGCTTTGGCCTCGTCGAGCAGCAGTTCGTGGGCCATACGTTTGTTTATCTTTGTATATAAATGAAGGCGAGGGATTATAAACAGAAAAGGCATATGCGACGCATATGCCTTTTCTGTGGTTTTTTTGTTTCTTTAGAAGAAGAAACGGAGTATGTCGTTGAAGTTGGCGTATATCATTAATCCAAAAAGAAGTACCATACCGATAATCTGTACGCGTTCCATGAACTTGTCGCTGGGCTTACGGCCTGTAATCATCTCGAACAAGAGGAACATCAGGTGACCGCCATCAAGTGCTGGGATGGGCAGGATGTTCATGAAAGCGAGCATGATAGAAATAAAGGCAGTCATGGACCAGAAACTGTACCAGTTCCACTGAGCGGGAAAGAGGCTTCCGATGGTGCCGAAGCCACCGATTGAGGTAGCACCCTCTTTGGTAAATATGTACTTGAAATCGCTGACATAGCCTTTCAGAGTGTTCCATCCATAGGCGATGCCGGCAGGGATGGAAGCAAAGAAACCATACTCCTTGGTGGCTGGAGCATAGGGCTGGGCTACGGTGACACCCATCATGAAGTTGGCATCGGTGGGCACGACGAGGGTGTCGAGCACTCCATCGCGGCTATACACAACGGTGAGGTCGTGGTTGACGATGCCACCCTCTTGCTCTTGCTGACGCAACAGACCGAGTGCGGTGGAGAAGGTGACCCAGGTAGTGGCAGGCATGCCATTAACACTTTGGATATGGTCGCCCTTGATGAGGCCTGCGCGTGCTGCTGCTCCCTCGGCCAATACGCTGTCGAGGCGCATGGGATTGAGGAACTGCACGAAAGGTTGTGCGTCTTTTTGGAGGTCAAAGAGGCTGAACTCCTCGAGCATGGTCACGAGCATCTCGCTACCATTGCGAAGCACGGTGACGGTCTCGGCCTCAGCAATGGCACGGTACATGTCACCGTCGAAGCGGTCGAGGGAGGTCTTGTCTGTGCGTACGAGAATGTCACCATCGCAGAAACCTATGGCCTCGGCACGTTCGTTGAACTCCATGCCATACTTGCTGCCATTGAGGGGAATATACGAATCACCCCACTTAAAGAGCACCATGGCGTAGATGAAGAAGGCCAGAAAGAGGTTGAAGCATACGCCACCTATCATGATGAGCATACGTTGCCAAGCGGGTTTGGTACGGAACTCCCAAGGTTGGGGCTCCTGCTTGAGCTGCTCCATGTTGAGGCTCTCGTCAACCATACCAGCTATCTCTACATAGCCTCCGAAAGGCAACCAGCCCATTACGAACTCGGTCTCACTACGTTTGGGCTTGAAGCGCAGGAGGGGTTTGCCAAAGAAGAGTGAAAAACGCTCGACACGCACGCCAAAGAGGCGGGCAAAGATGAAGTGACCCAACTCGTGGATAACTACAAGGATGGTGAGCGAGAGAATCAACTGAAGTAGTCTTATAAAAAATACGGACATATCTGTTTGTTATTTGTTTATTGTTTAGCGTTTATTGTTTATAAACTCCTCGGCTATGCGGCGAGCGATGGCATCGGTGGCGACATAGTCTTCGTAGGTGGGGGCCTTAATGAAATCGACCTTCTGCATGGTGCGCTCGATGACATCACTCATCTGCAGGAATCCTATACGCTCCTTGAGGAATGCCGCTACGCATACCTCATTGGCAGCGTTGAGGATACACGCCATGTTTCCGCCCTGGTTTAAAGCCTCGAAGGAGAGGGCGAGGTTACGGAAACGTACGGGGTCGGGTTGCTCAAAGGTGAGACTTGATAGCTTGGAGAAGTCGAGGCGTTCTGTAGTGAGCGGCAAGCGGTAGGGATAACTGAAGGCGTACTGGATGGGCAGGCGCATGTCGGGGGTACCGAGCTGGGCCTTCACCGAACCGTCGGCAAACTGTACCATGGAGTGGATGACCGATTGGGGGTGTACGACAACTTCAATCTGTGAGGGATTGACATCAAAGAGCCACTTGGCCTCGATAACCTCGAAACCTTTGTTCATCATCGAAGCTGAGTCGATGGTAATCTTGGCACCCATGTCCCAATTGGGGTGCTTGAGGGCTTGCTCACGTGTGGCGTGCTGGAGTTGTTCGATGCTCCAGGTTCGGAAGGGGCCGCCTGAAGCTGTGAGCAGTATCTTCTCTATCGGATTATTTGCTTCGCCGGCCAAGCACTGGAAGATGGCCGAGTGCTCAGAGTCGACGGGGAGGAGGGGGACGCGGTGCTCAATGGCCAATTGGGTCACCAGTTCACCGGCAACCACGAGGGTCTCCTTATTAGCCAGTGCAATCGCTTTGCCAGCACGGATGGCATTCATCGTAGGACGTAAACCTGCATAGCCTACCATGGAGGCAAGCACCATGTCGATGGGCTCTGCTGTGGCTACATCGGCTAGAGCATCGGCTCCAGCATATACCTTGATGGGGAGGTCGGCCAGAGCCTCGGAGAGGCTCTGGTAGTGTGACTCATTGGCGATGACTACCACATCGGGCATGAACTTGCGGGCCTGCTCGATGAGTAGATTGACATTGTTGCCTGCCGTGAGGGCATATACCTCGTAGAGGTCGCTATGCTCCTCGATGACTTGTAGGGCTTGTGTGCCGATGGAACCCGTAGAGCCGAGAATGGCTATCTGTCGTTTGTGTGGAGCGTCTGTGTGGTATGCGTTGTTATTCATAGTCTATTAGAATGAAATGTATTGTGCCGGGTCAAGTGCTACACCTTTATGCCAGATCTCAAAATGTAGAAAAGGGGTGGATGTTTTCTCTCCTTCTATGCCAGCGATACCGAGCACTTCACCTGCTTTCACTTTTGTGCTTTCACCGTGGAAAACGACCGAAAGCTGTTTGTATATTGTGACTAAGTTTCCTACGTGTTGCACAATAACTACGTAACCATGGTCTGCGGTATATCCGCTCATTAAAATGCTACCATCGAGCACGGAACAAACGTTCTTGTCGTTGGTTGCCGTGATGTCTATGCCGTAGTGTTGTTTGTTAGGATTGAACTCCGTGGTTATCATACCTCGCATAGGGGGGTAGAAGTGTAACTCTTCCATTTCGCTCTTGCGGATGGTTTGTGAGGTAAGGTTGTATTTTTCGTTTTCTTCGTATTTGCGGGCAAATTCTTTTTCGCGTTCTGTACGTTCCATAAGATCTTCGCTACGAAGTATGGTCAGCGAATCTATGGTGCTTGCTGAGTCTACTTTAACTTCGCCGCGCAGAATGTCTTGTATGTTCATGACATAGAGTTGTTGTCGTTGCACGGCATTGCTTAAGGAGTCGATGCGTAGCGATGATTCTACAATCTGACGGCGTACATCGGGACTTACATAGCCTGGCATCAGTCGCTTCAGAGGTGAGTAGAAAAGTAGCAGTATGGTGATCCCTGCAACGAAAACTATCATCGCCAGCAGGTATAAACTGACGATGAATCGCGATGTGGATACACGATGTTCAACATCCTTTCCTCCTCGCTGGGTGAAGATGATGTCGTAGTAGCGGAAGTATTGTCCCCAGAATCCGTCGGTGCCTTTCTTTTTCTTGCTCATAGGTTGTAAAGGTACGAAAAACGTACTATTATGACAACTCCTTTAGGTTAATCTAACAAACCATCAGGTAAATTAAACTTTATTAACCGGCCTTCATGGTCGATGTCTTCAATGAAGGTCTCTTGGGCGGGGATGAGAATCTCCCCGCCATCGGGGCGTTCTACGACAAAGAGAGTATTCACGGTACTCTCGTCGACATCGACAAGTTCTCCTAAGTAGCCGTGTTGGATATCTTCGGTTCTAAAACCGATGAAATATTGCCAACTATATTCGCCATTCTCACCCTGTTCGGCGTAAGACTTGGGAAAGTAGACCTCTTTGTTAGTAAAGATGGATGCGGCCTCATTGGTATCGATACGCTCAAATTTGATGAGGGCTACCGAGTCACTCTTGAAACGATATTCTTCGATGAAAAAGGGTACAAGGATGCCGTCCATTGAGCATACGAGGTAGGGGCAGTCAGTACGGTCGAACACATCATCGGTGAACGACATGGCCATCTCACCCTGCACGCCATGGGTGCGGGTAAACTTGCCTATGCAGTATACTTCTTCGGGGCGTATCATAGCTCTACACGGGTTATGCGTGCGCCAAGACGGTTGAGACGCTCGTCGATATTCTGGTATCCTCGGTCAATTTGGTCGATACGGTCGATGCGGCTGGTCCCTTCGGCGCTCATGGCTGCAATGAGCAATGCAATGCCAGCGCGGATATCGGGCGAAGTCATTGTATGTCCACGTAGGCTGATGCCGTGGTCGTGACCATTGACAACGGCACGATGGGGGTCACAGAGAATAATCTGAGCACCCATTTCGATGAGTTTGTCTACGAAGAATAGGCGGCTCTCAAACATCTTTTGATGGATGAGCACGCTACCCTTCGCTTGGATGGCAGTGACGAGTAACACGCTCAAAAGGTCGGGGGTGAGACCTGGCCATGGCGCGTCAGCGATAGTCATGATGGAGCCATCAATAAAAGACTCTATTTGGTAGTGCTCTTGGTTTGGAATGTAGAGGTCGTCGCCACGCTCCTCGATGAGGATGCCGAGGCGGCGGAATGCATCGGGGATGATACCGAGGTTCTCAATGGAGGCATTCTTGATGGTGAGTTCACTGCGTGTCATAGCTGCCATGCCGATGAAGCTGCCGACCTCAATCATATCGGGAAGTACGGTGTGTTCGCATCCGTGCAACTCCTCAACACCTGTAATTACCAAACGATTGCTGGCGATACCCTCAATCTTTGCTCCCATACGGCAAAGCATACGGCAGAGTTGTTGTACGTATGGTTCGCAAGCAGCGTTGTATATGGTGGTGACCCCCTTGGCTAACACAGCAGCCATGATAATATTGGCCGTGCCGGTTACCGAGGCTTCATCGAGTAACATGTAGGTTCCGTTGAGCTGTTCGGCCTGAAGTTCGTATACGGCACGGTCTTCATTGTAAGAGAAGGCTGCCCCCAACTTCATTAGTCCCACAAAGTGGGTGTCGAGACGACGTCGTCCGATCTTGTCGCCTCCAGGCTTGCTTATCAATACACGTCCGAATCGTGCAAGAAGTGGTCCCATAAGCATAACCGAACCGCGTAAACTGGAGCAAAGTTTTAAGAATTCATCACTATCAAGGTAACTCTCATTGATAGCGGTCGCTTGAAAACTGAAGCGCCCCAGGCCTAATCGCTCCACAGCCACGCCCATCGATTGCATCATGGTGATGAGGTTGTTTACGTCGAGAATGTCTGGGATGTTATTTATTGTAATCTTCTCGCGTGTGAGCAACGTGGCACACAATACCTGTAGCACCTCGTTCTTTGCTCCTTGTGGAGTAATCTCTCCTTGCAGACGATGTCCACCTTCGATGATAAATGAAGCCATATCGATAAAATTCTGAATTTTGAATTCTGAATTATGATTTTCTGATAGTTAGTTGGTCATTTGACCAATTCAGAATTCATAATTCACAATTTAGAATATATTAATACTTCTTCTTGTTCTTCTTCTTTTGGTTCTTGTTGTTTGGTCTAAACTGCTGTTGCGGAGCGCGGTATATCCCGAGGTTGAGACTCTCTTCGCTGAGGCAGATTTGTCCATCAGAATACTCTCGTATGTCCTCTATGATTTTGCTGTCTTCCACACTTTCCTTATTCCATAAAACATACTCCTTCTTCATCTGAGCTGCGACGAGTCGCAAAAGTTCATTGCGTTCTTCACTATCCGGCATATCGCAAGCCTTCTTCATCATTTCTTCAATACAATGACCGTAATGGCGATAGCGAATGTTGCCTTTGGGGTAGGGGAGTCGCTCGGGGGTCGGGTGCAATGTTGAGGGATCTGCCAATTCATAGGGGTAGTCGATATCGAGCTTGAAATCTGCCATTACGGCAAGGTGATCCCATAATTTGTGCTTAAATTCTGCGACATCACGCAACTGGGGAAACATATTTCCCATCACGGCTATGATGGTATTGGCACAGCGCTGGCGTTCGGCTCTATCCTCAATGGTCACCGCATGGTCTACCATCTTCTGCACCGCACGGCCATATTCTGGCATCGGCAACGCTTTCTCTTGTGTGTTGTATTTCATTGTTCGTTATAATACCTTATTTTTAGCAATTGTAGCTACAAACTCCTTCAAGTAGAATGGTTCAAAGTAGGCTATGTCTTGGAACGATTCATTTAGGAACTCTCTATCTGCAAGAGGGAACATCCATCGTGCTAAAGGCTCTATGCCGTCAATGAATCTGGCATTCGGATGCTTGATGACCTCTTTGCATTTTTGTGCTCCATTGCCGAAGAAGTACACTGGGTGCTTGTCCAAAAAAACTTTGTATGAGTCGCTGTCGATGATGTCGGCACTTACCTCCTTTCTAGTGTTTAACGCACGATCATAGATGGCTGCATACACCTCCATTCGGCGTGCATCAATCATGGGACATAAGAGCGCATCCTCGGGCAATTCATCTGTGAGTAGTACTGGTACGCACATTACCTTCAGCGTAGAAAGTGCTATAAGCGGAATGTTTCGTCCATAGCAGATGCCTTTGGCCATTGATGCTCCAATACGTAGTCCTGTGTATGAACCTGGACCATAGCTTACGGCAACGGCATCGATGGGCTTGGCATGGCTATCAGCCATTGATAGTACCTCGTCTACGAATACTCCTAATGTGACAGCATGTTGTGGCCCATTATGGTCTTCCTTAGAGAAAAGTACAGCTCCGTCTTCGCTTAATGCCACAGAGCACACATCTGTAGCGGTTTCAATATGTAGTATGCAAGCCATGATTGCGCAGTATATAGTAAATTAACTGCAAAAATATATAAAAAATACGATTCAATGAAGATAAAGTGATTTTACTTGTCGTTTCTTTGTCTTTTAACGGAGATTTCTTGTGAATTATTTTTACAATTGAATATTATTGTGTTTCTTTGCACTTTGTTAGCGTGGATAAACTAAAAAATAGATAGCTTTATGAATGGATTTTTGAAACATTTGGGCATCATCATCATCATCCTTGCTGCTGTGGTGTTGATTCTTAGCCATGTTTTTGGTTGGAATAATGTCAATGCAGTGCAGTTTGGTTCGTTCGGTGCGATGATTGTTGGATTGGTGTTGTATATCTGGCTAAACAAGAAATACCAGTAAATTCAACTCATCCGTAGTGAAAGAGAAAAAGGGGAACATCGATGTTCCCCTTTCTTCTTTTATTCACTTTTAGTTTTCGGTTGGTACGATGAGCTTGTACCCCTTACCGTGGATGTTGATGATTTCTACTGAAGGATCCTCCTTGAGGTGCTTGCGTAGTTTGGTGATGTATACATCCATGCTGCGGGCATTAAAATAGTTGTCATCCACCCAAATGGTTTTGAGGGCAAATTCGCGCTGCAGCATCTCGTTGGCATGAGCGCAGAGTAGTGCCAAAAGCTCAGATTCTTTTGTGGTGAGCTTGGTCTGTCTATCTTCAATGGTGAGCTGTTGCTTTTGTGAATCGAAGATGAAACGTCCCAACTTATAGGTACTGGTCTCTTTGCTTTTCTTGCCATGTACGCGGCGAAGTATAGCTTCGATACGGAATGTCAGTTCCTCCATGCTGAATGGCTTGGTAAGGTAGTCATCAGCTCCAATCTTGAAGCCTTCAAGAACATCTTCTTTAAGTGTTTTTGCTGTGAGGAAGATGATAGGAACGTCTGTATTTATTTGGCGTATCTCTTGTGTCAGGGTGAAGCCATCCTTTTTGGGCATCATCACGTCAAATACGCAGAGGTCATATTTGTTCTTTAAGAAGGCTCTGTATCCCTCTTCGCCGTCGGGGCATAAGTCAGCAGCATAGCCCTTTGCGTTCAAGTATTCTCTCAGTAGCATGCCAAGATTCTCATCATCTTCGCATAGCAAAATGTTTAATTTTTCAGTCATAGTTTATTTACTATTTAATAATGGTAAAACGATTATGAATTTTGTGCCCACACCCAGCTCACTTTCTGCGCGTATGCTTCCGTTGTGGTCTTGTATTACTTTCTTTACATATGCCAATCCGAGTCCAAATCCTTTGACATCGTGCCGGTTGCCTGTATGTACGCGGTAGAAACGGTCAAATACTCGTTTGAGATTCTCTTTCTTTATACCGATACCATTGTCTTGAACAGATAGGCAACATCTGCCATTTTCGTTCCATGTGTGGATGGTGAGACGTAGGGGCTCGTCATCTCGTTTGTACTTAATGGCGTTGTCCATGAGATTGAATATGACGTTGGTGATGTGCATCTCATCAGCAAAAATCGTAGCATCGTCAGCTTCGAGGTGTGTAGTAATGGTTCCTCCGTTCTTTTCCACCTTGAGTGCAAAGATGTTGACAACACCGGTCAGCAGGTCGTTGAGGTCGACCTCACTTGTTTTCATTGTGGCTTTCTGGCCATCGAAAAGTGATATCTGGAGCACTTTCTCAACCTGAAAGCGAAGTCGCTTGGTTTCATCGCTGATGATGCCCGTGATATGTTGTAGCATCTGTGGCGACTTGGTGACTGAGCTATCAGTTAGCATTTGAGATGCCAACGATATGGTTGAGATGGGAGTTTTGAACTCGTGCGTCATATTGTTGATAAAATCATTTTTAAGTTCCGTTACTTTTTTCTGTCTTAGTATGACATAAATCGTGTAGATAAATGCAATACACAGAACAATCGTGAAAATAAGTGCCGGTATCATAAAACGAACAGAACTATATATATAACTGTTCATCGTGGGGAAATGAATTTTAAGTATTCCGGTTTTGTTGGGAGGGTCATTCCCGAAGAGAATTTGTGAATAGGAGTGTTCGGATCCATCAGCTTTGTAATCGTCGCTATGATAAATCTCTCGGCCGCTACTAGTTGCTATGGTGAAATGATAGGGTAGGTCGATGCCATTGTGAAGCAGTTCGGCTTGTATGTCTCGGTCAAGGGCTTGGAAATCGATACGCTGCTCCAAAGGTTGTTTGCTTGCCGTATAGAGCATCTTGTAAATGACCTCATCCATCAGGGCGCGTTGGTGAACATAGCGGTTGCGTATGATGCCTTGCAATGAACGTGATGCCTCAGGGATGTTTTTCTCTTGTTTGGTAGGACCCTGTGGGATAACGATGGTGCGCATTTCAAAAGATGATATTTTCCCATCACTCTTGAAATCATAATGGCGGGTTATTACCCCTATGCCCTGAGTTTCTGTAGGAGTGCTAATTTCAGCATTTTTTGCATCATTCTCTAGATAACGCTTTGTCTCGTATAGTTCTAGGTTATGGGCCGCGTTGTATAGGCTGCGCTTTACTGATTCGTCAAATTGCTTGTGGCGCATGTTCACAATCTCCTCGATGTACTTTACCTGTAGAGATAACAGGGCAATGAACGAGAAACTCATGAGGATGCCTAAAAGGATAGTAGTGTACTTCTTCATGCTGCAAATGTACACGACTGTTTGACAATATCCTAATAAATTAACATCTATTACGGCCTGAAATAAGTATAATTAACAGTTTGGTTAATCGAAGTTGTTGATGTGATAATTATTATCTTTGTTTTCGAAGTGTGCTGAAGAATGTTGGGAGATTATGAGTTCTTCGAAGCGGGAGTATTACCATCCGACTTGCTTCCACTTGGCGTCAATATACCATGAAGTGGATTGGAAGGCTTTGTTTAGTTTGGGGTGGACGTGCTGGGGAACAAAACAAGACATGCCTCCATATTCTTCCACATCTACGGATAGATTTGTCGTGCCATAGTCTTGCTGGGATGAGGTAAAGCGCTCTGTTGTATATCGGTAGGGAACCACTCTGTCAAAAACGGCTTTCCATAACATGTAGTCTTCCTCTGGAAGAAGTCTTTTCATGTAGCTGTTCATGTCATAGTAGTCGGGACGGGAATAATTTTCGTTGTATTTCAATACATATTTTTGTACTCCATATAGGTTGCCTTCTCCATGCTCAATGGTTATATGTTTGGAAATCATCTCCGATGTTACCTCAAGCAGTTCTCCTAGAACTGAGCAGTCGACAGCGGAAAGTGCGGCACCGTAACCTTTGGGGTACGTGCTGTAATAGTTGTAGTATTGGTAGATTACCTCGTTTGCGTCGAACGGAGTCGAGAAGAGGGCTTTTGTTATGTATTGATAGGGAGCTCCTGGTCCAGGAATCTCAGCTGGTGACCCTAATAAATAATGGGCCGTATTGCGCAATTCATAGGCTACTTCCACTGACTGCATCCAACAGGCGTCAAATAGAATGAATTCCATTTGAGGAAATCCCTCTAAGGCTTCTGCGATGTCTTTTATATTCATCCAACTGTTGGAGTGGTCTTGTTGTGTGTCTTGGCATATGGCTCGTTGGGCTGGGGATTTTGCAGGCATCCACGAACTTCCGTGTGACCACAGTACAAGTCCATAGCTGTCTGATGGAAAATTCTCTGAGGTCCAGTCTAGGGCTAAGCGTAGAGTTCCCGTATCCCCGGAATTGTGTTCGCTTGTATACTGATGTAAAGTCTTGCATACAGGTCTGCGTCCTTGCTGTTGCTCTACGGATAATATGCGGGGTAGATTATAGTCGTCCAAGTAGACGAGCAGGTGGCTATTTTGGGGGATATCTCCTATGGCTTGTGTTATTTCATCAATATCTTCCTGTAGGAATGATGAGAGTGAATTTTCAGCGGCCATATATATGAGCACTGTGCGATTGTAGGAAGGTCCCTCCTCTTCAAACCGATGACACGATGTTATACTCAAGAGTATCAACATCGTGTACGTGTAATATGTGAAGATGGACTTGTATGATTTCATTCTTTAGGTCAGCGCTTCTCGAATCTGAAAGAATCTGTGCCTATCTGTTTGAACCTCTGCTTCCTTTCGGCCAAACATTTCTTGCGCATCCTAAGAAAACGCTTTTCTAACTTTTTCTTCTTGTCCGAGTAGATGACCGCGCATGTCTGGTTTGTCTCTCCCAAGGTGCCTTCGAGAAATGCTTTTAGTTGCATTGAATAGCCTATGTAGTTTTGCAACGAACCATCCTTGTTGATAATCATGCTGTCGAGGTAGTGCACGTCAGTCAGATACATTGTCGAGTCGTTGAAGTTGACCGCCATGCCATACATGTACACGCGCTTGGGCTCTTCGTCCTTATCTTTTTTTGCTGCAAAGGCCGATAGCTGTACTGTACATAGCAGTCCGATAAGATAGTATTTCAGCCGATTCATACGTGTGTACCTTATTTAAACAATGGTTCTATTAACCCAGATAGGTCTTCAGTAGCTTGCTGCGTGAGTTCTGACGCAAGCGGCGGATGGCCTTCTCCTTGATCTGGCGTACGCGCTCGCGAGTGAGTCCAAACTTGTCGCCAATCTCCTCGAGAGTCATCTCCTGCATGCCGATGCCGAAGAACATCTGCAGTATCTCCTTTTCGCGGTCGGTGAGGGTAGAGAGGGCGCGGTCAATCTCGGTAGAAAGTGATTCGCTCACGAGTGAACGGTCAGCCATGGGGGAGTCGTCATTGACGAGCACGTCGAGGAGGCTGTTGTCCTCGCCATCCACGAAGGGAGCGTCCACTGAGATATGGCGGCCTGATACTTTCAATGTGTCGGCAATCTTGTCCACGGGTATGTCGAGTTCGTCGGCCAACTCCTCGGCAGAGGGGCGACGCTCGTTCTCTTGCTCAAACTTCGAGAATGCCTTGCTAATCTTGTTGAGCGATCCTACTTGGTTGAGCGGCAAGCGTACGATACGAGCTTGCTCGGCCAAAGCCTGCAGGATGGATTGGCGAATCCACCATACGGCATAACTGATAAACTTAAAACCACGTGTCTCGTCGAACTTCTCCGCTGCTTTGATAAGTCCGAGGTTACCCTCGTTGATGAGGTCGGGGAGGCTAAGTCCTTGATTCTGATATTGCTTTGCTACCGATACTACGAAGCGGAGGTTGGCACGGGTGAGCTTTTCCAATGCCACACGGTCACCCTTGCGGATGCGCTGTGCGAGTTCTACCTCTTCTTCTACGGTGATGAGTTCTTCACGGCCAATTTCCTGTAAGTATTTGTCCAGCGAAGCGCTCTCGCGGTTGGTGATACTCTTGGTAATTTTAAGTTGTCTCATTGGGGTATAGGATACGTATTCTAGTCAATAAACCAAATTAGCCGCGAATGTACTGCTTTTTTTTGTATGAATCAATTGTTTTGTGGGAAAATATGTTAAAAGCCCAACCAAATTCCGCGTTTGTGGAAAATAGTTGGGCGTTTTTGCGTGAACTTGTAAGTCGGTGCTGTCAATTAGGAGTGTTATTCCTCGCTCGCCAGTTCTACGGCATAGTTGGCTCTGCGGCCCGACATATAGTAGCCGGAGATGAAGAGCACGCGCTCGGGCGATTGATTGGCGGCTTTCAGTGCCTCGGCAAGATCCTCTTCGCTGGTGATCTTGGTGCCGTTGACCTTGAGGATGATGAAGCCCTTCTTGATGCCGGCCTCGGCAAACTTGCCCTTGTCGACTCCAGTCACCTCGAGTCCGTAACTCACGCCCAAGTGGCGTTTTACGTCGTCGCTGATGGGCTTGAAAGCGGCTCCCAGCATGGAGAGGTCAAACTTCTTCACCACCTCGGTGTTGCCCTGCAGGTTCTTAAGGGTTACGGTGAGGGTCTTCTCCTTCTTGTTGCGCAGGAGGGTCACCTCCACCTTGTCGCCGGGGCGGTAGAGGGTGAGGCTCTCTTGCAACTCGGCCATATTGTGTACCTTCTTGCCGGCTACCTTGACGATGACGTCGCCCGTCTCGATGCCTGCGGCTTTGGCTCCACTACCGTCGGTAACCTCAGCGACGTAGACGCCTTCTACGGTGCCCAGATCCTTATCCTTGGTGCGCTCGTCGCCTAGGTCGTGGCCGCTGATGCCGAGGATGGCGCGCTGTACGGTACCGAACTCCTTGAGGTCGCCCACTACCTTAGTCATGATGCTGGTGGGGATGGCAAAGCCATATCCGGCGTAGGCTCCTGTGGGTGAGGAGAGTACAGCATTGATGCCTACGAGTTCGCCACGGGCATTGACGAGTGCACCACCGCTATTGCCCTGGTTGATGGCTGCATCGGTCTGGATGAACGACTCGATACCTCCGTTATATACGCCCAGCGAGCGTGCCTTGGCACTCACGATACCTGCCGTTACCGTGGAGGTAAGGTTGAAGGGGTTGCCGACGGCCAACACCCACTCGCCCACCTTGAGGGCATCGGAGTTGCCGATGGGTAGGGTGGGGAGGTCGTCGCCCTCGATCTTGATGAGAGCAAGGTCTGTGCCGGGGTCTGTGCCGATAAGTTTGCCCTTGAACTCGCGGTTGTCGTTGAGTTTCACGTCAATCTCGTCGGCCCCTTCGATGACGTGGTTGTTGGTCACGATGTAGCCATCCTCAGAGATGATGACGCCCGAGCCGAAGCCCACACGGGGCTGGGTGTGTATCTGTTGCTGACGACCCATGCCATCGCCGAAGAAGAAGTCGAAGAGGTCGGGCATCTGCTGTATGGTCTGCGTACGGCCCAGTTTGGTCGACTTGATGTGTACCACGGCGTGGATGGACTTGTCCGCAGCATCGGTGAGGTCGACAGGCTGTGCGGGCTTGGTGTCGAAGAGTGCTGTGGGCATGGCAAAACCTTGTTCCTGCTCGATGGTCACTACGCTGTTCTGACTGCTGTGCTTCTCCATCAAGGTGTAGGTGGTGACACCAGCCACCAAGGCGCTACCCAACATGAGGGCTGAATAGCCAAAGATTTTTTTAATTGTTGTTTTCATTATTATAATTGTTGTTTTTAGTTAATTACTGTTCGTGGGTTAACTTTTCTGTTGCGAAGATAATGGATTTATATGTTCGTTATATCTACCAGTACCTAACATTTACGACTAATTAACACTGTAGCGGCTGTATTAACGGTTTTTTAGTGATGATGGGGTGGCTTTTTATGGTTATTGAAATTATTTTCGTACATTTGCCCTTTCATTTAGTAATTAGTAGTACGTACGATAAGATGAGATACTATAGCACCAACCAGCAGGCACCCCTTGCCTCATTGAGCGAGGCGGTAGTGCGTGGACTCGCCACAGACCGTGGCCTGTATATGCCCGAGCGCATCAAACCTCTGTCACAGGAGTTTTTCGATGGTATTGGGGAGATGACCTTCCAAGAGATTGCTTATCGCGTGGCCGAAGCCTTCTTCGGCGAGGACATCCCCGCCGATGACCTACGCCACATTGTCTATGATACCTTGGCTTTCGATGCCCCTGTAGTCCCTGTCGATGGCAACATCCATTCGCTCGAACTCTTCCATGGCCCTACGTTGGCCTTCAAGGATGTGGGTGCACGCTTTATGGCCCGTCTGTTGGGGTATTTTAGCAGACAACAGACAACGGACAACGGACAACAGGCAGCGGACAATGGACAAGAGTGCATGGGAAGAGAAATCGTCAACGTGCTCGTTGCCACTTCGGGTGATACGGGTTCGGCTGTGGCCAATGGTTTCCTCGGTGTGGAGGGTATCCACGTCTATGTGCTCTACCCGAAGGGCAAGGTAAGTGCGATACAAGAGTGTCAGTTTACCACCTTGGGTCAGAACATCACCGCCCTCGAGGTGGATGGCGTGTTTGACGATTGTCAGCGCCTGGTGAAGAGTGCCTTTATGGATGCCGACCTCAACGCCCACATGCGCCTCACCTCGGCCAACTCTATCAACGTAGCCCGCTTCCTCCCGCAGGCGTTCTACTACTTCTATGCCTATGCGCAGATGAAGCGTCAGGGCAAGGCCGATGAGTTGGTCATCTGCGTACCCAGCGGTAACTTCGGTAACCTCTGTGCCGGACTCTTTGCCCACCGTATGGGACTTCCCGTCAAGCGCTTCATCGCGGCCAACAATCGTAACGATATCTTCTATCAGTATCTGCAGACGGGCGAGTACAATCCTCGTCCCTCGGTGCAGACCATTGCCAATGCCATGGACGTAGGCGACCCGAGCAACTTTGCCCGCATCCTCGACCTCTATGGACATTCACATGAGTCCATCTGCAGCCTTATCAGCGGAGCCACCTATACCGATGAGCAGATTGCTGAGACCGTGGCCGACACCTATCACCGCACGGGCTACCTCCTCGACCCCCACGGTGCCTGTGGCTATCGTGCCCTCTCTGAGATGTTGCAACCCAGTGAGCAGGGCGTGTTCCTTGAGACGGCACATCCCGCCAAGTTCCGCGACACGGTAGAGAGCATCATCCAGGCTGAAGTGGCTATCCCCGAGAAGTTGCAAGCCTTCATGCGCGGCACCAAGCAGAGTGTGCCTATGACAGCGCAGTTCGAAGACTTCAAGGCCTACTTGATGGGTCGATGATAAGTCCCTTTCGTATGGTAATAATATAATAGGAATAGACATGAAAAAACATCTGATTGCTTTAGTCTCGCTCCTCTTCGCTGTTGCAGGCTTGCGTGCCGAGAAGGTGTACGATGCATCCTCCTTTGGTGTAACTCCCAATACAGGTGCCGATGTGGCAGGACTCGTGGAGCAGATGCTTGCCCAAGTCAAGGCCGAGGCCGAGGGTAAGGCTGTGACCATACGGTTTGCCCCGGGAAAATATGACTTCTACCCCGAGAGTGCTGCTCACCGCGAGTGCTATATCTCCAACCATGACCAGCACAAGGAACGTGCTGTGGGCATCGCCATCGAAGACTTTGGCGGACTTACATTGGATGGCTGTGGGGCCGACTTCATCTTCTATGGCCGTATGCTCCCTTTGAGCGTGGTGGGCACAGAGAAGTGTACGCTCCGTAACTTCAGCATTGACTTTGCTACACCTCATATCGCTCAGGCGGAGGTCATTGCCAACGACCCCGAGCAGGGTATCACCTTCCGCGTGGCACCGTGGGTCAACGCCCGTGTCACCGAGCATGGGGCTTTCGAGCACTATGGCGAGGGATGGGCTATGCGTCCGGGATGGGGTATCGCCTTTGACCCCAAGACACGTCGCATCCTTTATAAGACGGGCGACATAGGCACTCCCGTACATCAGGTACAGCAGATTGATGAGCGCACCTTCCTTGCTCCCGCCTGGAAGGATAGCCGTCTTCCCGTGGGCACTATCGTGGCCATGCGTAGTTATGAGCGCCCCTCACCGGGTGTCTTCGTGAGCCACGCTACCGATACTCGTTTGGAGAATGTAAAGGTACACTATGCCGAGGGTATGGGTCTCTTGGCGCAGATGAGTGAGGACCTTATGCTCGACGGTTTCTGTGTATGTCTGCGTGGAGATGATGATCCCCGCTATTTCACTACACAGGCCGACGCCACTCACTTCTCGGGTTGCAAGGGCAAGATACGCTCTGTGGACGGACTCTACGAGGCCATGATGGACGATGCCATCAATGTGCACGGCACCTATCTCAAGGTGATGGAGCGCATCGACGACCACACCGTGAAGGGCCGCTACATGCATGGTCAGGCATGGGGCTTCGACTGGGGCTACGTAGGCGATGAGGTACAATTCGTTCGTTCCAACACAATGGAACTCGTGGGCGGTTCCGCCAAGCCTTTCGTGACTACGGTTGCTGAAATCTCTGTGCTCGATGCACAAGGCTCGCAGCACAAGGGCTTGCATGGTGCTAAGGAGTTCATCATCCGCTTTGCCGATGCTCTGCCCACCGAGATTAGTGCTTCCGAGGGCTATGGTATCGAGAACCTCACATGGACTCCCGAGGTCTACTTTGCCGATAACCTCATCCGCAACAACCGCGCTCGTGGTACACTCTTCAGCACCCCCAAGCGTACAGTAGTCGAGGACAACCTCTTCGACCACACTTCGGGTACGGCCATCCTGCTCTGCGGCGACTGTAACGGTTGGTATGAGACTGGCGCTTGCCGCGACGTGCTTATTCGTCGCAACCGCTTCGTCAACTCGCTCACCTGCATGTTCCAGTTCACCAATGCCGTCATCAGCATCTACCCCGAGATACCTAACCTCAATGGGCAGAAGGCCTACTTCCATGGCGGAAAGAAGAACGCGATACGCATCGTGAACAATGAATTTGAGACGTTTGACCATCCGCTCCTCTATGCCAAGTCCATCGATGGACTCTTGTGGAAGGGCAATACCATCCGTCACAACGATGACTATGCCCCCTTCCATTGGAACAATAGCAGCGTGCTCCTCGAACGTGCTACGAATGTGAAGATAGACAATACCTTCTATGATTGTGGCAACGAACTCAAGCAAGTTCGCTTGATGCTATTTGATACGAAATAATGCTAACCACAGATTGCTCGGGTTTCTCGGGTTAGAAAGAAATAATCTGTGCAAATCCGTGCAATCCGTGGTTCAATAAATATACCTAAGAATAATGGCCAGAAAGAAAAAAGAACTCCCTCTGTTGGAGCAAGTGATGATAACCGATGTAGCCGCTGAGGGCAAGGCCCTGGCGCGTGTGAATGATATGGTCGTGTTCGTGCCCTACGTGGTGCCGGGCGACGTGGTAGACCTCCAGGTGAAGCGCAAGAAGCATAGTTACGCCGAGGCCGTGGCCGTGAAGTTCCACGAATATTCACCTTTGCGTAGCGAACCCTTCTGCAAGCACTTCGGCGTGTGTGGTGGTTGTAAGTGGCAGTGCCTCAAGTATGAGGAGCAGATACGCTACAAGCAGAAGCAGGTAACCGACAACCTCGTGCGCATCGGCAAGATAGAACTCCCCGAGATATCACCCATCCTCGGCTCCGAGCAGACTGAGCACTATCGCAACAAGTTGGAGTTTACCTTCAGCAACAAGCGTTGGCTCACACAAGAGGAGGTCGACAAGGACTTCAAGTACGACCAGATGAATGCCGTGGGATTCCACATCCCCGGAGCCTTTGACAAGGTGCTCGCCATCGACGAGTGTCATCTCATGGATGACATCTGCAATCGCGTCCGTAACGGCGTGCGCGACTATGCCTACGAGCATAATCTTACCTTCTTCGACCTGCGTTCACAGGAGGGCATGCTCCGCAATATGATGATACGTATTGCCGAGGATGAGGACGACCGCAGCATCAAGGGCTTGATGGTAGTCATGCAGTTCAAGATTGTGGCTCCCGAGGAGGAGGTGCAGATGAAGCAGCTCCTTCAGTTCATGGCTGATACATGGCCCGAGATCACCTCGCTCATCTACGTCATCAACAACAAGTGCAACGACACCATCGGCGACCTGCCCATCCACGTCTTCAAGGGCGACGACCACATCATCGAGGAGATGGAGGGGCTGAAGTTCAAGGTAGGCCCCAAGTCGTTCTACCAGACCAACAGCCGCCAGGCTTATAACCTCTACAAGGTGACACGCGAGTTTGCTGGTCTTACGGGTGACGAACTCGTCTATGACCTCTATACCGGTACGGGCACCATCGCCAACTTCGTGTCGCGCAAGGCACGCCAGGTCATCGGTATCGAGTATGTGCCCGAGGCCATCGAGGATGCCAAGGTCAACTCTGCGCTCAACGGCATCGACAACACGCTCTTCTTTGCCGGTGACATGAAGGACATCCTCAACCAGGAGTTCATCAACCAGTATGGTCGTCCCGATGTCATCATCACCGACCCTCCCCGTGCCGGCATGCACAACGATGTCATCGACACCATCCTCTTTGCCGAGCCCAAGCGCATCGTCTACGTCAGCTGTAACCCCGCCACACAGGCCCGCGACCTCAGCCTCCTCGACGTGAAGTACAAGGTGCTGAAGGTGCAGCCCGTCGACATGTTCCCCCACACCCATCACGTGGAGAACGTCGTTTTGCTCGAGCTGAAGGGGTGACTTCGGGGGCGTGATAAACCGCCAACAAGGACGTCTTTGTCTTCTTAGTCCTACTTCGTATACTCTTTCCCGAGTAAACAAAGTTTATTTTGGCCTGGCAAGGGTAGGGCAGGTGTAGTATTGTGCATCGGCAACTTTCCGTGATGGACAATTTCACATAAAGCACTGCCTCCGCCAGACCCAAAAAGAAAATTCCGATATGTCGCTCGCGTGCGCGTGACAGCTTGGTCTGACACAGGCATATATATTTGCGGAAATTTGTGGGACTATTGCTTATCCTCGGCCAGCGACCTAAAGGTTTATGGTCATAGCCTTTAGCCCCTTGCTTTTCTCCTTTGGACCAGCGACCTAAAGGTTCGGTCGGCGAACTTCGTTTCGTGTTAGCAAAGTCAATCATCGCGGAATGGTTTTTGAACATAAATGTCCACAAATTGTCTACAAATGATCAAAAATAGATTTGTTTGTTGCTGTTAGTGTTGTTGAAGTGAGGGGAAAAGTGTACTTTTGTGGGTGTTATAACTGAAAATACAATAATAGATATGCAGACTATGAAAAAGACATCTCTTCTGACACTACTGCTCACCCTGTGCTGTGTGGCCACGGCATGGGCCGAGTTTGCTCCCGAGGCAAACCGTAGGTATGCTCTCAAGGAGAACTCCACAGGGCTCTATCTTGATATCCAGACACCGGGCATCCACGAGCCGGGACACACCACCCACAGCATCAGTCTTGACGACAACGCCCGCGCCATCTACTTCGAAGCGGGCACCGCAAGCAAGTGGAGGATGCGCAATGCCGATGGCGGGTATGCACGCCAAGCCGATGGCGGCAGACACTGGAATGCCGTGATAGGCGACGAGCCTTATGAGTGGACCATCGTCGAGACGGATGGTCTGGTTACCATAGCCCGAGCCGATGGCAAGTATGTGAGCATCGACAACCCTTCGGCAGGGCAGCCGCTCTACTGCGACAAAAGCATGGGACTGAAGTTTCAGCTGATGGAGTACCCGTCTGTAGCCCACGCGACGGCGGCCATGGCGCAGGACGGAAAGATGCATTACACCTCGGCAAAGATTGCCTGTGATGGTGCTTACAACACGCTACGCTTTGTACTCACCGAGTCGGGGGCATACTATAAGAACGGTGCCAAGCGCATGAGCTTTGACTCCTTCGTGCTCTATAATGCGACGGGTGAGGCCATTGCCCTGAAGGAAGCTTGGCTCAAGGGTAACAACGGCAAGACCTTTGCGTCCATGCTCGATGGAGCGAATGGAACCTACTGCTGTGGCGCATGGGATGCCTCAGATGCTACGGATGATTGGTTCGAAGTTACTTTGCCTGATAGAATAAACCTCGGTGGGGCATTCTCCTTCGGCTTCGTGACGGAGAACACGACGATGAATGCTAAGGCGTTCAGGATAGAATTTTCATCTGAGGAGATGGACGAACCCACAGAGTTTGCTTTCGTGGTAGAAGCTCCTGGAGGCAAGGATGTCACGGTCACCTATGATGGAGAGACTGTACCGAGCGTCTTCCTCGAGGGAGAGCTTGATGCCGATCTTTTTGCAGCCGACGAGATCGCTGGCTATACCTGGAGTATCGTGATGGATGAGAAGAATGGTACCATCACGCTCAAGTATGTAGAGGCTCCCGTTGTGGAGAATCCCGAGGCAGTGGTGGCTCTCGCGAACCGTATAGGTGGCAAGGGCACAGCCAAGAAGTTCCTGTTTGTGCTCGATCCCTCACTGAACTCAAGGCAGGAGGTATTTGTCCTCGGCAGCGAAAGGAGCAAGATCCTTATCAAGGGTAGCACGCTCAGTGCGCTGACCACAGGTCTCGGCTGGTACTTGAACAATGTTGCCCATATCAATATCGCTTGGAACTCGCTCAACGAGAAGACCGTGGCGGTGAAGGAGAAGGGGGCTGCCTATGCCGACCTCTCGGATCTCCCTCTACCTGCCACCACTGAGATGCACACTTCGGATGCGAAGTATCGTTATTATCTGAACACCTGTGCCTTCGGCTACTCGATGACCTCATGGACATGGACTCGTTGGCAACAGGAGATCGACTGGATGGCGCTGCATGGTATCAACATGCCGCTCCAGCTCGTAGGTCTCGAGGAGGTATGGCGTGCATTCCTCACTATGGAGGATGCCCATGGTAACCGCAAGTATGGCTATACCGATGAGGAGGCCAAGGCCTTCGTGGCAGGCCCTGCCTTTATCGCCTGGTGGGCGATGAACAATCTCGAGGGGTGGGGTGGTACGGCTCCTGGCGCGAAGAGCGGCTACAACGATTTGGCCGGTGCCGGTGGCGTGCAGGACGATGCGTGGTATGTGCGCCAGAAGAGGCTCGCCAAGCAGATTGTAGATGCACAGCGCAGTCTCGGCATGCAACCCGTGTTGCCCGGTTGGTCGGGTATGGTGCCCACCAACTTCCAGACCAAGTCGGGCTATGCCACCCGTGGCAATGGCGGCAAGTGGGCTGGCGACTTCGTGCGTCCGCTCCTCTTGAATGTGAATATTGGTGCTGATAAATATGCAGAGATTGCTGCCGACTACTATGCTTGCCTCAAGGAGGTGATGGGCGAGAGCCAGTACTACTCGATGGACCCCTTCCACGAGGGAGGCGGTGCCGGTACCATGGAGGACTACGAGGCACTGTATGCTGCTATGGAAGCGGCTATGACAGGCTCGCAATGGGTCATCCAGCAATGGCAGTGGAGTGCTACGCAGAGATACTCGCTCACTGCAGTGCCCGCAGGGCGACTCATCGTGCTCGACCTCTTCTCGGACGGCTCACCTGCATTTGACGGCTACAACGGCTATGCTCCGCAGGATGGTGTGTTCTGTGCCATTCCCAACTTTGGCGGTCGCTCTGGTGTGATGGGGCGCCTACAGAATGTGACGGACAACTATTTCAAGTTTAAGGGTAAGTACGCAAGCATCAAGGGTATAGGTACGGCGCCTGAGGCTATCGAACAGACTCCCGTAACCTATGACTTGATATACCAGCTTCCTTGGATGAATGGTGTGAAGCCCGATGTGGCAGCGTGGGTCGAGAACTATGCTGTGGCTCGTTACGGTAAGGATAATGCGGTAGTGAAAGAGGCGTGGAGCCTGCTCCGCCAGGGTCCGCTGGCGTATGGTGCCGATGGCATCCAAGGCCCTGTGGAGGATGTGTGGGCTGCGCGCCCCAACCTCAATGCCAATCCTGCCAGTGCATGGGGTAAGACACTGAACCATGCCGGCGGTACTTACACACCAGCTCGTCGACAGATGCTGATCGATGCGGTGTATAAACTGCTCAGTCAAGAGAAGGCGCTCAGCCTGGATCGGGGGTCTGTGTATGAGAGTAACTACCTGTATGACCTCGTGGAGTTTGGCGGTGGCGTGATGGCCGACTATGCCTACGACCTCTTGCTCGGTATTCGCGACGCAAGGAATGCGGGTAACACTGCACTCTATGAGGTGCGTCGTGATGCTTTCCTCCAGCTCATATTGGATATGGATGCCTTCAAGGGGACGAATCTCAACTTCCGTCTCGGTAAGTGGACGCAGGAGGCCCGCGATGCAGCTGGCGAGGTGGAGGGTGCAACGACGGCTACTCCCGACTGGTATGAGTATAATAATGCCCGCACCATCCTTGCTACGTGGTCATCGCCCGGAACCAATCTCAATGATTACTCGTACCGCTCATGGCAGGGACTCCTGAAGGACCTCTACTATCCTCGCTGGAAATACTATTTTGACCACAACTGCACCAATGCTGAGTATAAGTTCTTTGAGTGGAACTGGGCACATGGTATGAAGCATGCCGTAGGGCAGACGGCCATTAGCAGCGAACCGCTCGTCAAGGGTGAGGCAGGGCATACGGATGGCTACACTCGTGAGCCCGAGGGTAATACAATAGAGGAGGCGACAAAGCTGCTGGGCAAGTATATCATCCCTGTGGCGATGGCCGATGGCACCTATTATGCTTACCGCTACCTCACCAACGACCTCACAGCCAAGGTGACACTCGTGGTAGAGAGTGATATGACGATAGACCTGAGTAAGTACTTTGGCGAACTTACCGGTGCTACGGTGACGGGAGACTTCATCAAGGATGCGTCGGATCTCAAGCATGTCGTGCTGAAGGAGGAGGTGGCCGATGGATCATATACGGGTACCATCGCGCTTGATGACGGCACGGTGATTACCTTTGCAGTGGTCGTTAATCCGAAGTATTACGGCGTGTATCACATAGATTATAAGAACGGGAGCGCTAATGCTCCTGTTTTTATAGGGTACAACGAAGATAAAGACAACAGCGGAAACGTGGGATATAAACTGATAGCTACAGGTGCCTATAGCGCCGATGCGGAGGCTGACAAACTGTTTACCATAGCTCCTTGTGGCACGGGATACTCGCTCTCGGCGCAAGGTTACTACCTGAAGTCACCTACGCTGGGCGGATGGAATCACATCATGTTCTCCGACAATAGGGAAGAGGCGGGAGCTTACCTCTTCGAGGAGACCTCCACGGCTGACCTGTTTAAGATACGTAGTACGGGTAGCGGTATCAACTATGTGAACGACTATAACAACCTGGTCTTCGGCAATGACAACTCGAACAAGGAGGAGCTCTCGACCTTCTCTCTTACTGAGGTGACCGACTATCCCTTCACGATGCCCGTGAGCGGTGTGGCTACCCTCTGCCTCCCCTTTCATGTGGTGTTGCCCGAGGGTATGAGCGCCTATGACGTGGCGATGGAGCATGTGGGTGCGGGAGCCAGCAGTGATGAATACGTCTGTGCCATGCAGCTCGTGGCCTCTGAGGGCGAGGTGTTGCGTGCAGCGACGCCCGTTGTCGTCAAGGCAGTGGGAGGTGCCTATAAGCTCGCCATCACGATGGAGGGGACAGGAGCAGTGACAGGGCTGTCCGGTTCGCTCCTACAGGGCAATATGCTGAAGTCTTCGCTGACGCCTACCGAAGCGGAAAGGACGTTTGTTCTCACCGAAGGAGAGGGGCTCTTGGCTGTGGACGAGACGATTACGCTACCCGCTAATCGGGCAAGGGTGGTGTGTGATGCTACGGCTGAGATGGCTACTGCCCATGTGCTCCGACTTGACTTTGATGCTGCAACCTCGGTGGAGCAGATTGTTTCAGCTGATGCGAAGCAGACTGTCTATTCCGTTACAGGCGTTCGCCTCATGGCTCCTCAAAAGGGTATCAACATCATCAATCAGAAGAAAGTAATTATCAAGTAATATGACTCCAAACGAAAAGATACAGGCGCTGCGTCAGATGATGCAGGCCGAAGGGTGGGGGGCTGTTGTCATCTCGGGCACAGATCCTCATAGTAGTGAATACCTTCCCCTGCGTTGGCAGGTGAGGCAGTGGGTGTCGGGCTTTACGGGCTCGGCGGGTACGGTGGTGGTGACGGCCGATGAGGCGGGCCTATGGACCGACTCGCGTTACTTCATCCAGGCTGCTGCGCAACTCGAGGGCTCGGGCATCGCGTTACACAAGTTGGGCTTGCCCGATACCGTGGACTATCCTGAGTGGATGGCTGTTAATTTGGACGCTGGGGCTACCGTATGCGTGGATGGTCTCTGCATGCCGCTCGCTACGGTGGAGCATATGAAGGGGTTGTTTGCCTCCAAAGGCATCAGCGTCGTGAGCCGTCCCGACTTCATCGATGCGCTCTGGGCTGACCGCCCGGCACTGCCCGACGCTGCGGCTTTCGAACTGGGGTTGGAGTATACCGGCCGTTCACGTGCCGACAAACTCAGTTGGCTACGCGAGGCAATCGCCGCCAAGGGGTGTGGCTCGATACTCCTCAGCAGTCTCGATGAGATAGCCTGGGTGCTCAACGTGCGCAGTAGCGACATTGCCCATACGCCTGTGGTGATCGCTTACCTCTGGGTCACTGCCGAGCGTGCGGTGCTGTATACCACGGAGGGCAAGTTTGACGCTGCGCTCACGGCGGCTCTCGCTGCCGATGGCGTGGTGCTGGCTCCCTATAACGGCATCGTGGAGGGTGTCCGCACATGGCCCAATGGCACACCTATATATATTGATGGCTCGATGCTCAACTATGCGCTCTATGAGGAGGTGACCTTCCGCTTTGGAGCGAAGGTGGTTGATGCCACCTCGCCGGTGAAGTTGGAGAAGGCGCTGAAGAACGAGACCGAGATACAGGGCTTCCGCGAGGCTTACCGCAAGGATGGTATCGTGCAGACCCGCTTCTTCCGTTGGCTCGAAGGGGCACTGGCTCAGGGCGAGCGCATCACTGAGATTGATGCTGCTAACAAGCTCATTTCTCTGCGTAAGGAGATGGAGGGATATATTGACGAGAGCTTTGCTCCCATCTCGGCTTATGGCGAGAATGCAGCCCTGCCACACTACTCGGCTACACCCGAGCAGTGCAGTGTGCTAGAACCGCGTGGCCTCTACCTGCTCGACTCAGGTGCCCACTACCTCGATGGAACTACCGATATCACGCGTACTATTCCTCTTGGTCCTCTCACCGAGGATGAGGCGTTCGACTATACTTGTGTGCTGCAGGGCATGATAGCGCTCTCGATGGCTTCGTTCCCCCGTGGTACCCGTGGCTGCCAGCTTGATGTGCTGGCTCGTATGCCGCTATGGAAGTACAACCGTAACTATGGTCATGGTACGGGTCACGGCGTGGGCCACGTGCTCTGCGTGCACGAGGGTCCGCAGGGTATGCGCCAGAACCTGCTTGACCAGCCCATCCTGCCGGGTATGGTGACTTCGTGCGAACCGGGTATGTATTGCGAGGGACAGTATGGCATCCGCCACGAGAACATGATCCTCTGCTACGAGGATGAGACGAACGAGTTTGGCGACTGGCTGGCTTTCATGACACTCACCTGCACCTATATCGACACCACACCACTCGTGGAGGAGCTACTCACCGAGGATGAGAAGATGTTTATCGACTGCTTCAATACCAGCGTCTACGAGACCCTCGTGCCCGATCTCACGCCAGAGGAGGCCGCCTGGCTTAAGTCAAAAACTATTGACTGCTTGTTTGAACCGGAAGAGGAGGTACTGTAGAAATAATAGCATTTATTTGTACTTTTCCGTAGCAAAGCCTACCTTTGTATCGTTTACGCCGACGTTCTGTACATCAACACTCATAACCAAAACAGTCCATAGGACAAACAAAAGCAGGAGTGCGGTACCAAGATATAAATTTTTTGCATTTCTTTTCATAATATTTCTCCTTTGTTTTTATGTCTTTAAGGTAACATAAAAGCTATAAAAAACAAAGAAACAGTCTTTCACATCCGTGATACTTATCGTGTCATGA
>JAZOPX010000145.1:0-11974 GCA_045655845.1 Bacteroidaceae bacterium
GCCTCGGGGATATTGCACTCCATCGCTACCTTATACTCCTCCGTCAGACCCCAGAAAAGCTTCATATTACTCATGCGTGAGTTACGCTTCCCAAGGTTAGAGATCTGGCTATAAAGGTTATTGGCAGAACTTTGAGGGCTATTCCCCTCTAACGCAAGTGCCGGAGTGGTATAACTCGCCATCTCATCAATAATTGCCTTACACCTTTCAGGCTCCATCACACTACCGTCCACGATAGAGAATGCGTGCAAGAATTGTCTTTTGAAGGGTTCATACTGCAGCATATTGAAGAATATCTCGGCAAGATAGTTCACTCCAGCATTATCGGCATATCTACCGTCATTATTATCAAGCAATCCATAGATGGAGGAAATCATATTGGTAGATCCGAAGGCCGAATCGGTATCGAACAAGACCATATGAAACTTTCCATTCTCTGCTTTACTACGGAATCCTTTGATGTTATTACTGTTTGTGATCCAATCGCCAGGACCGATATAACACTCTGCAGCCATATAATTGCAGAACTCATCGATATCCACCATATCACATATCTCTTGCCATATGGTTTGGTTATCGGGATCAAGCGCCAGTTGCTTAGTCAAATCAAGCCATCTCAGGAAGGAGTCTTTAGTACCCTCCTTCTGCTCATAGCCAATCTCACTGTTCAGTTCGAATTGGTCCATCTCGTCCGTATCAATACCATACCCGCTCTCTCCATAGTGTTTGTTGTTATTCTCACGAATGTTGAGCATACCCAGATATTCTCCATTGAAGAACACGTGACATGGTTGCCATGCTTGGCAGTCGATGTAGAATCCCGACCGACGGAATATCTCATGGATTGCCGCATCAAAGAATCGGGCATACGTGTCATTTCCGCCATTGCGCACTTGCAGGGTCTTGTATTTGTTGTATGGCTTGCTATTGCCAAAGACTGGATAGTCAAACGAGTTTATTCCTTCATATACCTTTCCAGCCTTCAATCGGAAAGAGGACTTCATAGGCCATTTCTCATCTCCTCCATAGGCTCTCGACCATCCACCCGCAATCTTGAACTCGGCCTCTTGGTTTAGAACTGGGCGGTACTCGCCTTCCTCCTTTATCAAATACTCCACATTGACCGGGCGCTCCCAGTCCATATTCCAGTTGCATGGCGAACCTTGCCCTTTGCCCGACACTCCGTTAGTACCCTTGGTGTAAACACCTATCATGTCATCATACAGATTTTCGGGAGCAGTGGATATACATAGTACGGGTATCTGCAGGTCATTCTCATCCTTGATAAATGTGCGGGTTACCACTTGGCTGGGCAGTTTGTCATCAGCAACCAACACGAAGCGGAAGACCGAAGTGGCCTGTACGTCGAACACTCCGGATTCACTTGTCAGACCGTGACTCATCGTCGGGGTAGATCCATCAGTCGTATAGCGCAGTGTTGCGTCCTTAGGAATTTCAACGTCGAAGCTGAACCCCGTAGTAAACAAGGTAGACTCTACACTAACCACAGGAGTCGACAAACGCTCGTCTGCAAACGAACAATTATTATTGCTCTCGTCGGGCGTACCATAGGCCGTCCACCCCCACTGCTCGGCACCATCAACGATGCGGGCATAGGAGCAGCGTGCTATAGCTGGGGGATAAGTCACCGCATCGACGACACGGCCATCAACATCCAGAAGCTCTACCACGCCTCCATCCGGGTCCATCTTGAATGGAATCTGCAGATGAGCATCCGGCCCAAACACTCCATCCTCGCTATTGTGGTCAAAACACAAGCAGGCATAATCTTTACTCTTGAGAAGTCCATGAGCCAGCCCTAGGGTGAACTCCTCTACGACACCATCAATATCGGTATGCCTTATCGTAGCCTTCTCCAAGGAGCATGTCGCAGAAGAGGAATTATAGAGTTCAATCCAGCCACCATAGTTGTACGAATGATCAATATACTGGTCCACATTGGCTACCTGTATCTCGTTTATCTTTACCCCCTGCAAGTCGGTGCTAAACTCATAATCCTCACTCACCTGATAGATTTGGAGCTCCGCAGCATGCCAGATAGAGCTGAACACACTATAACAATCCGTCGGGGTAATACGAATATACTTGATTGGAGAGGTAATCTTGAATGGCGCAGACGTTACCCCTGAGAAACCTTGATAAGGAAGCGAAAGCTCAGCGGCATCTTGCCATATGTCTCCATCGGAACTTACGCTGACAAGCACATCGGTTGGATGGTCATTACCGCTATTTCTACGATGCATATACAGGCAGAAGATGCCCTTTGCAGGTTCAGGCAACTCAACATCCACCCAATGATAATCGGCTCTGGGCGTACTATGCCAGTCGCTATGCCAATAGGTATAGATATTACCGTCGATAAGCGCACCGATATCCGAACCCTCTATCGCATCAGTAAACGGACTGCTAAGCTGACTTTCAAGGGTAATGAGAGGCCTCATCCCCTCTACCTGAGCCTGTATAGCCATATAGGACAAACCCAAAACGAAAGCTAACAAGAAACGAATATTTTTCATGACCTACGATTTTACCTTTTAAATTTAACATTCAATGTGGATCAATCCATTTTAAATGACACAACACCACAGATTCGCCACAAAGATACGAACAAATGAGCGAGAAATATGAAGCTTGCTTCAATATTTTTCACAGCGAGTGCAGAATATCTTGGAGATTTATCTCAAAGGTACGAATAAGCGAGCGAAAACATACCAAGCTTGCTTGGATATTTTTCTCAGCAAGCGAAAGTATCTTCGGGATTTATCTCAAAGATATGGATAAAACAACAATTTCAAACTTATCAGCATAGCAAATACTTGCTGCTCAAGCACAATCTCCCTTCACGTTGGTGCCAAGCAAAAGCTATCCGCCCTATTTTCCCCGAAGCTGTAAACAAAGGGCGCCGCGGTAGTTAGCAAGGTATCCCGCGATAGTTAGCAAGGAACACCGCGGTAATTAGCGAGGAACACCGCGATAGTTAGCAAGGAACACCGCGGTTGTTAACGAGGAGTCTGTCCGAAAGCTGGGAACAGAACCTTAAGTCTTTATAATCTTGTTGCCAAGCGCTTGACCATCATAGGTTTCCAAGTAGAGAAGTCACCGGCGATGATGTGCTGACGGGCTTCGCCAACGATCCAGAGATAGAAGGCAAGGTTGTGGATGGAGGCTATCTGCATGGCCAAGAGTTCCTGGGCATGGAAGAGATGGCGGAGGTAAGCCTTAGAGTAGAGTGTATCGACCACCGAAGCGCCATCGGCCTCGATGGGCGAAAAGTCGAATTCCCACTTCTTGTTCTTCATGTTGATGATGCCGTCCTTGGTGAAGAGCATGCCATTGCGGCCGTTGCGGGTGGGCATGACGCAGTCAAACATATCGACACCGCGCTCGATGGCTTCGAGCAGGTTCATCGGTGTGCCTACCCCCATGAGGTAGCGGGGCTTGTCGGTGGGCAGTATCTCATTGACCACTTCGATCATCTCATACATCTTCTCCGTGGGTTCACCTACGGCAAGTCCTCCGATAGCATTGCCCTCGGCACCCTTCGACGCGATGAACTCGGCCGAGCGGCGGCGCAGGTCGGGGTATACGCAGCCCTGCACGATGGGGAAGAGTGCCTGGTGGTAGCCATACTTGGGCTCGGTGCTGTTGAAGCGGTCAAGGCAGCGGTCGAGCCAGCGATGGGTCATCTCCATCGACTTCTTGGCATACTGGTAGTCGGCATCGCCTGGGGTACACTCGTCGAAAGCCATCATGATGTCGGCACCGATGGTGCGCTCGATGTCCATCACACGCTCGGGAGTGAACAAGTGCTTGGAGCCGTCGATGTGAGAGCGAAACTCCACGCCCTCCTCCTTCATCTTACGAATCCCTGAGAGCGAGAATACCTGAAAGCCACCGCTATCGGTGAGCATGGGACGGTCGAAGCCGTTAAATTTGTGCAATCCTCCCGCCTTTTCGATGACCTCCAAGCCGGGACGTAGGTAGAGATGGTAGGTATTACCCAGAATAATTTGCGCCTTGATGTCCTCCTTGAGCTCGGTGAGGTGTACGCCCTTGACAGAGCCCAGCGTACCCACGGGCATGAAGATAGGGGTCTCAATCTGTCCGTGGTCGGTCGTGATAAGCCCCGCGCGGGCGTTACTTTTAGAGTCGGTATGTTGGAGTTGAAATGTAAGCATTCGTCTATTCTTTTCTATTTGTGGACAAAGGTACGAATAAGCGAGCGAAAACATATCAAGCTTGCTTGAATATTTTTCTCAACGAGCGAAAGTATCTTAGAGATTCATCTCAAAGGTACGAATAAGCGAGCGAAAGCCAAAGGTTCCATAGTATTTCTCAGCAATCGGGAAGAGCGAACGACTATCGTTACTTTCGGCTGTTGACATTTCACTTTCAATTTTTAACTTTTAATATTTAACTTACGACGCCCTCTCTTGCCTATAAGAATGAAAATACGTACCTTTGTTGCTCGTACGAACAGAACCATTTCAAGACAAAATACATGATACTATCGATGACCGGCTACGGCAAGGCTGTGGCCACCTACGGGAGCAAGAAAATCTATGCTGAAATAAAATCGCTCAACAGCAAGGCCATAGATCTCTCTACACGCATCGCCCCCATCTACCGCGAGAAGGAGATGGAGATACGTACACTCATCGCTCAACAACTCGAACGTGGTAAGATTGACTTCAGCCTATGGGTGGAGGAGGAAAGCACTTCGCTCGCCACACCGATCAACAAGGCACTCGTGGAGTCCTACTACCAACAGATAAAGAGCATCAGCGAAGCCACAGGGATACCCGAACCTACCGATTGGTATACCACCCTCATGCGTATGCCCGACGTGCTGAGCCGTACAGAGGTAAAGGAACTGAGCGAAGAGGAGTGGAATGTCGCACGCGAAGTTGTGGCACAAGCCGTAGCACAGTTGATGGACTTTCGCCGTCAGGAGGGCGCTGCTCTGGAAAAGAAGTTCTGCGAGAAATTGGACAACATTGCCGCATTGCTCGCATCCATCGAGCCCTATGAGATGGAACGCACCGAGAAAATACGCGAGCGCATACTCGACAGCCTGCAAAAGAACCTTGCTGTGGAGTACGACAAGAACCGATTCGAGCAAGAACTCATCTTCTACATCGAGAAACTCGACATCAACGAGCAGAAGCAACGTTTGACGAACCACCTGAACTACTTCCGTGAGACCATGAACGAAGGCCACGGACAGGGCAAGAAACTCGGATTCATCGCACAAGAGATGGGACGAGAAATCAACACCACAGGCAGCAAGAGCAACCACGCCGAAATGCAAATCATTGTGGTGAAGATGAAGGACGAATTGGAACAGATTAAGGAACAGGTACTGAATGTAATGTAATAAAAGACAACGGACAACAGACCAAGACAAACAAATCAAGACAACACCCGAAGGTAGACCTTTCGTCCATTATCAGTTGTCTTTTGTCAAAAATAAAAACAACATGACTGGTAAACTCATTATTTTCTCTGCCCCATCGGGCTCGGGCAAGTCGACCATAATCAACTACTTGATGCAGCAAAACATTGGCTTGGCCTTCTCCATCTCGGCCACAAGCCGTGCACCACGCGGTAACGAGCAACACGGAGTCGAATACTTCTTCCTCAGCCCCGAGGAGTTCCGAGAGCGTATCGCAGCGGGCGAGTTCCTCGAATATGAAGAGGTATACCCCGACCGTTTCTATGGCACACTCAAAGCACAAGTAGAACGCCAACTCGAAGCAGGTCAACACGTTGTATTCGATGTCGACGTCGTAGGAGGATGCAACATCAAGCAGCACTATGGCGACCGTGCCCTGTCGCTCTTTATACAGCCCCCCTCGGTGGAGGAGTTACGCCGCCGCCTTGAAGGACGTGCCACCGACGCGCCCGAAGTCATCCAACAGCGTATCGACAAGGCCGAGTACGAACTCTCCTTCGCTCCAAAGTTCGACAAGGTGATCATCAACGACGACCTTGACATCGCTAAAGCCGAAGCACTGGCCGTCATCAAGGAGTTTATTGGAAGATAACGTTGAAGAAAACTTACACTTTCAACTTTCCACTTTAAATGAAGCGCATCGGCATCTTCGGAGGTTCGTTCAACCCCATCCATCTCGGACACACGGCTCTTGCCGCCTACATCTGCGAACTGGGATTGGTAGATGAGGTTTGGCTCATGGTGAGTCCGCAGAACCCCCTGAAGCAAGACCTTACACTACTCGACGAGCAGGAGCGACTAGCCATGGCACGACTCGCTGTAGCCCCCTACCCCACATTGAAGGCCTCAGACTTCGAGTTCACCTTGCCTCGCCCCTCTTACACCTACCACACGCTGCAAGCCCTGCGAGCAGCCTACCCCGATTATGCGTTCAGCCTTATCATCGGAGAGGACAACTGGCGGTGCTTTGACCGCTGGTACCGTGGCGAAGATATTGCACGAGAAACAAGCATCATCGTCTACCCAAGAGACGTTGAAGGGAATTTGAGAGTTGAGGGAAAAGAATCAAAAGTAATAACAACAAACTGCCAATATACCCCCAAACTCCTCCCCTATAGTTCTACCGAAGTGCGTGAATGCATTACCCAAGGCCGCGACACCACCCCCATGCTGCATCCCGATGTGGCACGCTATATCCAGGAAAGACAGTTCTACACCAACAACGACAAGTCATGAAACAGAAGATAGCCCTAATCACCCTACTTGCCACCGGCATCCTATTCCCTATACACGCCCAGACCGACATTGACCGCTACGAACTGACACCAGACTACATGCAGCAAGTATTCGCAGACATCATCAGCAGCGAATGTCAAGTCGTGCACTATAGCGATGGAAGAGGTAGTTATGACGGACACTCACGAAACTACAAGTTCTTCGGTTGGGGAAATTATCAGACAACCAACGGCAACCGTTGGATAGGCCAATGGAGCAATGGTACATGCATCTTCGGCATCCTCATCAAGGGCGATGTATGCCGTGTAGGTTCCGAAAGTCATCATGTCAACTACAGCCTCAAGGAGGGCATCATCACAAGTTATGTAAAGGATAACGAGATGTTCCCTGTCAGCCGTGAAGAGGCCGAACAGTCACCCTACCGCTTCGTATGCCTCCACTACTCCGGCGGCGACTTCTACTTGGGAGAGACCAAGGATGGCCTACGCCACGGACAGGGCATCTATCACTGGAGCAACGGTAACTACTGGTATGGCACCTTCTCTGAGAACTACCGACAAGGTTATGGGGCGCTCTTCCGCGAAGACGGCAACATAGACTACGGCCTATGGCTCGGCGATGACAAGCAGTAATCAACCCAACGCCACATCGAGCACCATCATCAATACGAAACCGAGCATCACACCCCATGTACCGGCATGAGGGTATTCGTTGATATTACTGTCGGGAATCAAGTCCTCAGCCACGACAAAGATCATGGCACCGGCCGCAAAGCCAAGCATCCAAGGATGCAGCACCGCCACCTCTGACGCCAAGACATAGCCCACAGCCGCAGCAATAGGTTCTACCGCGCCACTTCCCATACCAAAGAGGAAGGCCTTCCGCTTGCTACGTGTCGCCACTTTCATCGGGAGGGCAATGGCAGCCCCTTCGGGGAAATTCTGTATGGCCATACCTATTGCCAATCCCAAGGCTGCATAGTAGGCTCCTGGCTCACCACTCACAGCAGCAGCACCAAAAGCAAGCCCCACCGCAAGACCCTCGGGGATATTATGTATCGTCACAGCGAGAAACAGACGAGTGCTCTTATGCACCTTCACATGAGGTCCCTCCTCGTGTCCCGTACCGATATGGAAGTGGGGCAGCAGGTGATCGAGCAACACAAGAAACAATCCGCCCAATAGAAAGCCCACAGCAGCAGGCACCCACGACCAAGTACCGAACACCCCTTCGGCAGCATCAATGGAGGGTATGAGCAGCGACCACACTGAAGCCGCAATCATCACTCCAGCAGCAAAACCAAGAATGACGGCATTCATACGCTTGGGAATGTCATGCTTGAAGAAAAACACCAAGGCCGATCCCGCCGCAGTGGCCAAGAAGATGATGAGAAAGCCAATAACTGTTATATGGTTCATTGGAGATAAGAGTTAAATAAGAGAACTTGAAGATAGAACAAAAATACCCGACCTTTCGGCCGGGCATTCTATAATTTTTAGGCCGAACGATTAGTTGGCAGCCTCTGCGTTGGCAGCGTCAATCATCGCCTGACTGGCATAGATGAACACCTCTACGCGACGATTTTGAGCCTTACCCTCTTCAGTATCGTTAGATGCTACGGGCTGGTTGTAACTCATACCAAGCACATCCTTGATTTGTGTCTCAGCGACCTCCTGCTCTGTAAGATACTTGGCAACAGCCTTGGCACGCTTCTCTGATACAGATTGGTTAGCCTTCTCAGTACCTACGTTATCGGTATGGCCGAGGATAGCAACGTCAGCGTCGGGAGTAGCCTTCAATACCTCAGCGAACTCTGTGAGAGAAGCCTTAGCCTCTTCGCTCAATGTAGAACTGTTGAAGTCGAAGAGGATACCAGACTCGAAGGTAACCTTTACAGCGGGCAGACCATTTACGTCAACCAACTCAACCTGAGCTCCCTCTACCTCCTTAGCAGCGGCAGCAGTCTTATCCATCTTACGACCGATGAGCGCACCGGTCGTAGCACCTACGGCAGCACCTACAGAAGCCCCTACAATCTTACCGGTATTGCTATCACCGTTTCTGTCAGCCCAATAGCCTATACCCAAACCGATGGCTGTACCTGCGGCTGTACCGATGGCAGAACCCCAACCAGTGTTCTTCCAAGTACCGCAAGAAGAGAAGAGCAACACTACACACATGCTCAATGCAAAAAACTTAGATTTCATACGTTAATTTCTTTAATGTTACTAAATGTTGAATATTCTAAAACGTCTACAAAATTACTAAAAATATCATCTCTTCCCACATTTTCCATAAAAAAGAACGGGTAAACGATGAAAAAAACTTAAATTTGCAATTCGAATGCACCGAGCGCATAAAATAGGTTATAAATAGAACGTAATACATATGGCAAAAGAACTGAAAGAACTCACCAAGCGCAGCGAGAACTACTCGCAGTGGTACAATGACTTGGTGTTGAAGGCTGACCTCGCAGAGCAGTCAGCCGTGCGTGGATGTATGGTCATCAAGCCCTACGGCTACGCCATTTGGGAGAAGATACAACGTCAACTCGACGACATGTTCAAGGCTACAGGCCACGTGAACGCCTACTTCCCCTTGCTCATCCCCAAGTCATACCTCTCTCGTGAGGCCGACCACGTGGAAGGCTTCGCCAAGGAGTGTGCCGTGGTGACTCACTATCGTCTGAAGAACGATCCCGAGGGTAATGGCGTAATCGTTGACCCCGCAGCACGCCTCGAAGAGGAACTCATCATCCGTCCCACCTCAGAGACCATCATTTGGAGCACCTATAAGAACTGGATCCACTCTTACCGCGATCTGCCCATCCTGTGCAACCAGTGGGCCAACGTAATGCGCTGGGAGATGCGTACCCGCCTGTTCCTCCGCACCGCAGAGTTCCTCTGGCAAGAGGGTCACACCGCTCACGCCACACGTGAGGAGGCCGAAGAGGAGGCAATGCGCATGATCAACCTCTATGGTGAGTTTGCTGAGAAATATATGGCCGTGCCCGTAGTAAAGGGTGTGAAGAGTGCCAACGAGCGCTTTGCCGGTGCCCTCGACACCTACACCATCGAGGCCCTTATGCAGGACGGCAAGGCACTGCAGAGCGGCACATCGCACTTCCTCGGTCAGAACTTCGCCAAGGCATTCGATGTACAATATGTCGACAAGGAGAACAATATGCAATACGTTTGGGCTACTTCATGGGGCGTATCGACCCGCTTGATGGGTGCCCTCATCATGGCCCACTCTGACGACAACGGTCTCGTATTGCCTCCGAAGCTCGCCCCCATACAGGTGGTCATCGTGCCCATCTACAAGAATGCCGAGCAGCTCGCCGCCATCGATGCCAAGGTCGAGGGCATCGCCTCAAAGCTCCGCTCCATGGGCATCAGCGTGAAGTATGACAATGCCGACAACAAGCGCCCCGGCTTCAAGTTTGCCGACTACGAGCTCAAGGGCGTGCCCGTGCGCCTCGTGATGGGTGGCCGCGACCTCGAGAACAACACCATGGAGCTGATGCGCCGCGACACCTTGGAGAAGGAGACCGTCTCTTGCGATGGCATCGAGGAATATGTAGTACGCCTGCTCGACGAGATTCAGGAGGGCATCTACCAGAAAGCACTTAACTACCGCAAGGAGCACACCGTAGCCGTTGACACTTACGAGGAGTTTAAGGAACAGATTGAGAAGGGTGGCTTCGTACTTGCCCACTGGGACGGCACCTCCGAGACCGAAGAACGCATCAAGGAGGAGACCAAGGCAACCATCCGCTGTATTCCCTTCGAGGGTGACATCACACCCGGCACCTGCATGGTTACCGGCAAGCCTTCAGCACGCCGCGTACTCTTCGCTCGCGCATACTAATAATATATGACAGACTATAAAAAGGTCAAGCAAACGTGTCTGCTTGACCTTTCCTTTTTCCTCTCCAACAAACAAGAGAATAAGAGGTCCTTGTTCAACAAGGACCTCTTATTCTATACGATTAAACGGTTAGTCTTCAGCCTGTTGCTTAGCCTCGAACTCCTTAACCAGCTTGTCCTGAACGTCCATGGGCACGAGTTCGTAGCTTGAGAACTGCATATTGAACGATGCACGGCCACCGGTGAGTGAGCTGAGTGCGGTTGAGTATGATGACATCTCCTTCAAGGGCACCTTAGCTTCGAGCTTCTCGTAGCCCTTCTCACTGCTCATACCCATAATCATACCGCGACGGCCCTGGAGGTCACCCATCACGTCACCCATCTTGTCAGAGGGCACGAGAACCTCTACGTCGTAGATAGGCTCGAGAATCTTCGGACCTGCGTTCTTGAACGCCTCGCTGAAGGCGTTACGGCCAGCAAGCATGAATGAGATTTCGTTAGAGTCTACCGGGTGCATCTTTCCGTCGTATACGATAACGCGTACGTCACGAGCATAAGAACCGGTGAGCGGACCTTGTTCGAGGCGGCTCATGATACCCTTCAGGATAGCGGGCATGAAGCGAGCGTCGATGCTACCACCCACGATAGAGTTGATGAAGACGAGCTTACCGCCCCACTCCAAGGTGTGCTCTTCCTGACCCTTCACGCTGATCTTGAACTCCTGGTTGCCGAACTTATATACGTCGGGCATAGGCATACCCTCGTAGTAGGGCTCTACGATGAGGTGTACCTCACCGAACTGACCTGCACCACCCGACTGCTTCTTGTGACGATAGTCGGCACGGGCAGCCTTAGTGATAGTCTCACGGTAGGGGATGCGAGTCTCCTCAAAGCGGATGGGGAGCTTCTCGTTATGTTCGAAACGCCATTTCAAGGTACGGAGGTGGAACTCACCCTGACCATGTACGATGGTCTGGCGCAACTCCTTACTCTGCTCAACTACCCATGTGGGGTCTTCTTCACGCATACGGTTGAGGATGGTCATCATCTTCTCCATGTCGGCCTCGTTCTCGGGACGGATGGCACGTGAATACTTCGAGTTAGGGTACTTGATGAAGTCGAACTGCCAGTCGCAATCCTTACCACAGAGAGTATTACCAGTCTTTACATCCTTCAACTTCACGGTACAACCTATATCACCAGCCACGAGTTCGTCTACCTGGAAGCGGTTGGCACCAGCGCAGCAGAAGAGCTGAGCCATACGCTCCTTAGAGCCACGGTCTACGTTAGTAAGGTCATCGCCCTCGCGCACCTTACCGCTGAGCACCTTGAAGTATTGTACACCACCGATATGGGGTTCTACTGCTGTCTTGAAGAAATAGAGTGATGTGGG
>JAZOPX010000146.1:0-10258 GCA_045655845.1 Bacteroidaceae bacterium
CGCGGCCTCCGCATGGTAAACTGGGACCCCAAGGCACAGACTGCCCTCTCTAACGAGGAGGTTATATATAAGGAGGAGAAGAGTAAACTTTATTACTTGAAGTACTATGTGAAGACCCACCCCTTCCCTCCCTGTGAGGGAGGGTGTACTGACACCGCGGAGCCTCAAGTCCTCCCTCACAGGGAGGATTTAGGTGGGTCCTCTGAGGGTATGGTCATCCACAAGGACGACAAGGGCTACTACGCCGTAGTGGCTACCACACGCCCCGAGACCATCATGGGTGATACCGCGATGTGTATCAATCCCAAGGACCCCAAGAACACATGGCTCAAGGGACAGAAGGTAATCGTGCCTCTCGTAGGTCGCGAGATTCCCGTCATCGAGGACCGCTACGTAGACATCGAGTTTGGTACGGGTTGCTTGAAGGTGACTCCCGCTCACGATACCAACGACTACATGTTGGGTAAGAAGCACAACCTCGAGACCATCGACATCTTCAACCCCGACGGTACACTGAGCCCCGAGGCTGGCATGTACGTTGGCATGGATCGCGTAGAGGTGCGCCGTCTTATCGCCAAGGACCTTGAGGCAGCAGGCCTCTTGGAAAAGGTGGAGGACTATGACAACAAGGTAGGCTATTCGGAGCGTAATGCCGACACGGCCGTCGAGCCTCGCCTCTGCATGCAGTGGTTCCTCCGTATGCAGCATTTTGCCGACATCGCATTGCCCCCTGTAATGAACGACGAACTCAAGTTCTACCCCACAAAATACAAGACCACCTATAACAACTGGTTGGAGAACATCCAGGACTGGTGCATCAGCCGTCAGCTCTGGTGGGGTCATCGCATACCCGCCTACTTCCTTCCCACCGCCGAAGGTGCCGAGGAGAAGTTCGTGGTGGCCGAGACCATCGAGGAGGCAGTTGAACTGGCTCATAAGATGGAGGGCTACGAGAACATCACCGCTGCCGAGCTCCGTCAGGACGAGGATGCCCTCGACACCTGGTTCTCATCATGGTTGTGGCCCGTGTCATTGTTCGACGGTATCAACAACCCCGACAATGCCGAGCTCAACTACTACTATCCCACGGCCGACCTCGTGACAGGTCCCGATATCATCTTCTTCTGGGTGGCACGTATGATCATGGCGGGTTACGAGTACAAGGGCGACATGCCTTTCCGCAACGTATACTTCACCGGTATCGTGCGCGATAAGTTGGGCCGCAAGATGTCGAAGAGCCTCGGCAACTCGCCCGACCCGCTCGACCTCATCGCTCAGTATGGTGCCGACGGCGTGCGTATGGGTATGATGCTGTGCGCTCCTGCTGGTAACGACATCCTCTTCGATGACTCACTCTGCGAGCAGGGCCGTAACTTCAACAATAAGATCTGGAATGCCTTCCGTCTCGTCAAGGGATGGAACGTCGATGCTACCATCGCTCAACCCGAGGCTGCACGCCTGGGCTGCCAGTGGTTCGAGGCTATGCTCACCAAGACCGCCCTCGAGGTGGACGACCTCATGAGCAAGTATCGCTTGAGCGAGGCCCTGATGGCTGTATACCGCCTCTTCTGGGATGAGTTCTCAAGCTGGCACCTCGAGATTGTGAAGCCCGCCTACGGCTGCGCTATCGACAAGCAGACCTACGACGCTACACTCCACTACTTCGACGCACTACTCCGCCTCCTCCACCCCTTCATGCCCTTCATCACCGAAGAGCTGTGGCAGGCCATCGAGGAGCGCAAGGCTGGTGAGAGCATCATGACACAGAGCGTGAAGATCTTTGCCGACAAGTACGACGAGCAGCTCATCGCCGACGTGGAGACCGCCAAGAGCATCATCAGTGGCGTACGCACCATCCGCTTGCAGAAGAACATCGCACAGAAGGAGACCCTTGTACTTGAGGTCGTTGGAACACACGGCGTAGCAGCCTACAATGCCATCATCGAGAAGATGGGTAACCTCGAGGCCATCAACGTGGTTGAGGCCAAGGGCGATGGCACCTCTTCATTTATGGTGGGCACCACCGAGTATGCAGTGCCCCTGGGTAGCCTCATTGATGTAGAGGCCGAGGTGGCTAAGTTGCAGGCCGAGCTCACCTACCTCGAAGGTTTCCTCAACTCCGTGATGAAGAAGCTCTCCAACGAGCGCTTCGTAAGTAATGCCCCCGAAGCTGTAGTAGCTGCTGAGCGCAAGAAACAAGCCGATGCCGAGAGCAAGATTGCTGCCATCAAGGAAACAATTGCAAAATTGAAGTAAACAAAGATGAACAAGAAGGTTCTTATCCCTATAATTGCCGGTGCCGTGCCCCTCATTGGAGCACTGGCATTCCTTGGCATCCGCCTCAGTCAAGCCAACAAGGCCAATGAAGAGATGGTGCAGCTCTTTGAGTTAGAAAAGGAAGAGATGGAGAATGAGTATAGCACTTTCGCTACCCAGTACGATGAGATGCAGATACTCATCAGCAATGATTCGCTCGTAGCCCAACTTGAACGTGAGAAGTTACGCACTCAACAACTGCTCGAAGAACTGCGTGCTACCAAGGCCAGCAACGCTGCCGAGATTACCCGCTTGAAAAAGGAACTCAAGACCGTGCGCACTGTGATGCGTAGTTATGTGGTACAGATTGACTCACTCAACCAGGTCAATGCAAAGCTTACCAAGGAGAACAAGCGCGTGCGCACCCAGTATGCCGAGGCAACGAAGAAGGTCGAGGTGCTACAAGAAGAGGCCAAGAACCTCAGCGACAAGGTCACCCTGGCTTCGCAGCTCGACGCTACGGGCATAGCAATCCATCCCCGCAACAAGAAGGGCAAGGATACTCATAGCGTGAAGAACATCATTAAGTTCGCCATCGATTTCACCATCGTGAAGAACATCACGGCTCCGACAGGAGAACGCATCATCTATGTGCGCATTGCCAAGCCCGATGGTTCCGTGCTCACCAAGAACGCAAGCCACACCTTCAAGTATGAGAACACGACGCTTGAGTATAGCATCAAGAAGCTCATCGAATACACCGGTGAGGAGCAGAGCGTTACCGTATATTGGGATGTGGAGGAGTACCTTAATCCTGGCGACTACACCGTATATCTCTTCTCTGATGGTGTAATGATAGGTGAAAAGAGCTTCACTTTGGAGTAAACAGCAGTTATATATATAATGAAATGGGATAGCCCGCGCGGACTATCCCATTTTATTTTGATGGTGGTTGAGGGGCTTATTTCTCCTCCTTCACACGGAACCAATCCATGGTGCGTCCCAAGAGGCCACGCTTGTCGAGCGAACCGCGCACCTTGAGCACATCACCCTCTACTTTCATCGAGCAGTTGTAGGTCTTACCATTACCCGGATCATAGATACTGCCACCGCTATACTCTCCATCGCCCTCTTTAAGGCCGCTGAGCATATTGAGACCGATAAGCTTGCGTGAACGCAACTTGCTGTCGGGATTCTTGTCATCTACTGCGGGAGAGCCATCAGCCTCCGTGGGGTTCTGCAACCACACGATTTTACCATTGAACACATCGCCTTGCTTGTACACCTCTACGATGGCCGAGCCATCCTCAAGTTTCCACTTACCCACAACATCCTGTGCAAGTGCCGCACACAACGGTGCGACCATAAGTATCGCACCTACAAAAAGTTTTTTCATCATTGTTTTAAGGTTTTAGTTAAACATTTCGCTGCAAAGGTAGCATATTTCCTATAAAATCCAAACAAAACAGACCATATGCATACTGATGTTATCCGAACAATATGCGAAATGCCTCTTCTACCTTTCGCACGGGATTTATCTCAATATCAAAGCGCGAAGGGTCTAGGCCTTGCATATTGTGCTTGGGGATGACGATTTGCTTGAAACCCAACTTCTCGGCCTCGGCAATGCGTTGCTCGATGCGGCTCACGGGGCGTATCTCGCCAGAGAGTCCTACCTCGCCGGCCATGCATACGGTAGGCTCAAGTTCGGTATCCATATTGCTCGACAAGATGGCGCTGATGACGCTGAGGTCTATGGCAGGGTCATTGACGCGGAGGCCTCCAGCGATGTTGAGGAACACGTCCTTCTGTGCCAGCTTGAAGCCCACTCGCTTCTCGAGTACAGCCAAGAGCATATTCATGCGACGCAGATCGAAACCTGTGGCCGATCGCTGAGGGGTACCATAGGCGGCGGTGCTCACAAGTGCTTGTGTCTCGATGAGGAAGGGGCGTATGCCCTCAATGGCCGAGGCGATGGCAATGCCGCTCATACCCTCGTGGCGGTCGGTGAGGAGCAGCTCCGAGGGGTTGTTCACCTGACGCAAGCCGTCGCCACGCATTTCGTAGATGCCCAACTCGGCAGTGCTTCCAAAGCGGTTCTTGATGCCACGCAGGATGCGATACATGTAGTGCTGGTCGCCCTCGAACTGAAGCACACAGTCGACGATATGCTCCAATATCTTGGGGCCTGCAATGCTGCCCTCCTTGTTGATGTGGCCGATGAGGATGGTGGGGATGTTACTCTCCTTAGTAAACTTGAGCAGTGAGGCTGCACACTCACGTATCTGCACGATGCTACCGGGCGACGACTCTGCCGTGTCGGTCGATATGGTCTGTATGGAGTCGATGACGATGATGTCGGGCTGTGTCTCCTTGATGTGGGCATAGATCTTCTCCAATGAGGTCTCGCACACGATGAGGCAGTTGGTGTCGGTGTGGACGATGCGGTCGGCACGGAGCTTGAGCTGGCGGGCGCTCTCTTCGCCCGACACATAGAGCACACGCTGCTCGGGCATGCGCAGCACGGTTTGCAGCACGAGGGTACTCTTGCCGATGCCTGGCTCTCCACCGAGGAGGATAAGTGACCCGGGAACGAGTCCACCGCCGAGCACGCGATTGAGCTCCTCATCATGCATGTCGATACGGGGCTCCTCGCCTGTGGTGATTTCTTCGAGACGTATGGGGTGAGCCTTCTCAAAGGTGAATCCTGGTGCCGCGCGCTTCTCTGTCGATGCTGGGCGCACTACCTGCTCCTTCATCGTATTCCACTGACCACACGAGGGGCAGCGACCCGCCCATTTAGGAGAGTCGTAGCCACATTCCGCACATACGTATACTACCCTTTCTTTTGCCATATCATTCTGAGATTTGTGCTGCGAAGATAGTGAAAAATACACGAAAAGAGGTGGTTTGATTATATTTTTTCAATGTCACCTCTCTTCGTCACCTCACCTGAAGTCTTTCAACTGCATTTGCAGTCGTTGGCGGGTAAAGAAAATGCGGCTCTTCACTGTACCGAGAGGAAGTGACAACTTCTCGGCAATCTCGCGATATTTGAACCCTGACACATGCATGGCAAAGGGAATGCGATACTCCTTGGGGAGTGCATTCACGGCACGACGTATCTCTTTGGTATCATAAGCGCTCTCGGTGCTCTCGAAACCTGCATCTTGAGGCAAGGAGAGGTGATAGAGATTGTCGGTGTGGTCGACGAAGGTTTGGTCGCGTACGGTCTTGCGATAGTTATTGATAAAGATATTACGCATGATAGTGTATACCCATCCCTTGAAGTTGGTGTCGGGGGTGTACTTGTCACGATTGTCGAGTGCCTTGAGGGAAGTTTCCTGGAGGAGATCGTTAGCCTCTTCATGGTCCATCGTTAATTTGTACGCGTAGCGAAGGAGTTCGTCTTGTACTGCTACGAGGTCTCTGTTGAATTTGTCGTTCATATCCGTTCTTTTTAAGTGGTTAATAAAACTGCGACAAAAGTAGCGGGTACGAAATTTTTCTAAGGTCGGGAATTTGACATTTCATAGGGTACAAACTATCAATTGTACAATTCTCCCCTCTGTTTTGATAGTTTCTCCCCTATCGGGGTAAAGAAAAAGGGTGTGTCGGCAGTTACTGACACACCCTCTTGATGAGAAATATTGATAATTTTGACGCTTCCTTGTTATTGCATGATTACTTTTGCGGTATAATCGCCTATAACAATTATTGCCATTTCACCTTTAGCAAGATCTGTACGAATAGTCGCATTGTCGCTTGTTGAAGTGACGGAGCCCACCAACAAACCAACTCTATCGTACACATTCACCAAACTACCAGGCTTGAGGCCACCAATGTGGATGTTGCCCTCGCTGCAACGGATAGATATTTCTGATGAGGTAGCAGAGATACCAGAAGAGGGTCCTTCAATGGTATCTTCGTACAGAAGTATCCAAGTCGTATGTTTATCGGAGCTAACCTCAATTTGTTTCGTACTGGTGGGTGAGGCATACCAATCACCCTTGTCAGAGGTTATCGTAAATCCCGTTTCACCTTCACGGAGTGCTATCGAGAACTCAACGCCTACTTCATCTTTGTCCTTGTTTGTGTAGACTTTATTACTACTTATCGTTGCGGGCTTTCCAGCCTTGTGATTATGGATGGTATACTTACCCTCTTCGCTGCCTTGCTTGAAGTAGAACCAATAGCCGGTATCGTCAGAAGTTTCATAGACACCTGTTGTAAGAACTCCCTTGTTTCTAGATGATGGATGCACACAGACATACTCACCATTGTCAGTATTGAGAATACGATAAATCACCAACTGCTCATCGGTACTGATGATAGGTTGTGACAAGCAATCACTAGCATTGAATTCATCCTCCAATTGTAGGAACCACCTTGCGCTGGTCTTTGCCAAAGAGGAAGAATGTATAAGGTTGTTTTCGTTACATAGTCTTAGTCTTGAATTGCTTGCCGACTGAATATAAAATTCTCCAGGCGCAACCATCATTATCGTGAATATAACTGCATCTGCAATGTCGCACGATTCTGCCTTAACGCGTAAACTACTCTGTGCTGATGTTATGTAGCGCCCTGTGGTGAGATGTTGTATGTAATAAACACCTTCAGTTTCAGATTGCACAACTCGCCATTGCATGCTCAGCGGTTTATTCTCCTCTTTATAGCTGAGTAGCTTAAGACCATTATTATCTATGCCTATATGCATATCCGCACTCTCAATAGCAGAAATTAAATATGTACGATTGGGTATAAATGGAGCACATTGAGCGGATAATGTTGCTATAGCAGTCTCCAACTCTGTAATCCATGCACCATAAGGACGCTCTCTCGCATCAGTCTGCTCGACAAGTGTCTCCATCTTTTCAATAACAGACGTAAACTCAGCCATCGCCTCGGGCTTCAAGAAACCAATTTTCTGACCAGTCTCGTCAGTTCTTTTCTCATACGCCTTAGCATTTCCGAGAAGAGTAAAGAACTCCTCCTTGAGGCCGCCCTCTTCGTATATCTTGATGCGCTTGCCATCATAGCCCACAGCCATTATGTATGCCGAGGTGGTGGTGGGGTCAGATGTCTTGGGATAGAGTACCTGGGTGTATGAGTGCTGGTCATCGCTACCGAGGCCATACATGGTGATGCGTAGCAGTTCTCCCTTATTATTATAGGTCTCGTAGGCCACGGCATTCTTTACGGCACTATGCAACACCTTAACCTTGCTACCATTCAAAGTGCATCCTGCACCAATTTCATCGGGCACTTCAAGCTTCAGACAATCGCGATAGATGGGGTAGTTGTGTCCGTTGATGTAGTTAATTTCCTCGGTATAGGCGGGGTACCCTTGTTCCTTTACATAGGCTTTTAGGTTGGCAATCATCTCTTCGGTAATGATGTTCCATCCAGCATTGTAGTCTTCAATATAGGCATTGATGGGACGTAGCATACCTGCCTTTTCAAAGAAGGGCAGCAGGTCTATCTTGGCACTATCGCAGGCGAGCTTCATCCAATTGACTTGCTTCTTACCATTAGTATTGTAGTATGATTCGTAGTTGCTTGTAGAGCGTATGCTCTCGATGACCATGGGAATGATATCGGGACATTTGCCGGCGAGTGTACCCCAAAGGTTGAGTTGCCAGAAAGGGGTGAGCTTCACGAAGTGGTCATAGTTACGCGAGGTGGTGGTAACGTAGCCTAAGTAATTGCCGTCGGCATCGTATCCCCATATCGTCTTTTCTGTAGGGGTAGTTCCATAGTAGTCAGGACCATCTTGCAATTGCCAGGGTACACCTTTGCGCAATGCCTCCTCGAAGTAGGTTTGCATACGTCCACCGCGCATATTCGAATATTCGCCGACGCCGCAGACCTCATCTTCAAGACGTAGGCTATGAGGGTTGCCAGTGAAGTGTATCTGTCCCCATGAAGCAAAGATGTTGTTTGTGGTCTCTCCGCATCCCGACCACTTGAAGCCGGTGCGTATCTGGTTGTTGTGACCCCACTCGTGACCTACGCCCCAGAAGTCGAACCTCTTGGCATCGGGTACCATGATGGCGTCGAGGCTATTGACATTACAATAAGCTCCTTCGGTCACGGCGGCCATAAAGCCATAGGTGGTAGCAAAGAAGAGCTGGCGGTTTTTCACCTGACGGCCATACTTCTCCAGACCAAGCATATCGCGCTGAGCCCATTGTACTTGCTGGTAGAGGGTCATGGTAGAGTCCACGTTGGTGGGGCAATACTTGAGCCATGCCGATACAGGGAAGGCAAGTTGGGCATGTTCAGAGCGGGTGACGAGGATGGAGTTGTCGTTGAGGCTACGTCCCTTGAGTAGCTCTACCCAGTCGGAATTGGTCATCGTTGCCTGATCCCAATAACCTTGTACGGGGGCATTGATAAAGTGAATCTTGATGTTGGGTGCGTTCTCCAAATCGTCGGTATAGTAGCTGACGAAGAGGTTGCCCTCGGTGCTGGCTGTGATATAGTTCAGTCCGTTGCGCAGGGGGTAGATGCTGGAGCTCTCATCCTCCACCCAGTTCTTGATGGTGAGCTTTACCGGGTGTTGGTTGTCGATGCCATCCACAGCTATAAAGCAGGTCTCTCCAGCCTTAAGGTATATACCGGTAGGATTCTCGTAGTTGTTGTAGTAGTTGCTTGACTTTAGGATGTCAAACAAGGTCTCGGTACTGAGATAGGGCTCGTACTCTCCTATGCGAAACCTGCTATAACCTTTCTCATTGGTGAGTAGATTGTCGACGAGTGCCTTCAGTGTAGGGTCTTCTATGCCTTCGCTGCTTGTCACCTCGGGCTTGAGCTCGGAGAAGATGGCATCGGTGAAGTATTTGGCATATTCATCCTTCTTCTGGAAGTCTACGGCGTAGGCCTCAATCTCAGCTGCTGATACACAATAGAAATAACCACGTTCGAGGGTAAACTTAATCTGCCCGCACGTCACTCCGTTTTCCGTAAGCCATATATCGCAATTGGCACCACTCGACTTGAGGTCATGACTACCAATGGATGTGAAGTTGGTACCCGTAGTCGTGGGGCAGTAAGAGATGTAAACCCTGTTCCAATTGCCATCGTCAGAGCCATCTTTTCGTGGGATGTAGCGTACATAGTCCACGTGTGTAGCCTCCTCTAAGGTGACGGTAAGCGTCACGGGCCATGCAGAGGATGGGATATCCGACGAGTTGGTCCAGATGGTGTTCAATTTGCCATCAATCACATTTTCGGCTTCGTTTCCAGCTTTATGACTGCTTGCAGTAGCGTTGCTGAGTGCGATTTTCTTGTCTTGGGCATTGGCGCTTAGGCCAGCCAACAAACAGAGGGTGAGTAGGAGTGTCTTTTTCATTTATCTTTGTCGTTCTTATTTCGTCAATATTATTCCTTGCGGGGTGATGCCTTCGGCACTGATGTGGAACTGCTTGCTATATCCATTGTTATAGAATAGCACTTCAGCTTGGCCATTGGCATCGGTGGTGAGTGCAGGATTCCAGTACAGGGTACGGCGATAGTCTACATCTCCCTTGATGGGCCCGTCGGGGTATTCGGGGGCGTAGAACTCAGCACATGTAGTGTAGCCGCGGAAGGTGGTCTGGCGCTGCCCTTTTATCGTAGAATGACGCAGCCCTTTGGGGTACATGGTGATATCAATTACATAGAGGCCTCGTGCAAACTTTGAGTCTAGAGATACATTAGGGGAGTTGTTGTTCAAATTCATTAAGAGTTCAGGAGAAAGCACATCCTTCACAAATGGAATAGACATATACTCGAACGGATTGTCATAAACGATGATGGACTTTACGTCTTGCATGTCGATATCAAATCCCGGTGTATAGCTCGCCTTTATCCACTTGCTGTCATCATTATGTAGATACCACAATACACGGCGGTTGTTTATGGGACATTGTTCTAATGTCCACTCTATTACCTCATCTCGTGTTTTCAGTGATTCGGGTATCACGCCATCATAGATACAAGTCGGATCGTAGCCATGTCG
>JAZOPX010000147.1:0-6738 GCA_045655845.1 Bacteroidaceae bacterium
CGCACAATGCCAGGGTGTTGCATACGATACAACATCTTGGCCTCATCGATAAACTTACCTTTTAGTTTGTCTATCAATCCGCGCTTGCTCTGCGTGCCTACGGTTACATGAGCTGTCTTCTCATCACGATTACAGAAGTCCTTGACGAAGAACTCCTTGATGGCTACACGCTCTCCGAGCATGAGGTGCTTAGCCTCATAGGTGCAACCAAATCCGCCACTATTGATAAAACGGACTATTCTATACTTACCTCCTTGGAGGAGGGTGTCTGGGTGTAAGTGCATAGTGTTGTGTCTGTATTTTGGGAGTTATTAATTACTGTATCGTATCGGCAGGTACAAGTTCACTAGTCGGCACCTCGGTTAGAGAATCTTTTGCTTCGGCCACAGGAGCTTCGGTCACAGAATCTTCAGCTACAGGATCTTTATTTACAGAATCCTCATTTACAGAATCCTCATTTACAGGAGCTTCGACTAGAGAAGTCTCAGTTGCAAGCGCTCCAGCCATAGCTACTTTGACCATTGAGTCTATAGAAGCAACATTGCCCGAAGCGCTAGACACTTCAGGCGATACAGTCACATTTTTTGTTTTTTTCGGTGGCGTCGGCTGTGTTGTTCTTGTTTTTTTCTTTTTTTCAGATGCTCTCTTTTTCTCCAGATTCCTCTGCACGATCTCAGTAGAAGGTGGTGTAGGTTCGTCATTTCCAGGAGATGCATGACGTTTCTTCAATGTCAGTCCGACATAAACCAAAGAGATGCAAACGAACAATATCAAGGCTATTCTCATCCATGAAAAGGGATTCTTGGATTCGGCAGGTGATTTACTGGGTGCTACCTGCTGGGGGGTTGGGCGGGTGTTGACGGTTTGTGATTGGGCAGGATGCTCGGCAACTTTCGCCTCTGGGCGTTGCTCTTCAGCCTCGTGTTCCAATACCACACCGGCAATGATGTCGTCGCTATCGTCATGAACATCATTAACTTCAGCCACCACATGGCTTATGGGAATAAGGAAACAGGTGTAGTTATCCTTAGTCTTGCCATAGCAAACCTGCTTGATGGCCTCCAGTTTCTCCTCGTCCGAGGTGGGCGAGGCCAGAATCTCGCAAAGTCGCTCGTTGGTCAGCTGCTCCAATACGCCATCGCTACAGAGGAAGAAGTAGTCGCCCGCCTTGATATCACTGAACGAGAACACATCGGCCCTGTAACGACGCTCCAGATTGGGCTGCATGGCACGCGTGATAACATTCTTCTGCGGGAAGTTGGCCGCCTCCTCCTCGGTGAGCTCACCCGCCTTGAGCAGGTCGTTGACGAGCGAGTGGTCCGACGACTGGTAGATGATGCCCAAGCGTCCCTTCTCGAGGTCGGTATTCTCGGGGCGCACATGATAGATACGGCTATCGCCGATATGTGCCACCAGATAGCCCTTGCTATGAAGATAGAGACAGGTCATCGTGGTACCCATCTTCTTGATGGCCCCCGTATCCTTTTTGTCCAGTTCGTCGTAGGCATAGGCCAGCGCCAGTTTAAAGTAGTCGGGCGTCACCATGCCGTCAGTGGGTTGGTGAGTCTCGAAGTACTCTCCCAAGGCACGACACACCGTGTCGCTGGCCACCTCGCCACTATCGTGACCTCCCATACCATCACATAGGATGAAGAAACGGTTCTCCGTGGTCAACCTCTCAGGCGAAGGATATACGTTATCCTCCTGATTGTCCTTACGGCCAATCTCACTGAAGGTGAGCGGTTGTCTGATATCTATTTTCATAACTTCGTTATACTATTTGTGTAGCTTCCTCATCGGTTTCCTCCAAGTAGATGTCCGTCTTGCCCAGTGTAAGTTTGTCGCCAAACTTCAGTTGTAGGATATCACCTCGCTGTATCGGCTTGTCGTTGAGCACGATGATATTCTTCGAATTAATCTCCACCAAGTGGTGCTCGATGCCATGAGGTGTCTGCACCACATCTATCTGCAGGTGGCGGCGGCTCATATACTCGTCGTGAGTAATTTGAATATCAGCCTTGCCGCTCTGTGCCAAACGACCGATAACATTCGTTCCCATCTTGAGCGGACAGTGTTGCCCAGTGGTAGAGACACGTATCTGTCCCATATCATTCTTCTGCTGCATCATGGCTCCTGGCAACTGGGTAGCCTCGTTGTCGCTACCCTGACCACCCTGCCCCATTGCACCACTCTGGTACACATTGGCCTTGGCCTTGAATTGACAGATAGGACAAGTCACTATCTTCTCCTGATAACCCGGCACCTCGGGGAACGAAAGACGCGTCTTACAGTTGGGGCATACTAAGAATATCTTTCCCATATCTTCTTATGCCATAGTGCTGACATCAGCATCGTTCATATAATCGGGCATACCATCGTTAGCTGCAAGATACATATCGTTATCATGCATTTGCACCAAGTCCCCGACCTCAATATTTGCATCAAAAACGTCGATTATTTCATCGGTATCAATCATACCGTCATAGTCGGCATCCACCACAAGACAATCCATCGTACCATCGCAGTCTACATCGACAAGCAAAGCCTGCTCACCATCGACCTCAATGCCAGCCATAATCATCTGGTCACCCTCGTCGGTCACTACAGCCTCTACGCCCAGCACCTTAATCTCACCGTCCACTTCAGTAGTGTCCACCATCTGCGTGTCTGAAGCCATCACGGTCTGCGTCTGCCCTGCTGCGGCCTGACCGGTCGTATCACCGGCTATTGACTCGTAGTCAATCTTTGACTGATACTCGGCACGCTCGCTGGCCGACATATTGTTCCACTCCTCCTCGTAGTAGGTATTATACACATTGCCTCTCCACTCGAAGGCACCACCAGGACCCACCTGAGCACGGGCATCGGCAAAGGCCTTGGCAAACGAATCCTCGTCATCAACCTGGGCGATGCGTACGCCTTCGTCGGTAGCTATCAACACCTCTTCGGTAGCGGGTGTCACGGACTGCTCTTCTACGACCTCTGTGCCTGCGATTTCCTCGTAGTCAACTTTTGACTGGAACTCGGCACGCTCCTCGGCCGACATCTTGTCCCATTCCTCCTCGTAATAGGTGTTATACACATTGCCTCTCCACTCGAACACGCCACCGGGACCCACCTGAGCACGGGCATCGGCGAAGGCCTCGGCAAAGGTAGCCTCATCATCGACCTTAGCCACGGGTACACCTTCTGTATCATCTTTGGTTACCACCCCAGTAACATCCTCGCTCGAAGAGTCTGCAGCAAAAGCACTACCCGCCACACCGGCAGCCAAACCTGCTACAAAGCCACCAGCAGCAAAAGCCACCTTGGCTCCGACGCCTGAATCCTTCTTTACTTCCTGAGCAGCTTCAGTCTTCTCAGTTGCATCGTTCATCAATACAGTCTCTTCTGATTGGTCAAAAACCTTTGTCTCTTCGTTGTTCATAATGGTAAGTTTTTTTAGCGTTATTTATGTGTTATTCTTTTGTTTCGTTGTTGTCGTAACGGGATTGTGAGAGCAAAATAACAAAGAATTGCCCAAACGACCAAATATCTGACGATAATATTGGACGAAATCATGGGGTTAGTTGACGAAATGAACCGCCCGCCCCCAATCCACCTCAAGAAAGGCTTCATTCCTTCCCATCTACCACCCTCCGCCATAAGGATTAAACCATTGGTAATATGGTTACTAATAGCGGACGCTGAGTACAATAATCCATATCGCTTCATCACCGCGCCCATTCACTATACCGGCACGGCCCCTGGGGACAGCGCCTAATCAGTTCCTCCAATCCTCGCTCTAACCTTTGACAAATCTTTATCGCACCTTCGAGAAATCGTGGACGAGCCTATTACTTTTTATTTACCGCTGCCCAACGTACACGTTGCCGTTGCCCAACAGCAACGTTACCGCTGCCCAACGGTAACCTTACTGCTGCCCAGCAGTAAATAACTTTGATAGGGCGAATCTCTGAAAGTCATTATAAATGAGAATAGCGCACTCGAATTACACCAATATCGTGAAAAGGTTATCTAAAAAGCACAGTCCCCACTTTAAGGGGAGCAGTGCCTGATTAGCTTCACCACACACGCCAATGGCGGACACCGAAAATCGTCCTTACCCTCCGCCTCCAGCTATCACATCATCAACAGTTTAAGGCTCATTGGCAGAGGGTAGCAAACAAAAAGCCCCGAGACTATTTCTTGCTCCATTCTATACCCGAAGATAAAAATAGAGCGGGCATTGCCCGCTCTGTAATTCAAAAAAGAAATAATCAAATCAGCAAATCATCGAATACGCGACACTAGGTCGCTTTATCATTCTGAGACAGGGCGCACCGCGAAACCGAGGCTACGATTGTCGCCGTCCCAGTAGTAATAGTCCGAATAGAAGCGGAGGTCGTACGCGTAGTAGCCATTGCTGCTCGGCGTAGCAGACCAATAGTAGCCGCGTGAGCCCGCACAGTTGAGCGATGTACTGCCGCGATAGCCAGCGGCAGGAAGGAAGATGCGCTTGCCATTAGGGCCCGTAACACGATTGCCATTATGCCCACCCTGAGAAGTCAAAGTCCAGGTACACTTTTCTTTCAGTTCCTTGATTTCATCCAAAGTAGGCATACGCCACGTACCTCCCCAATTGACACGAGCGGCATCGTAAGCAGGAGTCAAGTTACCGTCAGTACCGATGAAACCTCGAGACTTCAACTCTGCATCCGACAATTCGTAGGTAGCGCTATTACTTTCATCATAATCTGATTTTGTGCTCGTCTCGCCCCAAGCATAATAGTTACCATAGTCGCTCGGTGACGAAGCTCCCACGTTGCAGGTGGCCCACTTCACACTTAGGCCTAAATCTACCCATTCGTGACCGTTGATTACACCCGTGAGTTGAGCTTGTTTAGCCTTTTCTGCATTGAGTCTCTCCTCCTCCCTGCGCTTTTCCTCGGCTAATCGTTTTGCATCCTCAGCCTTGAGTCGTTCCTTCTCCTTAGCTATAGAATCCCTACGATGCTTTTCCAAGCGAGCGGCCTCCTCAGTTAATCGTGCAGCCTCCTTGACCATAGCAATAGAGTCGAGGCGGTGCTGCTCTATCGCTGCCAAGCGAGCCTCTTCGGCACGATAATCGTTGCAGGCCCGCACACCGAAGAAGGCAACTACAGCCACCACGCACGTGAGCAGGGGCCATAGCCATTTCTTGGATTGCTTCTTTTGGGGGTTCCTCTTATCCTTTTCACGATGTTCCTCCTCTACCTCTACCACCAAGGTCTCCTCATCATCCCTTGCCGCATCCTTTGCATCCAACAACGAGAGGAACGCCTCTATCGTCTGTGGGCGGTCTTTGCGGCGGGGTTGCATGGCTTGCTCTATGGCAGAAGCCACCGAGGGCGATACGTATGAAGGGAAAGCAGGGAGTCCCTCATCATTCACATCATTGGCATCGAGTGGCGTATCTCCCGTGATGAGTTTATAGAGCGTAGCGCCCAGAGAATAGATATCGGTAGCAGGAGAGAAGGTACCCACCCCACCCTTCTTGTATTGTTCGAGCGGAGCATAGCCGTGACTGATGCCCACCGGAGTGGTAGAAGTCTGGTTACCCTCATCGTCGTAGCGCTTCGAGAGGCCAAAGTCGATGAGCACGGCACCATCCGTCTCGTCGATGAGGATATTGCCTGGCTTCACGTCAAGGTGGTTCATCTTGTTGGCATGGATATAGCACAAGGCATCGGCAATCTGACGCGTGTAGCGCAATGCATCGGCCTCGGAGAGACGCCCGCGCAGCTTCACCAGCTCAGCCAACGAGCCACGATCAAGATACTCCATTACGTAGTAGGCCGTGCCGTTCTCCTCAAACACATCATAGATGCTGATGATATGCGGATGCTTCAGACAGGCGATATTCTGCGCCTCCTTGACAAACTTGGAGCGGAATTTCTCCACCACATCCCTGCTACCTTGAGACCCTATCGTAACATGCGAAGTATCTGTATCCCGATTGCAGTATTCGCGCATGAAGAACTCCTTAATCGCCACCCTACGATTAAGACCAACTTGCGTAGCCAAGTAAGTGATACCGAAGCCGCCTTGGCCGAGTACGCGTTCTATCTTGTATTTACCTCCTTGGAGGAGGGTACCCGATGTAAGTTGCATAGTATGATATAGCTGTTTGGATTCAATTGTCAAGGCAAATTAACAAAAGATTGCACAAAGGAACAAATAGTCAATGGTAATATTGGACAAAACAAGGGGATTGATGGATGAATTTGACTACCGCCAATCCATCAACACCCAGTGGTCGTCAAACTGGCCCCACATGACGGGATGTTGATGCCCATCGCTCTTCTCCACTACACCTTGATGGACGAACGTGAATAGTTCCTTAGCCGTAATCTTGCGGTCATGGTTGGTATCGGCACCACCACGCAAGCCACGAAGCAGGAAGGAGGTAAAGAAGCCATTGACCATGAAGGGACTCTCGATGGAGGTCTCGCCACTGCGCGAGGAGAGGAAGAGCATCACATCGGAATCTTTGCCGTGTGACCCGGACGAGCTGCCTCCACCACGTATGCCACCCGAGAAGCAGGCATCGGCCAAAATAACTTTATGGCGTGCACGCGACTGCTTCATGATACTCCGCAGATCCTTATAGGTGATGCCACTGGCTGGTTGGTTAGTCATATCGTACGGACAGATGCCACCCTGATAGCCGTGACCGCTGAAGAAGAAGACAACCATATCGTCGCCGTCGGCACGGGA
>JAZOPX010000148.1:0-11278 GCA_045655845.1 Bacteroidaceae bacterium
CAGGCAACGGTGACCTTCGAGACCTCCCCCCAACCGCTCTTCCATAAGAACTTCGAGCTGGTGGAGCAGTCGCTCACCGACCTCCTCCATCGCGGCTATCAGCTCTATATCCTCACCGACAGCGCCAAGCAGGCTGAGCGCCTGAAGACCATCTTTGAGGAGCGCGGCAGCGATATCCCCTTCACGGCGGTCGACAAGACCATCCATGGGGGCTTCACCGATGCCACCATACGTGTGGCTTGTTTCACCGACCATCAGAACTTCGACCGCTTCCACAAGTACAACCTCCGCAGCGACAAGGCCCGCAGTGGCAAGATGGCCATCTCGCTCAAGGAACTCTCGCAGTTCGAGCCGGGCGACTATGTCGTACACATCGACCACGGTGTGGGCCGCTTTGCCGGTCTCGTGCGCATGCCCAACGGCAACAGCACCCAGGAGGTCATCAAGCTCATCTACAGCAACGACGATGTGGTATTCGTTTCCATCCACTCGCTTCACAAGATTTCGAAGTATAAGAGTAAGGAGGGTGAGGCTCCGCGCATCAACAAGCTCGGTACCGGTGCTTGGGAGAAGCTCAAGGAACGCACCAAGACCAAGATCAAGGATATCGCGCGCGACCTCATCAAACTCTACTCGCAACGTTCGCAGGAGAAGGGTTTTGCCTATAGCCCCGACAGCTTTCTGCAACACGAGCTCGAGGCCAGCTTCCTCTACGAGGATACCCCCGACCAGCTCAAGGCCACCCTCGACGTGAAGGGCGATATGGAGCGTGAGCGCCCCATGGACCGCCTCGTGTGTGGCGATGTGGGCTTCGGCAAGACCGAGGTGGCCGTGCGTGCCGCCTTCAAGGCCGCGTGCGACAATAAGCAGGTGGCCGTGCTCGTACCCACCACCGTGCTGGCCTACCAGCACTGGCGCACCTTCTCGGAGCGCCTCAAGAACCTCCCCTGCCGTGTGGAGTACCTGAGCCGTGCCCGCTCGGCTGCCGACACCAAGAAGGTGCTCGAGGGACTCAAGAGCGGCGAGGTCAACATCGTTGTGGGTACCCACAAGCTCATCAGCAAGTCGGTACAGTTCAAGGACCTCGGCCTGCTCATCATCGACGAGGAGCAGAAGTTTGGCGTTTCGGTGAAGGAGAAGCTGCGCCAGCTGAAGGTCTCCGTCGACACCCTCACGCTCACCGCCACGCCCATCCCGCGCACCCTGCAGTTCTCGCTCATGGGTGCCCGCGACCTGAGTGTCATACAGACTCCGCCTCCCAACCGCTACCCCATACAGACCGAGGTGCACACGTTTAATGAGGAGATTATCCGCGAGGCTGTCAACTTCGAGCTCAGCCGCAACGGACAGCTCTTCTTCATCAATAACCGCATACAGAACCTTCCCGAGCTGGCCGCTCTCATCACGCGCTGCGTACCCGATGCCCGTGTCTGCATCGGCCACGGACAGATGCCGCCCGAGGAGCTTGAGAAGGTCATCATGAGCTTCGTCAACCACGACTACGACGTGCTCATCGCCACCTCCATCGTGGAGAATGGTATCGACATCCCCAATGCCAATACCATCATCATCAATGCCGCCCACAACTTCGGTCTCAGCGACCTGCACCAGATGCGTGGCCGTGTGGGGCGTGGTAATAAGAAAGCCTTCTGCTACCTCTTGGCACCGCCCCTCTCCGTGCTCACCCCTGAGGCACGCCGTCGCCTGCAGGCCATCGAGAACTTCACCGATCTGGGCAGTGGTATACACATCGCCATGCAGGACCTCGACATCCGCGGTGCGGGCAACCTTCTTGGTGCCGAGCAGAGTGGCTTTATCGCCGACCTCGGCTACGAGACCTACCAAAAGATCCTGGGCGAGGCCGTGCACGAGCTCAAGACCAACGAGTTTGCCGACCTCCTCATGGGCGATACCGGCGACGATGGCAAGATCAGCGGTGAGGGCTTCGTCGAGGAGTGTGCCGTAGAGAGCGACCTCGAGCTCCTCTTCCCCGACGAGTACATCCCCACCAGCAGCGAGCGCATGCTCGTATATCGTGAACTCGACAGCTTAGAAAGTGATGAGGAGTTGAAGAAGTTTCGCACCCGACTGACCGACCGCTTCGGCCCCGTGCCCCCCACGGGCGAGGAACTGTTGCGTGTTGTCCCCTTGCGTCGCTTGGGCAAGCAACTCGGTATCGAGAAGATACTCCTCAAGGGCGGCCAGATGGCCCTCTACTTCGTGAGCAACCTCGAGAGCCCCTACTACGACAGTGCAGCCTTCGGTCGTGTGATGAACTACACCACCATGTCACCCTACGAGTGCCGCTTCCGCGAGCTATCGGGCAAGCGCAGCCTGCTCATCAAAGGCATCGCCACCGTTAAGGACGCCCTCGGCGTGCTGGCGATGATGATGAATTACTAGCCGTTGGCTATTAGCTATTGGCTGTTAGCAATTAGCTCAAAAATAGAGAGAGAGCACTCATGCTCTCTCTCTATTTTGCTCAAGGCTCACAGCTCATCGCCTTGAATACATACAAAAACAATAGAGAGTGCATGCACTCTCTATTTCTTTCTACCAATAGCCAATAGCCAATAGCCAACAGCCAAAAGCTCAAAACTTATTGCAACGCTCAAAGAAGTTGATGGCTTCGAGCTCCTTGCGGCAGGCCTCCTCCTCGGCGTCGGTCATGTTCTGGAAGGGGGTGCGGTTGGGGCCCAGGTCGAGGCCGATGAGCTTCATGATGCGCTTACCGCACACGATGTTGCCGCGGTAGTGGCAGATGACGTTGATGACCTCCTGGGCGAAGTTCTGCAGCTCGCGTGCCTTCTCTAGGTCGCCGGCGTTCCATGCGTCGATGATGCCCACGAGGTTGCAGCCGTTATAGTTGGTGGTGCCGCCGATGCCACCCTGTGCACCGCCCATGGCGAGTGAGGGGAGGATGGTCTCGTCCTGTCCGTGCAGCATGTCGAACTTGCCGTTCTTGTAGAGTCGGCACTGGTTGTACTCATAGATGCTCTCGTAGGTGTACTTGATGCCCGCGAAGTTGGGAATGCGTCCGTCCACTGCCTTGAGGAACTCTACCATAGAGAAGTAAGCACCGTTGAAGGCGGGGATGTGGTAGTAGTAGAAGGGCAGCTCGGGAGCCGCAGCGGCAATCTCCTCGCAGTACTTCACCAGTTCCTCGATACGTCCGATCTTGGGGAAGGGAGGTGCCATGACACCGATACCGAAGGCACCGATCTTCTGTGCGTGAGCGGCCATACGGCATGAGCTCTTCACGCAGGTGCTGCCCACGTGTACGATGACCTTGAAGTCCTTGGGTGCAGCATGCATCCACACCTCAGCGAGGTTGATGCGCTCCTCTTCGGTGAGCATGTAGCCCTCGCCAGATGAACCGTTGATGAACACGCCCTTGAGGCCATTCTTCTGCAACATCTCCGCATAGGCAGGGATGGGTTCGTAGTTTACCTCGCCATCCTCGTAAAATGGGGTGAAGGGGGCATTGATAAGTCCGATAATCTTTTCCATATACTTTCTTTTTTTGTAATGATGTATAAGCTATACTATGCGTCTCCAAAGTTAGTGTATAATTTTTAATTATCGGATATAGTAGGCTTAATTCTTGCTTTTTTTCTACTTTCGCTTGTTTAGATTTGATATTTATCTCAGCTTGAGTTAACTTTGCAAATTCAATAGGTAAAAAGACAGAAGTAATATATGACAACTCGAAAGATTGAAATAATGGACACTACGCTACGCGATGGCGAGCAGACCAGCGGCGTATCGTTCGTTCCCCACGAGAAACTTTCCATAGCACGTTGCTTGCTCGATGACCTCCGCGTGAACCGTATCGAGGTGGCCTCGGCCCGTGTGTCGGCTGGTGAAGCGGAATCGGTGAAGGCCATTTGTGATTGGGCACAACGTGCAGGACACATCGATAAGGTGGAGATTCTTGGTTTCGTCGATGGTACCACCTCTGTGGATTGGATTCTCGGCTGTGGCGCCCGCGTGATGAACCTCCTTACGAAAGGCTCGCTCAAGCATTGTACCGAGCAACTCAAGCGTACTCCCGAGGAACATATTGCTGACATACGCCGCAGCGTGGCCTACGCCACAGAGAAGGGCGTGGCTGTGAATGTATATCTCGAGGATTGGAGCAACGGTATGAAGAACTCGCCCGACTATGTGTTCCAACTCATGGACGGGCTTCAGGGCTGTGGTATCCGTCGCTTCATGTTGCCCGATACGCTCGGTATTCTCAATCCTATGCAGGTGCAGGAATTTATGGGTGTGATGGTGCAGCGCTATCCTGACACGCACTTTGACTTTCATGCCCACAACGACTATGATCTTGCCGTGAGTAATGTGTATGCTGCCGTTTCGGCTGGAGCCAAGGGCTTGCACACTACCATCAATGGATTGGGTGAACGTGCAGGTAATGCCCCTCTGGCCAGTGTGCAGGCTATCCTACGCGACCACTTTGGTGCTGATACCACCATCAACGAGGAACGTCTCAACGATGTGAGCCGCCTCGTGGAGTCCTACTCGGGTATCACCATTCCCGCCAACAAACCTATCGTGGGTGAGAATGTCTTTACCCAGGTGGCAGGAGTGCATGCTGATGGTGACAATAAGAATAACCTCTATTGTAACGAATTGCTCCCCGAACGCTTCGGCCGCAAGCGTGAGTATGCCTTGGGTAAGACTAGCGGCAAGGCCAACATACGCAAGAACCTCGAAGCCCTCGGTCTCGAACTCGACGATGAGGCTATGCGCAAGGTTACTGCCCGTATCATCGAACTGGGCGACAAGAAAGAGGTGGTAACACAAGAAGACCTCCCCTATATCATCTCCGATGTATTGAAACATTCTGTCGAGGATGCCCGTGTGAAGTTGCTCAGTTACTATGTGACCCTCTCGCAGGGCCTCAAGCCCATGGCGTCACTCAAGCTCAGTATCGGCGACCAAATATACGAGCAGAATGCCAGCGGTGATGGACAGTATGACGCTTTCGTGCGTGCCCTGCGCAAAATCTATAAGGAGACCTTGCAACGCAAATTTCCCATGCTGACAAACTATGCGGTATCTATCCCCCCTGGTGGTCGCACCGATGCTTTCGTGCAAACCATCATTACGTGGGAATACGAGGGCAAGACCTTTAAGACCCGTGGTCTCGATGCCGACCAGACGGAAGCAGCCATTAAGGCTACCATCAAGATGCTGAACATCATAGAATAATCTCTATAGCGAATAGAAAATAACTATGACGATTAGAAGAGAGTGGGGACGAGGTTTGAACTTCTTCCCCATTTTTTTTTATCTATCAGAAGGATGAGAGTACTTTCCCTGTCTTTGTGCGGAAAAACCCTATAGGCTTTACTGCTCGTCTACAAAGGCTTTTCCAAAATTGTAGGCCTACAATAAATTTCGTATAGCCCTAGATTTTTCTTCGTCTAGCTCTAAATTTTAAAGATGATGCGGATGGCCCACCAGATGAGGTATAGTGTGAGGTAGGCGATAAGGACTTTTCTGCTATAGATGAAGCGGTTGAGGTCGTCAAGCTTCCCATTGATGTTATACCATTTTTCCAAGATGGCCAATGTGGCATAGGGGAGCGAGATCATAAGAAAGGGATTGAGACGGAAAGCTGCCAAAAGATGTCCAGTCAATAGCTCGTGCAGAAAACGTTGGATTCCGCACGAAGGACAATAGGTGCCGGTAAGCATCCACCACGGACACTTGGGGACCCAAATGGTTTCGGCTGGTGGCGTGTAGTAGTAAAAAATACCGATGGATAAGATTACCACCGGTATTATTACTCGGATTATCTTTGAACGCATGATCATAATTCGGGCCGAATTTTTCCTAAGGTGTGATTACATCTCAGACAAAAGGGCTATTCCGAAAATTCCTAGATAGAGTACAATATACAACAAGCAGAAGACGAGAGCTGCGCCTGCTCCCCACATTGCCCATTTCTTGGCTTCAGCTGCGGCTTTTTCTGCTTCAGCATGTTGGCCTTGATACCAAAGTTTCTCTACTGATGTTGCTTTGACTACTGCTACGATACCTAAGGGTACGCAGCACATTACTGTACACAAGATTGCCCAAATCAGATTGTTTTCGGGGCAAGGTTGTTTTTGATCTTCCATATAATTGTTTATTTAAGGTAGTGATGTGATTACCAGAGATCGAAGAGGTTGGATAGGAATGATAATTCGTAGAAAATGGCCATACCGAAGATGAGGACTTCCAGAATGATGGATAGTGCCACGAGTATCACGGCAAAAATAGCGCCTGCAATAGACCATCTTTTAGCTGCATTGGCCGCACTTTGGGCTTCATCGTAACGTCCTTGGTTCCACAGCTTCTCTACCGACATCGCTTTTATAATGGCAACGATGCCTAAAGGGAGACAACACATAATAGTGCAGACAATGGCCCAAACGATGTTTGACTCGGGACAATATCTCTTGGGGGACTCAGTCTTTTGCTCTTCGGCTTGGGGTGTTTCCTCAGATGTGATTGACTCGGCTTGAGATTCTACATGTTCTTCGGCGTTGTTGAGTTCTTCTGTAACTTTTTGCTCTTCCATGCGCTTTGTTGGGGTTATTTTCACAAAGGTAGAAGATATTTTTTGAAATGGCAATATTTTATGTTCTGGAATTTGCCAAAAATATTGGATGAATCTTTCGCTTTGTGTTGATTTTTATACACTTTTGGGCTTGAAGAAAGGCTTCGCCTCAGGAAATCGCAATTCTATTTGCATTTCCGTTCGTCTTGTACTATCTTTGCGGTATCTTATGTGGAGTTTCTAAATGAAGAATGCAATAAAACTACTATAGTTATGAAAGAATTGGATTTGGATTGGTCGAACCTCTCGTTCGGCTATATGAAGACCGATTACAATGTACGCTGCTACTACCGTAATGGCGAGTGGGGCGATGTAGAGGTATCGGATAGTGAGAATGTAAATCTACACATGGCAGCCACTTGCTTGCACTACGGACAGGAGGCTTTCGAGGGCTTGAAGGCATTCCGTGGTAAGGATGGCAAGATTCGTGTCTTCCGTCTCGAAGCCAATGCCGAGCGTTTACAGAGTACCTGTGACGGAATTCTGATGCCTCAGTTGCCTACTGAGAAGTTCCGAGAGATGGTGCTCAAAGTGGTGAAGATGAACGAGCGTTTCGTGCCCCCCTACGAGAGTGGCGCTTCGCTCTACATCCGTCCGTTGCTCATAGGTACTGGTGCCCAGGTGGGTGTACATCCTGCCGACGAATATCTGTTCATGATTTTCGTGATGCCCGTAGGACCCTACTTTAAGGGTGGCTTCTCAACCAACCCTTATGTGGTCATCCGCCAATACGACCGCTCGGCTCCTCTTGGTACCGGTATCTACAAGGTGGGTGGCAACTATGCCGCTTCGATGAAGGCCAATAAACTGGCGCACGATCTCGGCTACTCATGCGAGTTCTACCTTGATGCCAAGGAGAAGAAGTACATCGACGAGTGCGGTGCTGCCAACTTCTTCGGTATCAAGGATAATACCTATGTGACACCCAAGTCGACCTCAATCCTTCCCTCTATCACCAACAAGAGTTTGATGCAGTTGGCCGAGGATATGGGCTTGAAGGTGGAGCGTCGCCAGATTCCTATTGAGGAACACGATACCTTTGAGGAGGCGGGTGCGTGTGGTGCGGCTGCTGTCATCTCGCCCATTGAGCGCATCGATGACCTTGAGGAAAAGCGTTCATACGTCATCGCCAAGGACGGTAAGCCCGGTCCCATCTGTCGTAAACTCTACGACACCTTGCGTGGTATACAGTATGGCGACATCGAGGACCGTCACGGCTGGGTGACCATAGTGGAGTAGGCCTCCCCCTTCCCCTCCAGGAGGGGTGACTCGAGGATAACTAAATAATATAATAAAACACGATAGAACATGAAAAGAATATTATCAGCCGTTTTGCTTGCACTGGGTCTCAGCGCGGGCTTTGCACAGGATAAGGCTGTGAAGGCCGAGATTTACGGATTTGTCCGTAACTATTTCACTTATGATTCACGCAGTTGCGTGCAGTCCAACGAGGGCTTGTTTAATATGTTGCCCAATGATATCAATTCAGGAATGAATGGGCAGGACCTCAATGCCATCCCCTCGATACGTTTCCTCTCTATGACTACCCGCTTCGGCTTGAACGTGACAGGTCCCGAGATTTGGGGAGCCAAGTCGACAGCCAAGATTGAGTCCGATTTCTGTGGCGCTTCGTCGGGTACGGCCTTCAATCTCCGCATTCGTCAGGCCTATGCCAAGTTGGCGTGGGAACAGTCAGACCTTCTCGTTGGTCAGGCATGGCATCCCATGTCGGGTGACCTGATGCCCGAGGTGTTCAGCCTCGCAACAGGTGCTCCCTTCAATCCCTTCAACCGCTCTCCGCAGGTGCGCTACAACTATGCTCCTGTCAAGGGACTCTCGTTCACCGCTGCAGCGCTCTATCAGTATCAATACGGTTCAGTAGGCCTCGATGGAAAGACCTCGAATACCTATTCACGTAACGCCCTCGTACCCGAACTCTTCGTGGGTATGACCGCCAAGGGTAAGCACCTTACTGGTGGCTTTGGTGTCAATGCCTCTACTATCGCTCCGCGCGTGACTGCAACAACTCTGTTGGGGATAACCCGTGTCGATGAACGCCTCACCAGTTATTCGGCAATGGCGTTCGGTTCGCTCAAGGTTGACGACCTGTCAGTTCGTGCCAAGGCTACCTATGGACAGAATACCTCACATATGCAGCAGCCTACGGGATTCGGTATTGTAGAAACCTTTGATAATGGTGCCAATAACTACGAGTCTATGCAACTTGGTTCTGCGTGGTTGACCATGATGTATGGTAAGAAACTACGCTATGGCTTTTTTGCTGGCTGGATGAAGAACTTCGGTTCTGCAGGAAAGGAACTTCAGAGTTTAGTTGTACGTAACAACACAGGCATGGATCAAGCCTACCGCTTCTCGCCCATTGTGACCTACAAGGTACAGAACATGACTATAGGCCTTGAGTATGAACACACTTCTACGGCCTATGGCGATTATTTTGTACATCAGAATGATTATCCCCGACAGGTGACTAATGGTACCGTAACTAATACCCACTGGGTGGCCAACAACCGTATCTGCGCCATGTTGAAATACGACTTTTGATAGATCATGAATTTTGAATTTTAAGATTAGCAGATGAAAGGAGAAAACTTTCAACTCTCAACTTTCAACTCTCAACTCGTCGAGTGTGTCCCCAACTTCAGCGAGGGACGCAACATCGAAACCATCAACGCCATCGCCGATGCCATTCGCTCGGTCGATGGCGTTCGCGTATTGCATGTCGACCGAGGCGAGGCGGCCAATCGCACCGTCATCACCTTTGTTGGACCTGCCGGAGCAGTTGTAGAGGCTGCCTTCCGCATGGTGAGATGTGCGAGTGAACGTATCGATATGCGCACTCATCAAGGTGAGCATCCTCGCATTGGCGCTACCGATGTTCTCCCCCTTATCCCATTGAAGAATATCACATTGGAGGAGTGCGCCCAGTTGGCACGTGTATTGGCCGAGCGTATATATAAGGAACTAGGAATCCCCACCTATTGCTATGAGGCTGCAGCCTATTTACTTGAACATGCGAACCTTGCCGACTGTCGCCGTGGCGAGTATGAGGGGTTGGAGGAGAAAATGCTCGACCCCGTGATGCGCCCCGACTTCGGGCACGAATATACCGAGCAGGCTGCCCGCTCGGGTGCCTCGGTAGTGGGTGCGCGCAACTTCCTCATCGCCGTGAACTTCAACCTTAATACTGCATCTCGTGAAGTGGCTTCGGCTATTGCGGCTCGTGTAAGAGCCAGCGGTGAGGTGTGTCGTGATGAGGCTGGCAATATCATGCGTGATGAAGAGGGTAGGGCAGTGCGCTGCCCCGGATTGCTGCGTGGATGCAAGGCCATCGGCTGGTACATCGAGGAATTTGGCTGTGCGCAGGTATCGATGAATATCAATGATGTAAACCTCTGTCCCATACACACTGCTTACGAGACGGTATGTCGCGTGGCTCGTGAGATGGGTGCTGAAGTAACGGGAACTGAACTCATCGGCCTCATTCCCGAAGATTGTATGCTTGAGGCAGGTCGGCACTTCGCAGCCAAGCGAGGAGTGTCGGTGGAGGGTGCCGAAGAACTGATACAAGTGGCTGTTGAGACTATGCACATGGATGACTTATGTCCATTCGATGCGAATCTGAAAGTGTTACGCTTCGGTTAGCATAAAAAAAGACTGAAAGTGTTTGCACTATCGGAAAAATATGTAAATTTGCCAAATCAAAGGTAAAAAGTAATAGGTATTATGATTTGGAATCCGAATAAAGAATGCATGAGCCGTGACGAGATACGCGCGTTGCAGAGCAAGCGGCTGCAGAAGTTGGTAAACTATGTGTACCACAATGTCCCCTTCTATCGCAACAAGATGCAGGCGATGGATATCTCACCCGAGGACATTCGTAGTATCGACGATATTGTAAAACTTCCCTTCACCACCAAGCAAGACTTACGCGACAATTATCCCTATGGCCTGCAAGCCGCACCTCCCTCTGAGATTGTGCGTGTACACGCCTCATCAGGTACTACGGGTAATCCCACTATCGTGGGGTATACGCGCAAGGATCTGTCTGTGTGGTCTGAGGTGATGGCCCGAAGCCTTACAGCCTTTGGCGTGACGCGTGATGATACCTTCTCTGTGGCCTATGGCTACGGTCTCTTTACGGGTGGCCTTGGGGCACACTATGGCGTAGAGAATCTCGGTGCTACGGTAATCCCCACCTCAACGGGTAATACCGAGAAGCACATCCGCCTTATTCGCGACCTCAAGATCAGTGGCATCGCTTGTACTCCCTCATATGCCCTCTACTTGGCCGAGACCTTGGAGAAGATGGGATTGACGAAGGAGGATATCGGCTTGCGCATCGGTGCTTTTGGCGCTGAGCCTTGGACTGAGAATATGCGTAAGGAGATTGAGGAGCGCCTTGGCTTGAAAGGATATAATATCTACGGTCTGAGCGAGATTATGGGGCCTGGTGTATCCTACGAGTGTTCTGAACAGAACGGTTCACATATCAACGAGGACCATTTCTATCCCGAAATCATCAATCCTGAGACACTGGAGCAGTTGCCTCATGGTATGCAGGGTGAACTTGTGTTCACTACTCTCACTAAGGAGGGAATGCCTCTGCTCCGCTATCGCACCAAAGACCTCTGTACTTTGATG
>JAZOPX010000149.1:0-25380 GCA_045655845.1 Bacteroidaceae bacterium
TGTCTTGTACTGAAATAGGTTGACTCCCAAATAGGCTTAAATGTTAAATTATTAAACTCATTTAAGAATTATGGGAAAGCAAAAATTCAGTCGCTCATTGAAGCGCAGTATTTGCATCGAGTACATGCAAAGTGGTAAATCACGGAGGGAAATAGCCATGAAATATAACCTTCCAAGTGTAGGGACACTATCAGGATGGATACATTCTTGTTTGAGTCCATTGGAAATTCATGAAAAATGTGCATCTTTGCCGCCAGTAACGGTTCAAATGGATAGTGCTATGGCAAAGGAAAAGGAAGAACGTCCGATGGATGTGGCATCCATGTCGGCTCTCATCGAGGCCCAGCGAAAGCAGATTGCCAAACTGGAGAAGGAACTGAAGTACAGTCAGGACAAGAACCTGGCCCTGAACACGCTCATCGATGTAATCGAGGAACAAGGCATCAAGGTGCGAAAAAAAGCTGGGGTCAAGCAGTAGAGCGCCTGAACGGCAATACGGGATATCCTATAACGTATTGCTGTGGGCTGCTTGACCGGAGCAAACAGGCCTATTACAAGAAGCGGAATCGTGATGACGAATACCTCTCCCGCGTGATGCACATCGTGGATGCCGTGAGGCAAATCCGGCAGATGGATCCAGGCATCGGCTATTACAAGCTCTGGCTGATGTCGAAGCGCATGTTCCTTTGCGACTGGGTGCCCGGCCGCGACGCATTCCTCCAACTGCTGCGTGACTTCCAGCTGACACAGAAGCGTCCCAAGCCTCGCCACACGACGAACTCGAACCACCGCTATCACAGGTACAAGAACCTCATCCGCAGCTTCGTGCCGACACGACCGAACCAGCTCTGGGTGAGCGATATAACGTATATTGACCTTGTAGACGACTGTTGTTACCTGCACCTGGTGACGGATGCCTACTCGCACAAAATCGTAGGATGGTGCCTCTCTGACACGCTGGAAGCAGAGCATACGCTTGAAGCCCTTAGAATGGCCACTTCGCAGGCTACAGCAGATGAGCTCAAGGGACTCATCCATCATTCTGACAGAGGCGTGCAGTACTGCTGTAACGCCTATACGGACGAACTGAAGAGATACGGCATCAGAATCAGCATGACGGAGGACTACAAACCTACCGACAATGCCATAGCCGAGCGTGTGAACGGCATACTCAAGACCGAGGTCATCTACCGCGAGAAGCGCTTCAAGACACACCAGGACGCACTGGAGCGAATCTCCAGTTTCATCGCCTTCTATAACGAAACCCGCCCGCACTCCAGCATCGGCATGAAGACACCTTCTGAGGCACACAAGGAGCAAGGGCCACAACGTATCATGTGGAAGCCCGCAGGGGCACTCTCGGGGGCTGTCTGCCCCCTGCCGCTTGGCACCCCCTGAGTGTTTTTCATGGTATGGTTCACCTTGTAGAGTCAACCTTTTCAGTACGAAGTAAACAAAAACAGATGAAAAGTAAACAATTTCCGTCGGAAGTCTACGTTCTCAGGAAAAGAGTCAACCTCTCCAGTGAAAGTAGTCAACTGTACTCAGACGAGGCAGTCAACCTAATCCGTATGGGTAAGCAAGTGTTAAAAAACAAGGCCTAAAAAGAGTCAACCTTTTTCAGGAAAAGACATTGTGTCCACACATCCATAGCAGTATCAGTTAGTTTACACCGCAAATATAAACATTATCCGCGAAACGAGCAAAAGAAAAGGAGAGAACGTGTGTTCTCTCCTCGTTCGCGGAACAATGCTTACTCTATCGATGGGGTGACAAATATCTTGTTGCCGCGACGGTTGTTCTTCCATGTGTCTACTGGGGTAGGGGGTTCTGTAGGCTTGGGTGCTGGCTCCTTGTAGAAGGGTGCGGTCTTGATGATATCTTCATCGAAAGCGCTCTGATTGTCCGATAGGAACTTAATCAGGCGCTTCATGGCACCGATGGCTTCGTCCTTGGCCTCGGGGCGCTTGAAGAGGGTGCTGCGCTCCTCCACCTTGAGGGCAAGGGCATACTGGGCGAGATGCACGGCCTGTGCTTCCACGGACGATAGTGCGCCGTCCTGCTGCTTGCGGATGAGGTCATCGGTGAGGGCATCGCCCAGCTCGGGGCGGATGACGAACTCGTTGCAGTAGCGGAGGTCGGGTAGCAGTTGGATGAACTTCTCGCGGCTCTCGTAGATGTCGATGAACTCGTTGAGCTTGCGGGCGGTGTTGATGAAGAGCCCTTCGGCCAGGTAGTAGTAGCGGCTCTGTCGCCAGAGGGTGACGATTTCCTTTTTCTCCTGCAACTCGTCGCTGAGGTCTTCGACGTCGGTAGCTCCTACCTCCTCGGCCCACTCCTCGAGGGTGACGAGGAGACGGTCGATGCCTCGGTGTGCCTCTTGGTTCAAGCGGCGCTTGTAACGGTCGAGGGCCTTGTCGTCGGCGTTGTCGTAGCCGTCGGTATCGACGATGTTGATGCCGCTGGCATTGACGCTCACGGCACTGACATCGGCGGCTCTGTAGAGCATGTCGAAGGTGACGGGTCGCTGGCACAGCGAGATGAGCTGCTGCCACGGGGTGAGGTCGTTGCCGGCAAGGAGGGTGTCCTTGTCGTAGTGTTCCTGATACTGGTCGAGCACGGCACGGAAGAGGGGCTTGCCCACGTAGGGCATGAGGAAGTCGTGCTGACTGTTGTCGATAAAGCCGTTGTAGGCTTCGAGGTCTTCGATGACGTGGGTGGGCAGGTATTGCCTGAGTTCTTGGGGGGTGGTGAGGATTAACATAATGAATTGAGGACCCACCCCAACCCCTCCCTCTATGGAGGGGCTTGCGGGCATCGCGGGTCAGTTTTTTTAATTGTTATTACTATTATTGTTACTCATTATTTGTGTCATTCTGAGTGAAACGAAGAATCTCGCGCTTGGACTGCACCACCGACCTTGCGAGATCCTTCACTGCGTTCAGGATGACAGCGATGGCTGAGTCCTCCCCATAGAGGGGGAGTTAGAGGGGGTCTCCTATACTTTCGTTTCTTCCAGGCCGTTCTTGTTGCGGTCGAGGGTGGTGAGGGTCATCTGTGACACCTCCCACTCCAGGTGGTCGTCCCAGTCGTTGAAGTCGCGGGTGAGGTAGTAGGGGGCGAGCATGATGAGCTGTGTGGGCAACGAGAATAGTTTCTTTAGCTCATACATCTCACGTTGCTGTGTGCCGCCGCTGCTCGATGATGAGAGGTTGTTACCGATGAGGATAGAGTGGATGCCAAGAGAGAGGAAGATGATGTTGGATAGTTCTTCCAGTTCGGTCTTGTTGGCATCGGCCTCCTGTTTTGACGAGAGGGGCACATCGACGATGCGCCACGCATCGTGCTCCTTGCCGTCCGAACCGGTAAAGGTGAACGAGAGGATGGTCTGCCCGTTGTTGTTGCGGTCGCGCAGGAACGAGTTGATCTCGTTCCACATCTGGTCGCGCAGGGCCTCCTTCTCCTTGCGCTTGGTGATGTTTCCCTGCTGATAGAGTTTACCGAGGTAGTCGGTGTGGATGTAGATAATCTTGCCTGCCGAGTTGCTGTTCTCCTTGGCTATGCGGCGGTTCTCTATAATGGTGGAAGTGTACTTGTACACGTCGCCATAAATGATCGAGTGCCACGGCAGTTCGGGGTAGTAGTCGCGCCCTACAGATGGGTAGTAGCAGGGGAGGATGAAGTGGGTGGGGCGCTGTGTCTTGGCCTTGCCCGTGGCGGTGCGGCTGCCGGTGTAGGCTTTCACGCGGTGGCTGCGCACCTTGTCCTGCAAGGAGAGAAGCGGACGTGTGGGGTCGAGGGCTGGCACGGCGGCTATCTTGAAGTCTTCGCCTGCGGCTACGGCTTGGCGGTCCATCCACTGATTAGATACATACACATAGTTGATGCGTCCCGCGCTGTCCTTGCGCTCAAGGCGGCACTTGCACACGGAGTGGAAGTTGAGGGAGATGATGCGGGGGTTCCAGGTGGCATCGTTGGTGTTCGCGCCTTGGCGGTCGAGCTGCACCTCGGGGAAACAGATGCCCACGAGGCTCATGTCGTTGGCCATGGAGGCGAACTGCAGGTTGTGGTTGGTGTTGCGCATGAAGGCGGCGAGCTCGGCATTGGTGCGCTCCCATCGGGCGAGCTGCTGCTCGGTGGCGGCGATGTCATCGCGCAGTTGCACTTCGAGCTGGTCTTGCAGATCGCGCTCCATCTCTGAGGATACTTCCTGACGTGAAGTAAAGAAGTCGAGCAGGGCACGACGCTTGTCGGCCAACTGTCCGCGCAGCAGGTCGCCAGCGGCGGAGTAGTCTATCTTCTCCGTCTCAAGGGAGCCGTTGACATAGCGTGTGTAGCGGTACTTGGGCTTGGGGCCGAGACCTGCCACCACGTCGGCATTGAACTTCACGCCCACGGCGGTGTAAGGGAGCATCGAGGCGAGCAGCGCCATCTGATTGGGGAAGCGGTTGTTGCCGCCCCACGCGATGTAGCCCATGTCCTTGGAGCCACCCTCAACAGGTATCTCCGTGCCCACGGGTGCTGCCGTGGTAGGTGTGGCCTGTCCGTCGGGTCCCGCGCCGAGGAGAGCGTTGTACACGTCGCTCCACTGCGGTTCAGCCTTGGCCATGCGTGTGCCGAAGGTCTCGCGCACGGGCAGAGCCACATAGCCCTCCTGCGCCAGTTGTGTCATCTGTGTATGCAGCTGCTGTGCCGATGGCGTGGTGAGCTGCTGGTGCTTATTCTTCTTTGCCATATCGAAAGGGTTAGTTACTTATGTAGCAAAGGTAAGCAACGCGCGGTGCGAGGTGGGGACAAGGATTTGCCGACTTGAAAATTGAGAGTTATCGTCCGGGATGATTACATAGGATATCCTACGCTATCCGCGTCTCCGAATTTTCAATTTTCAACTCTCAATTATCAATTCAAGCATCCACCTCCCCCGCCACCGCCGGGGGCGTTTCCTTTCCGCGCGGATTTTTTTGGGCTGTTTTTGGGCTTTTGGGCTGTTGGTGCGCACCGCTTGGGCTGATTTTGTCTTTTGCATTTTTACTCCGCACAAAATTTAAGAGGTTGATTTATAGTATACTTGTTTTCTTTTATACTTTATTTTTGGGCTTTTGGGCTTAATTTCCGACAATTAAGTGTTTATGAAGATATTTTTGTATTTTCTTGCTACCCTGTATATAGTGGTGGGTGTCTGCTAACCACCTCTCGTTAGGGGTACGGGGATTTGAAGAGTAGAGAAAAAACCGCGAAAACTTTTTAAGATGCAAACCCAAAGGGGATTTCTCGGAACAACAGCCCAAAAAGACAAAAACGCTTCGCGTCTGCTGATAGTGCGCGTGATTATCAATGCGTTAACTCTATGTCAAACCCGAAAAACGGCTTGACAAAAGCCTTGTGCGTTTTGTGCGGAGTTTTGGGCGATTGCCCAAAAACCAATGAGAAACCCCGACATCGGAGGATAGTTCCATCGCGGTGTCGGGGCTGGATATGGGGAAGTGCTCGAAAATATAGCCGTATATCGCATCGGATATAACGCTATATTGCGTTGGATATAGCCGTATATTACCCTACAATATAACGCTATATCAGATAGAATATAACGCTATATCAGATGCGATATAACGTTATATTTTGTAGGGTTGTTGATGAAGAAAAATACAAAACATAATAAAAATATTATATCAAATGTTTGTGTATAATAAAAATATTATGTACCTTTGTAGTGTGATTAAGGAACACGAGTATTAACCATCAAAACAAAGTAAAATGTATGACAAAGAATTAGAAGAAACGATCGAATGGAAAAAGAAACAAATCAAAGACTTTCTTGAACTTGCCGAAGCATTGGAATTAAAGAAAGAGGAGATTGAACCAAAAGCGAATGCTTTACTTGAAGATTTGTTTAAGCTGATGCAAAAAAGAAAAAAGTAACTAACCAAAGCCCTCCTTTTCGGAGGAGGGCTTACAATAAATAAATAGTTATGGAAAAGATGAGAGAAATGGAAGAGCAAGCGATAAAGTATGCAGGCTCCATGGATACTGAGGGGCAGGAGAAATTCAGGGTAGCAGTGGAGTGGCTGAAAGAGCATAACTCGCCTGCGCTGAAAGAACGGATGGTCGCGCGTATCAACGAAAGCCTGGATAAGGTTGAGGAGGAAATAAAGGAATTGAACATCCGAGCACAGCTGGCAGATACATACGAACTTCTACCTATATCGTACATCGCCAAGGAGTACTTTGGTAAGACGGCAGCGTGGCTCTATCAGCGACTGAACGGATATAAGGTGAGAGGTAAGGTGTATTCACTTTCAGAGGATGAGAAAGCAACCTTCAACAAGGCTATACAGGATATAGCACATCGTATCGGCTCCGTCTGCATTGATTGATGGTGATGCAGCGTGTACTTAATCACAACAATCCCCCACATCGAGCCGGTGTGGGGGATATTTCTAGAATAGAGTTAGCTGTCTACCTTCGCTTTGTTGTTCTGCGAACATCTTGCGGAAGATGTGGTATAGTACATCTACTACGATGGAGTTGCCTGCCATCTTGTACTGCTGAGTGTGCGACACGCCACTTTGCTGAATCTTGTCGATGTCTTGATCCTCAACTCCCATCAAGCGGAAGCATTCGCGTGGGGTGAGCTTGCGGATGCGATATGAGGGTTCCTCTATGCCTTCATACCTGCAAGGTGCATCTCCGCTTGCCATAAGGGTAGGTGCTATGTTCCCACCCTCTTGCACGCGGCCACGGCGGGTGGTACTCTCTGGGTAGGTAGCATCGAAAAACCCCCCTTGCTCAACTTCAATATATCCCTGTTTTGTTGCTTGACGAATGCGAAGGGGTTCGGCTAATAGATTATCCTTCTGAACCGATGTCAATGTGTTGCTTACATCGTCACCCATTTCGAGGAACTGCTCGTAATGGTCAGAGCGGGCACGACTGCTTGGGTTGTTCGGGTCACGACCAACCATTGTACATATTCTTGGTTCTGTATAGTTTCCTTTCATCGGTGTATCTCTTTCTAAAATCTTAGGCATACCGTCTTTCTCTCCGTTTATCACTGCCGGGCTTATACCATCGGTATTGATGATTTGTGAGTTCTGACTGCTCGACAACTGACATATCTTGTTTATATTCATATCATTATACCCCCCCTAAATTCAGCTACGTAGACCTCCATATTGTCGCGGCAGTGGCCGACTTGGGTGTGTAGGCAATTCACGTAATCGTTGAAGTGACGTTTGAATACTTCTCCATTAACGCTTCCGCTTCGTGTACGTCCGCATCCTTTGAAGTCTTTCATCCTTTATTTCTGTTACAAAGATCATATTTGCTGCATCTACTCTTGTTGTTATTGTTCCTGCTATATCTTCACTGATAGACTGATTATAAGCGTCAATAAATACCCCCCCCCTTATTGGGAATTAGGTTGTTATCTATCATCTTTTGCAGTCGTTTATTCATAATGCTTAATGAAGTTATCGTCAGTCCTATTTCCTGCACATGTCGTTATCGCTTTCGCATACCCCCCCCATCGCTTGGAGAGAATCGGAAACCATTACCTTTCTGCTTAGCTATAGCTGTGCGATTCTCAAACATTCTTATCATTTTATCACTCAGATAATACCTCTCATCCACATTCTGCTCCAGCACATCCTTCAGGCGCTTGTCGAGTGGCATCTTCTCGGGGAAATGATACGTTGCGTCTTGGTCGAGGACAGACACAAGGAACACACGCTGACGATTCTGTGGCACACCATAGTCCTTGGCATTGAGCACCTGGGCGAAGTTGCGGTATCCGTACCCCTCCAACTCTGCTTGCCATTTATTGAAAAGTGGAAGAAACTTCTTGCTCACAAGAGCTGCTACATTTTCCAGCAACAGATACTTGGGTCGCTTGGCCACGATGGCGCGACGGCATTCCCACAGCAGCGAACTGCGTGTGCCGCTACCCTCTGTGCCGCCCGCTTGCTTGCCTGCATTGGAGAAGTCTTGACAAGGTGAGGAGTAGGTGAAGAGGTCGAAGTCGGGCACCTGGTCCCAATCAATCTTACTGATGTCGCCAAAGTTTCTGTCCGCCCATTGCGGATACACCGCATTGTGTGCTTGGATGGCATACTTGTCTATCTCGCTCCACCCGACGAGTTCGTAGGAGAAGCCAGGGAAGTTCTCGGCCAATCGGTCGAGCGCCATACACTGGCTGTCATAGCCGCTGAATGCGGTGAATACTCTGAGTTTATTCATTCGTTATTGACTAACTTCTATTTATTAACAATCTAAAACAATAATGTTTCATTAATCCGCTTATCATATTCCAATCTCTTCGAGTTGATTGAGTAACTTTCTTATCTCTGTTATGATTTCTTTTTGCTGACAATTTGCATGTTCTCTGTGTTTCGATATGCGCGACAACACACGCTCGCAAAGGAAGTCAACCTCTTCTTGTTCGAGTAAAGTACTAAAATCGTCTGCATCAAAACCGCAAACATTCCCAGGAAACACTCGCAGTTTATTATTCTCAAAAGCATACATAAACTTTTCTCTAACCCCTTCGCCTTTTCTACTTCTTGGGGTATAAGATTGAGACTTGACACCAGGTTATACAATGTTTTAACAATTTCTTCTCTTTCCATATTTCTTAAAATAATGTTAGCTGTCTACGCTCATCCTTGATTCTCTTTTCAGCCATATCGAAATATTCTTTCTGCAACTCGAAGCCGATGAAGTTCCGCTTCGTTCGGATAGCGGCAATGGCTGTGGTACCGCTGCCCATGCAGTTGTCGAGAATGGTTTCACCTTCGTTGGTGTAAGTGCGGATGAGATATTCAATGAGGGCTACGGGTTTTTGTGTGGGATGGATTGATGGGTGAGGTTTTTGGAAATTCAAGATAGACTTGGGATATTTCTGGTCTGTTATAACTTCTTCAGACTTTCCAAATTCACCGTAACATCGGTTCGTTCTCTCGCCCAACATCTTTCCGCGAGTATGATTAGGCTCTCCCTTTATGAACTGAGGATTATAAGTTGGAAAAGCCTTGTAGAATATAAGAATATCTTCGTGCTCTCGAAACGGCATTTTCTTTGCATTGAGAAAGCCACTACATCTTCCTCCCTTTTGCCAAACAAGGTTATATCGCCAAAGCCGTTCGTTACTCATCATTAGTTTTGCGGTAAACATTCCTTGCGCGAACAACACAATCGCTCCTGTATCTTTTATGATTCTTTCGTATTGTTCCCAAAGTTTATCAAATGGAATAATTCTATCCCATACAGTGTACTTGTTACCTTTATTTAGTACTTCATACGGAAGATCACAAATAATACAATCCACCGAGCCGTCTGGAATCCGCTTCATTCCATCCAGACAATCTTCGTTGTATATTTTGTTTAGCTCTATCATAAACTTCTGTGTTCAGGAACCAGCATCAATCCCTTTAATCCACTATTCAATATAGCCTTCTTATTCTCTTCTCCGAAGGCGACAAGCATAGACTGGCATATAGGAGACTTCTGCTGCACCCAGTTCTCATCGTAAAATTTGATTCTTTCACTCAATATGTAGATAGCAGAACAGGATGGGTAGATGATATCACGAAACATTTTCGTACCCAGTTTGGGGACTATAAGCGCAATGCCGTCCCCGTGAGCAGCCATCTTCTCTATAAACTGATTGACCAACGGACGAGAGTACGGCGGATTTAGGAATACTCTTCCAAACCATTCTTGTTTCAGTCCGTCATCCTCTTTCGTGTACATCACGTCAGCAGTACTCCATCGGGGATTTTCTGGCGTGGCAGGGTCGAGGTCGAAGTGCCCCAAAGCCTCTATAATGTGCTTTGGGGTATAGTATTCGTCCGAACTGACAATACCAGGTTTGAAGTGGGTATCTTGAATATCTTTCATACTTGTCTACTTAAAACAAACTCCCCTGCACCAGGGTTTGATCATTATTTAATACACTCTCCCCGATGCCCGCAAGCCCCCTCTTCGGGAGGGGGTTGGGGGAGGCCACTATTCATTCAACATCATCGGCATAGCCAATGTGAGTAGATTCTCATCGCCATCGACATCGGTCATCACACCTGCGCGACTGGGGTCGGCGAGGGCGAGGCACACGCGGTCGGTGGTGTGTGTGGCGAGCAGACCGAGAAGCGTGGTGCTGTTGAAGCCGATGTGCAACTCGTTCTCTATGTTGGTATCGGCTACTATGGTCTCGTAGCCCGAGGTAGAGAAGTCGCGGTTCTCGGCTTGCACGGCAAGCACCTGACCCATGAGGTCGCGCTTCACGGCAAGATGGATGAGTCCGTGCGACTGATTGCCCATCGCGCTCACACGACGCAGAGCTGCTTGCAGCTCGCTGCGGCTCACCTCTACATGGTAGGGATTGCCTGTAGGGATGACGGAGTTGTAGTTGGGGAAGCGTCCCTCGATCAGTCGTGCCGTGAGGGTGAAACCGTTTGTCTCGAACATCACATGCACATCGGTAAATGTCACGGCAAGGTCGGCTCCCTTGGGCATCAGTTGTAGCAGTGCGGCGGTGGGCTGACTGATGATGAGCGTGCCGCTATGGTCGGTGGTATTCACCTCGGGGAACGACTTGCGCACGAGCTTGTGCCCGTCGCTGGCAGCGAAGGTGAGCACGGAGGGTGCGAGGTCCATGCAGATACCATTCATCACGGGGCGTAGCTCGTCGTTGGCGACAAATGCCTTGCACGTGCGCATGGCACTGAGCAGTACGTCGGTGGTGAGGTGCAGGGTAGGTGCATCCGTGGGGATGGCCGGTGGGGTGGGGAACTCAACCACATCGAACACGGCGAAGGAGAAATGTCCCGTAGCGTAGGTGATGACAGCTTCGCTGCCCTTCACCTCCACGGAAACACGCTGGTTGCCGAGGGTAGACAGGGCGCTGTTGAGCAGGGCTGCATCAATGCAGATGTCGCACCAGTCCTCGACGTCGCCCATCGGACATACGACCGACAGCGTATTCTCCTGACTCGCTCCAGTGAGGATGATATCGCTATTGATGTTCTGCTGTAGCTTCACGTTACACAGGATGGGCAGATTACTCTTGGCAGATATATTCTTGGAGACGATGCCCATGGCCGTCTTCAATTCTTGGGTATTAACGGTAAACTTCATTGGTTGTCTTGCTGCTCCCCGTCTGCTGTCGACTCTTCTGAGGGGCGCGGGGAATGGTTTACTAATGTGATGACTATATCCTTGTCGCGCCCTTCGAGGACGACGTGTTGCTGACCTGTGGTGGGAACGAAGCGTGCAGCCCACTGTGCGAAGAGGTTGACTGCCTCGTCGCGCGACAGCTCGCGTGTGGCGATGGCGGTGCCGTCGTTCTCCATGAGGGAGAGCGACAGGCGGCCATCGGTCAGTAGTTTATGCTCTATCTTCATCGTCGTACACGATTAAAAGGGTAGATCATCGCCAGGCTGTGCCTCGGTGGTGGGGATGTAGGCTCCTGTGGTGGCTGCGGGGGCATCGCCTGTGAGTACGGGGGCTTCCTTGGGCTTGATGGGAGTGACGATACCGATGCGTGTCTGGTTGCTGAAGAGGATGGCTACGCGGCGCTTGATGTCCTCCTCGGTGGGGTTGGTAGCCATGAACTCGGCATCGGCCATCAGTTGTTCGCGGTAGCGTTCCTTGTAGGCTTTCTCCAGTTCTTCGGGGTACGACACAGCGATTTGGTGGCTGGGGGGAAGGTAGTCGGCATCGCCCTGGTGGTTAGCGATGCAGGCATCCTTGTACTTCTGGTTGGTCTCCCACTCGCGTGCGTACTGCGTGGCCGACACGATGGCTCCTGTCTTCTCGTCGGTGTTGACGCGGATGCCGTTCCATGCTACGGGGATGATAACGCAGTTCATCATCTTTCCATTCACTTTGGCTGACTCAACCTTTGCTCCTTGCAACTTAAGGTAGTCAAAACTTGCTTTGTTGTTCATACTTTTTTAGTTTTTAAGTTTATGAGTTATTGAGTTTACTTCTTTTTCCTTACTTCTTTCTTTAGCTTATTGTAGTCATACTGCAGCTTGCAATAGGCTGAGTGGGTTTTCTTCAACTCCATGGAGCAATCGGCATAATCTGCTCGTAACTTCGCGTACTTATAATAAGATAACACAGTCCGGCGAGCATCGCCTAATCGGAACCAATAGTATCGGGTCCGTCGCACTTGCTCAACATTTGTCCAATAAATAAATACAACCACTCCTATCCAAAGGATACTAACAATACATTCCAGACTGATAAAACAACAGCCTAAATTCAGCGCAGCAAGTATGGCGTGAACGCCAAAAAATAATCGACTACCACCATCCAACTTACGCCAACGGCGCTTTAATGTAATCCATCTCTTTTTCATTTTCTATCTCCTTATTACGTTTTTTTGTATCTCTCATTTTTTGATATACGAGATTTGATATAGGCTTCGCGTCGCGGCAGCGTGGCTTGTCTGTATCACTTGTGATGAATACGATGCAATCATCGAAAACCTCATACCCTGCCTGGCAGAAAGGGTTTCTCTTACCCAACAAAACATCAATCTCGCTTCGTTTGATGGTCATCTTGCTGAGTTCCTTGAAGTCTGACAGCAGTTCTTTGTTTTTGCTTCTCACTCTCGGCATGTATCCATCGTCAATTTTCTTCCAGTCGGTCACGTCGGGAGGCGTGTTGAACTTGCAGGTGTGTACCCCACACAGGTCCCAACCGATGCGCATAATGTTTCTTATGCCATATTTCTTCATTACGGCCAAGGCTTTCTCATTGAACTTATCCAGCCTGTCCATGATTTCCATAAAAGCAACTCCCGTGTTGCTTTCTTTCTCTACTTTGTAATACAGTTCCATAATTTCTATCTCCTTATATTATTATCCCTTCAACTCCTTGACAAGTTCCTCACCATTAGGTGAGAATACATTTAACATAGCAAACATAAGGCTTGCAGACATACCTGAATGTCCTTGCTGAATAAATGTATCCTTCGCTTTTGCTATACGATCTTCAATAGACGATTTCGTCTCATTCATAATCTTTACAATATCCAACGTGCAACGCAACTCCCACCCATGATATAAGTCTGAAAGTCTAATAGGTACAATCTTATCCCAATGTTCTAAGTTCTTTTCAGCAATGATTCCTCTTGCTTCGTTGCGATAAGAGTCTGTAAGTTCAGGAATCTTTTCCCTAAACTCCTGTTCTTTCTTCTCTCTCTGCATTCTCCATTCTGCCACCTTTGCTATGTGCTCATTGTAAGAACAGCCCAATACTCGATTGTAAGCATCATCAATCGAGTCAGTCGAGTACACCTCTTTCCCGTTGAACACAGCAAAACAATCTTCGCCACACTGTTTTGCCTCAAGTTTAATGCTCAATAACGCTTCAGATAATTCCTGTCCTGCGTATAAATCAACTTTCTTCATATTACTATCTCCTATATCTTTAAGTTAATGTTCACAGAGTCTTCACTTCGTTCAGAATGACACGACTACGGATTATTCTCCTTTTGCTTGAGCCATTCATTATGCTTTTCTTCTACACCCTTTCGAGTTTCTTCGTCGTCAGGACCAAACATCCAAAATCCGTCGTCATAACGATACTCGATCCATCCTTTTTCCTTTGCAAACTTCTTTAAGATGTTATAGGTCAATTTCTCTTTGAAGTCTTTGTCTTTTAATCGTTCCATACTCCATCCCCATTAAAACGGCAACTCCGTTTCCGGCATTACCTCTCCTTTCTTTGCTTCTTCTTTCTTTTCCAATCCCGTGGCTGCGGTGCCGCCTTGTGCCTCGGCTACCAGTTTGTTCGCCTTGGTATAATTGCCTTGGCGTTTCAACATGTAAACCTCCCAGTCGAGTTTGTCCTCTTCTGTCAATACATACGGCTCGCCGGTGGACGGGTCGATGCACGGCATCGGGTCGGGGCGACCATAGAACTCCTTGCGAAGGCGGGCTACATCGTCGTTGGTGAGGGCATTTGCCTCGGTTTCGGTACGGACGAAGAACAGGCAGGTTTCGCTCTGGCGGAGTTCGCGGATTTCCTTCTTGCGACCGATGCCCCAGGTGCTCTCGTCGGCAAAGTAGGTGGTCTTGACCCATGCCTTCACGCGCATATACTTCTTGGTGCGTTCGGTGGCGTTGCTGTAGCAGCAGTCGGGGTTGCACACATAGCCGTTGTCGGCGCAATACTCTTCGAGTTTCTTGCGGAAGGTCTGCTGACTGAACTTGTTCTTCTTGTCGTCGCTCGATTCGCAGAGCTCCACATACTCGTTGAAGATGGTCTTGATGTCAATAGGGCAGAGGAAGATGTGGTCTTGCGAGAAGAAGTTTTTCGCCCATTCCACGAACACATTACCCATGGCCTTCTGCTGGCTTCGCTCGTTGAGTTCGTCCATTGGCGGAAGTACGCGCTCGGTAGTCATCATGCAGAACTGCACCGCAAGGGCATTGATGTAGCCTATCTGACTGCGGAGGTCGATGTCCATCTCTTCGGGTTCGTCGCGAAGGCCGGGCATCACATCGCTCACCTTCTTCTGCGGCTTGTTCTTGCGCACATCACCACGATTGAAGCGGTGGGAGAAACCCGTAGGCACTACACGACCCGATGATGAAGGGTCCTCGTAGGTCTGCTGGAAGTTGCTGCTGATGACATGGCCCGGACTCTCGGCAAGCGGTACGCGAATGGTGTCCTTGTGTCGCTGGCGGAACTCGAAGCCCGATGTTACATAGTTGTAGAGCGGGTCAATCCTCACGCCGTTGGGCCAGTCCTCCCAATGCACCACCCGGTGGGCACGGGGTTCGTACTTGTCGAGCATGAGGGTGATGTCCGAGTCGGGACGGAGGTTACGGCTGTTCACCCGATACACCTTGCCACTGCACCCCATGAAGAGGTTCACGAAGAGCGACTTGCCCGAACCGCCCTCGGCCTTGGTGTTGCCGCTCACGCTGTTCTCCGTGATGTAGGGCATGTACGATGTGCCGCCGCCACGATAGCGGAACAAGGGGCGACCGAGCGAGTAGAGAATGTTGGCCATTCTTGCATAGAGGGCGCGTTTCTGCTCGTCGCTGAACTCCTTTCCCTCGCGCTGCAAGCGTTCTTCCTCCTCATGCTCTTCGTTGGCAAAGCAACGGAGCACCTGCAACGGCTCCCACCATTCCTTCACGGGGCGCCCCTTGAAGTCGAACTCCCAACGGTGCATCTGTGCCCATATTTGCAAACGGCGTTCCTCTTCCTGAATCTCCACCTGCGTGTAGTGATCCGTGTCGCGGCGGTGGTTTTCCAGTTCCTTCAAGCGTTTGCGGTATTCGGGATTCTCCGATATGCTGAACGGCTCTTCGCCACGGGCACACGGCATCTTGAAGTCGAACGGCAGAATCTCTGCCTTGTCCACACAGAAGCCGATTTTGTTGTAGGGCACGAGCTTGATTTCATCGGGAGTGATGCGCAAAGCGCCGTTGCGGTAGAAGAAATGGTCCACCTTCGGGCCGTAGCCGGAGCGGTAGTCTATCTTCATTACGGGAAGGTTCGATGCCTTGCTTTCCAGAATGTCGCGGCTGGTGATGATAGCGTTGCTCATCTTGCGGAAGTCCTCGGTGCCGGGACGCGCCTGACGCTGCGCATACTGACGGAGGGCATCCTGTGCGGCGGCCACGATACTCTTGGCATCGAGTTCCTGCACGAAGCATCCGTCGCGGTGGATGTAGCGGCCAATGATGTTGCTGCTGTTGGGGCTGACCTCGCGGCAATAGCCTTCGGTAGCCATGAACTGCCACAAGCAAGCCGAGTCCACACGATATTCGTAGTCCTTCAGCACACCCGTCTTCTTGTCGAAGGTGCTTTTCTTGACGAGTGGCTCGATAGGCAGGGCACGAGTGAAGAACGAGAGGAACATCAACGCCAGGTCGCTGTCGAAGGCCATGTCCTCCTCCTCCGTCATGCGGTAGCCGGTGAAGAAGTCGCATACATCGGCTGCGGCACGGAGCTGACCGCCACGATATACGGTGAAGTATTCGGGCAATCGGTCGGTGATGCTTGCCATTTTCAGGAAGGTATTCTGCTTGCAGATGCGGAATGCGTGACGTTTGCCTTCCTCGTCGGCACCGAAGAGGATGTAGAGGTTGGTCGCCGCTTTCTTCATCTGCGTCATGCCGAAGCCTTTCAGACTCTTGTCGCCTTCGAGAGGCCAGCACACATGGTAGAAGATGTCCTGCACATGGGGGTTATACTTGTGAGATGCACTGATGCTGTTGAGTGCGAAGTAGGTACAAACGGCATTGAGCGCATCGGCACAGAGCACCATATTGGTGAGTTTGATGTCCTCGTCGGCAATGTCCACCTCTACGGTGCTGCGCTTGCCGTTCTCGTCGGTTTCCTCCACCGTCTTCTGGGTGACGAGCGGTTCGTTCGTGCCCACCTCGGCCACGGCTTTCTTGGCAAACTCGCCCTGCATCACCAGGCGGGCGGTCATGTCGGCCATGATAGGAGTGCCCACGGTGTAGGCATCCAGTCCGGCACCGAAGAAGAGGAAGCGGCGGCACTCGCAGCCCTTGCCCTCCGCGCCCGTCCATTCGGGTTGCAACACCTCGCCCCACAGCTTCGGGTTGCCCTCCTCGTCCGTTGCGGTGCGGAGGGTGGCGAAGATAGGGAACAGAGGGTGCGACTCGCGGCGGCGGCTCACCTGCAACTTGTCGTTCCAGAAGCACTTGGTGGTGTACGATTCCACTTCGTACAGCTCCAACTCGCGGTGGATGCGCTCTACATCGAAGTTCGATGCCTTGATGTTCTTGCCGAAGCCTGCCCCGAAGGTGTATTGGAACACGGGCATTCCGTCCTCCTGAATAGGAATGCGCTTGCCCGTAGAGGTTTCCTTGTACAGACGCTCCACCCGGCAGCCCAGAGCTTGCAACCCCTCTACGCTGAAGTCGGGCGAGGTCTGTAAGGTTATCTCCTTCTGCGCATCGACCAAGGTACTCACTCCGTTGCGGTGCTCATCGGCGAGCCACGGCGCATGGATGCCGCACACCTGCACAATGGTTTCCACGATGCGGCGGCGGTTCTCGGCTGTGTCGGCCAATCCCATGAGCCTTGCGGTGAGGGCAATGGCTCCGTAGCCCACCTTGTCGGTAGTCGATTCGGGCACTTCCCACAGAGGCGAGGCATAGAGTCCGCCCTTACGGTGACCGTTGCTCACCCTGAGGACGCGCTTCTTGTCCTTGTGCCAAGGCGAGAAATACAGCGTCCAGTCCCTTTCGGGCTGCTCATCGCGTCGCTGCACCTTGAAGTAGGTGAGGATTGTGTCAAGGGGTGCGTTGTCTATGCTGTTTAGAAGGAGTTTCATTTCTATTTATACTTTCTATTTATACTTCACATCGTCGGGGCATTCTTCTTCGTACCAAGCATCCAGCAAAGCCAACAATGCTTTACCTTTTTGCGTAAGCCACGAACAAAATATGCTACTACCATGTTCCAAGTATTCATCTTTATTCAGGATATAGAGATAAATCTGCATTTCATTATCAGCAAGTTTGTCTTCTTGCTGACCACGTAATGTATCTCGGAATCCACGAAGCACGTATGCAGGGATGCCACAACCGCAAAAATCAAACAACCCACATTGAATAAGAGTTTCCAAATCATCGTGATAAAGTCCCGATACATCGTAATACCCGAACGCTTCATCCGACTTGCACCCAAGAATATCTAAGGCTTCCTTCTTAGTCATATATCACCTGTTTTTTAATCTTATTTTTCTTAATTTTTATATATCATCTGGATTCACTCCCCACGCCTTCGGGTTCGCAATTATCTTGCTATACACATCGGGAGGCGAGTAAGGTCCGCTGGTGCGTCCGTCCTGTGTGGGCAGTATCGTGACGCGGTCGGTGGTGGGGTCATACTCGAGGTCTAAGAAAAAGTCCATGTGGCGGTATATCTCGCACATCAGGAGTATGAGCCCGTGGTTCGCGGGGTTCGCCCGACACATCTTCGACACCACGAAGTACTGCCCGATGTGCAGTCCCGAGAGGAAGCGGTAGAGCGAGCGGTACATCTCATCGAAACGCTCACAGCCCATCGCATGGCGCGTCTGCCGCACCTCGGGGTAGTAGTGGAAGAAATCGTGACGGAGAACCTTGGACATGAGGGTTACTCGTCAATCGTTTTACTATCGTCCAACTGCTGCAAACCCTTCAGTTCTCTATATTCTGGGCTATACTCAAAATGGGTGCGAAGCAAATGTTTCGAGAACGACACATTCCACGCTGTGCGACGAGCATCGCTGAGTGCCGAATGAGCAATCCACTCCTCGCCATCGGGCATCGCAGGGATGCGATTGTAAGGTTTCTCCTCGGGACCAAAAATGAACTCCAATGTATCGAGCACAAAGGTACGAGCATCGCGAACATCGGTGTGCTTCCAAGGAATAGGCAAGCCGCACACACGGTAAGCATTCGCAAGTATAGGAATGTCAAAGTCTGTACCCTGGCACCAGATGCGGATGTCTGATTTATACTTGCCTCGCATCGCGTCAAAGAAAGCGGACAGCGACTCCAAAGCCGATGTTAGCAGCATAGGGGTAGCAAGGATTGAAGCCTTCGCCTCGTCACTACGCTCGCTCCACCATCTTACGGTTTCCATTTCAAAATGCAACCCAGCGGTTATGCAAGAAGCCACGTTAATAACGAAATTTACCTGCTCTCCGTTACCAAAAATAGTAACAGACTCATAGCTAAACTCGTTTGGCCAAAAAACCTTTGCGCCAATACTCAGTATGGCTGCGTTTCTGTGTCGCGAAGCCGTCTCCAAGTCTATCACAATGTTAATCACATTCTTCATATCGTTCGTTTATATCGTTTATCGTTTTATATCGTTGTTATCATCTTTCGTGTCATCCTGAACACAGTGAAGGATCTCGCGCAGGGACTCTGAGTCCTCCCCATAGAGGGGGCCGATGCGAAACAAGCATCGGTTGCGACGACGGGAGATTTATCTCCCCAAAGGAGTTTCGCTTGCGAGTTCTTAGGGGGTCTTCCCTTTATATATTACTCTTCAGATTCAGCAGCCTCCCCACCGATATCCAATGCAACCGATACCCCATCGCCTCGAACATCTCCGAGATGATCTTCTTCATCTCCCTCACCTCGATCGTGCGCCCCGTGAACATCAGCCGCCACTTGCGGTTGATGAAGCCATTGCGGTGTCCGCCCCCGTCGAGGTGCCAGTCCAGCGTGTAGTGCTCATACATACCCATGTGCAGGCAAGCACGCGCCACACATACCACAGCCCTCTTGCGAGCCAGCTTGAAGTAAAACCCCTCGTCGTCATGGATGCCGTTGCAGTAGAACGCCCCGAACACATCCACGAAGTCCAGACACCCACGAGCATCAGTCCGTTTAGATACCTTCATCGCGAATCGTGTTAATCAGTTCACCCATACTGCTGCACCCCACCTTTGAGTAGATGGAACAGATCATATTCCTCACCGTCTTCGGAGCCAAGCCGATAGCCTGCGCTATCACGTCAGGGTCAGAGAACCCACGGCGGATGAGCAGCGCCACACGACGCTCCTGCCCCGTAAACCCAAACTCACGCTTCGCCCCGCAGATCACCATGAACGAGTCGCGGTTACGCTCCGCATATCCATTCCAAGGGCAGTACGCTGCCTGTCGGCACCCCGTAGGGCGCTCCATACGGAACCGCTCCCCATCGAAGTCCAGCACATGGTCGCGCTCACCGAAGCAGCACGAACAGATCGAATGCACCACATGATACACATACACCACCTTGTCGGCACACATCGAACGCCACAGCGTATCGTTCATCGCCCGAAACCGTGCCTCCACCGCACGAAGCATCGACGGATACCGCTCACGCAGCATCCCCACCAGCTCCGACGCAAAGGCCAGCCCCTCCGCAGAGTCCAGGCATATCGTCCTGCGCTCCTCCGGGAAGTACACCTCAATCGTATCCTCCGGTGTTATGTATGCCTCAAACGGTTTCATAATGGTAAGTTTTTAAGTTTACGAGTTATCAGTTTTCAACTGTTGTAGGCTTAACAATCCTGCCCCACAATTTGTTCCACCACAGCACGAACGCCCACGAGTTCCCACTCCGCAAAGTTCCACTTGCGGAAGCGCTTGATCGTTGCGTTCTTGCCCATGCCACGCTCCTGCATGAAGCCCCACAGCGCCTCGCGGTGTCCCTCGCAGTAAGTACCATAGAAGCGATGCTTCTCCGCATCCGTCGGGCACACCAGGTTACGCTCCTCGCAGAACAGTTCGATGCACCCATAGATGCCAGTAATTTCCCACTCCTCGAAGCCACTGCCAGGACCCACACGGCCACAGCGGTGGTAAAACTTGTCGCGGCTCAAACCCATCTTCTGGAAGCAGTCGCGCACATAAGTACACTCCTTCTTTGGCAGCGAAATACGTCGGGTAAGATTACCCGGATTCAACAGTTTCTCTAATTTCTCTCTTGCAATTTTCATCGTTTATGTTTAATTTTACAATGCAAAGGTACGAATTTCGGCTGTAAATACAAGTTTTTCCGAACTATTTTACACCTTTTTCCGCACTTCATCGCAAAATCGTTTAATTTTACACCATATCAGTTTATGAAGTACACATTCAATTTTACCCGATTTCCACAACTTAAAGAGGAACGTAACCTGAGCGTCTATCGCATCAAAAAGGACATACACCGAACCTCCCCAGAAGGTATACAACGCTGGCTCGATGGTGCAGAGCTGCGCGGCGAAGACATCGTGGACGTATGCAACGCCTACGGATTATCACCCATCGAGTTCTTCCTCTGCGACGGCCAGCCTATGATCACCGAGAGTAATTCGGAAACCGACACTACATCGGAATCCGAAATTCTGAAACTGCAACTACAACTGACAACCGAACGTGCCGAAATGGAGAAAACCCACCTCCAAGCCGTGTCCGACCTCGAAAAAGCCCACATCCGCGAACTCATGCAGAAAGACATCGACCTCGCCAAGAAAGAGGCAACCATCCGCGAAGAGATCCGCCGCGAGATGCGCGACGAGTACGAAAGTCAGATCGCCACCCTCCGCAACCAACTCCTCGACCTCACCGCCCAATACCGCGAGCTAGAGCTCACCAGCAGCTCCTACAGCAACATCACCGCCGTAGCCGACAACAAGGGTAGCAACTACATCGCAAAAAAGTAACGCTGAACATACATATATAATATGAAGAAACTCCTCACAGCAGCGCTCACCGCCCTGCTCCTGGCCTGCACACCCGATACACCAATCAATGAAGACAAATTGTGCGGTACATGGAAGGCTGACGTATGGAGAGGCAACTATGGTATGCACATCACATTCAATGCCGACAACACCTATAAGATGATGATAGGGTCGTATGGGCAGAATATAAACTACGTCTGGCGACATCCTCACTTTTACTACGAAGGGGCGTGGATGACTGATGACGACGACATTCTCCTTATGTCTGCCGACACCATCGCCTACACGCTATATGACGTCGATGTGAAGAAAAACAAACTATCCTTTGATTTTGTCCGGGGAGAGGCGACAATGGAAACTACGAAGTATGAGGCCGTAAGAGGAAAAAACCTGCAACAATCAACCATACTGGGAACCTGGTCGTTCACTGAACGCAACGTCCTCGGATTCACATACGACATGATCGTTACCTTTTATGAGGACTATCACGCACGCATGACCTACGGAACGCCAAACACGAATCATGGGCATGATGTCGTAGACATAAAAGATATGCGATACGGTATCGTAGGGCCCTACATCGTATTCGATAACATCACACCCCTGCATTACTTTAAGTTTAAGTGCATACGTGATGAAAAGGTGTATTTCATCTCAGGGAACAATTTCAAAGAGATGGAGGAGTTTAATCTCGTACCCCAAGACCCAACCGCCCACGAACTCCGCCTCGATGGTTTCATCTTCTGATTACAAAAAAACAAGAGGGCGATCCTCGCGGATGGCCTCTCGGTAATGGTTGCTTAAATTGGAAAATCTTAAAATCTATAGGTAGAACAAATGTTCGGGAAAATTGTTTATCTTTGCGATGAAAATATTTCACTTTTATGGAAGATATCAAAATAACACCCTATCATGGAGACCCAGTAGGCGTGCTTGGAGTTAGCTACAATACTTTCGTTGATTCGCAAAGAGATGATGTTAAGTTTGCCGTACACACTTCGCCTGATGGAGAGCCTACGATAATGTCGAAGAAACAGTTTGGTGATTGGGTACTTGGTTACACTGGTGACTACTTGAGGGTGTATCCGTACATAACGATGGATTATTTGAGAAAGAACGCGCAGTTGCCTATCGCTACGGATGATAATGGCGACGAGGTGATTCTACCATATTTAATCATTCCAAAGAAAGTACCAAAAGGGGAACCAGATATAAAGATTCAAGGCACTACAAGCTCGCCTTTGTCAAACCCTTTTAGCAAGGAAAAGTATATACAGAGATTTAAGGAAAGAAGAAAATATTAAAACGACTTATTATGAAGTGGATTTCAGAACTGGATTACGAATGACATGAATAAAAGTAGAGCACTAAGCCCTTAATATATAATATTATATGAAAATATGGATAGTAACCGTTGAGAGTCATCGGTTCTTCGATGAATTTGAGCAAAGCTACTTGCCTTTGTTCAATCCTGTATTCGGAGTGTATAGTAGCGAACACGAGGCCAATGAAGCTATATGGAGACATTTCGGAGACGAGCAGTATGAGTATATGGTCAACGATGATGAGGTATGCGGTAGGGATGGTTCGTACATAGTTCACGATGAAGCGTTCAAGTATACCGATAAGGAACATGGAGGGTATGCCATATATGCTATACACGTATCAGAAGAGGTACTGAATTTAACAAAAGAGGAGCATTAAGCCCCTCTTTCTTTTTAAGCATTCGGGAATATCTCCCTAGCAGTATCCTTGGCTAGTCTGCGCCACTCTTGCATCTCCTTGAACTGCGTGGAGTTAATCTCGTTCACTGAGTCTTTGAGGTACTTCGTAGCTTCTATGATACCTTCCGTCACTAAGGTCTGTAGGAATACGGCATTAACGGCAGCCATGTTGTTAGTGATGGCTTCCATCTCATCTGAGCGATACTTGTCACGGATGATGGCATTGACCACTCCGTCATACTTCCACTGACCCATAGGGATGTTGAGCGTGTAGTAGGTGTACTTGTGCTGACTAAGGAAGTCGGCTGTAGGCTCATCACCTTCCATCTCCATACGGCCACCGTTCTGCCACTCATGCAACATCTCCTCTTCGGAAGACTCGCGGATAGCGTAGTTCAACACTAATCCGTTGCGATACTTACCCAGCTTCTCGGGTACTTCACTTGAAAATCTTTTATCCATTGTCTTATATTGTTTTATCAGTTAAACATCTTATACTTGTTTTTGATTACCACCTTGCTATAATGTCCATCCATCACGGATACTCGCCAAAACCACTTCATCCCTCCAAACAGCTTCCTGCGTATGGCATAGGTGTTGTGGTGGACGAGAAATCCCATATAGGAGTTGCATGAACATATATCGTGCTCCACCTCCGCCAGCATCTCCTCTGTAGGCTTACTGTTCGTGGCGAGACGCTTGCAATGCCTTTCCATTGAGGCGAGCATTTCGTACATGCTTCCTATCGTGCGATTGCTCAGATATACCCTGTTAGGTTTGATGACGCTACCCACGAACTTCACTCCCTTCGCGATGTGCTGTATATATACCTTGTCAGAATGAAAGGTAAGCCCTAGCTTCTCGTGGACGAACATCTTCGCATCTCTGTAGATTGACAGTACATCCTCTTTCTTTGGCAACACCATCACCATATCGTCGACGAACCTCACGTAACACCCTCCGAGACTCTTGCACCGACCGTTCGCCCACTTGTCGAAGCTACTGAGGTAGAAGTTAGCCAATATCTGAGAGGTGATGTTGCCTATAGCCATTCCATCCATCGAGAACAGACTCTTGTGCTTGGGTAACTTATCCCATAGACTCAAGTCGCCCTTCCTTACGCAATTGTCTTGAGGACGGTGCTTGATGGTTGTCTCTGCTAGGAACAGCAGTGTATCCTTGTCCGTATCGTGGTAATTATCCTCTATAAACTCGCGCAGCATATTCCACAGCGTATCCTTGTCTATAGACATAAAGAACGATTGCAAGTCGAACTTACCCACCCAAGCACTCTTGGTGTACCCGCAAGATATTTTCTTCATACCCTCCTCAAGATACCTTACAGCCCTTAGCGTGCCATAGCCTTTGCGACAATTGAACGACACATCGCCACAATCCACGAAATGCTGCTCCAATAACGGCTCCAACCTCAATATTATCCAGTGTTGCACTATCCTATCCAAGAAGTGAGCGGCAAACACCTCTCTCAGCTTTGGCTTCTTCACCACGAAGCATTCCGATACCAAGGGGATATAGGTTCGATTGGCTACACTCTCTACGAGTCCTACCAACGACTCCTCACGTATGCGATATTCCGTACAGTGTAGTCCCGTCTTCTTGTTTCTACAGCAATCATCCGCTGCCTCTATCCATCCTTCCCACTCCTCTTCTCCGAGAGCTGAGACTGCCCTCCCCACGTTACTGTTGTTCTTGTTGTTGTTGTTCGTATTACCATTGTTGAAGTTAACGTTCCAACTGTTGTTACTATTGTTCTCAGTAACACTCCACAGATTCGAAGAGGCTAGTGTATGCGCTATCTTGTTCTTAACGAAAGCCGAAGCTCCTGTGGCACACCCATTCAAAGAAAAAGAAGTACGCTTCCTCATAACCGCAATCAATTGGAAGCTGTATTAATGCTGATTTGTGTGGCACTAGCCCAGCGTGCAATCTGATTTCCTATCACACTCATAGACTTTAGCAATGCCACACGATGCTTCTGGCTGATTATCCTCCTTATGTTACCCTCTCTCGATGAGTACTCTACAAACAGCTTTGTAATGCTCTGCAATGCCGTTACATGCAGTTTCACGAGGTTAATGAGTTCCAGACGCTGCACCTTGTCAGGTGTCTGTAATGCAAGACTACAAGCAGTCATTGCATCCAACAACTCGCATTGAAATCGTTCGCCTAGATTCCTCAAGGCGAAGTCTTTGGGGATATTATTCCCCACGGGAATGAACCAGAGCATCAAGTTCTCTAGTTCGCGGTAGAGCGATGATTGACTTGCTTTCATTAGAAGACGGGACTAATACTATACATTATTCAAAATTACCATTTATTCTGTTAAAATTCAAATCTTTTCACACCTTTTTCATAGGGGACGGACATCGAAGTCCGCCCCCATAAGGTCGGGAAATTCTTAGAATGCTGAGACTGCCCTCCCCACGA
>JAZOPX010000150.1:0-4011 GCA_045655845.1 Bacteroidaceae bacterium
ACGCCACCCGTGGCGAGCAGTCGCGGACGGATGGTCCAGTCGGCCATCGTGCGCAAGTCTTGCATGGTTGTCGACGAAGACGAAGACTGGGCTTCGCCATGCAATCCCTCCGGATGGGAGTTTTCGTTATCGTTTTCGTTAATCGTCAGCGCCACGAACAGCACCTCACCGAGGATCGACGATTGCGGGCCCAGCGTGGGTGTGCCCACATGTTGTGGCAGGGCATCCATCACGGTGGCGATTTTCTCCGACACGATCTGTCGGGCGCGGTAGATGTCGGTGCCCCAGTCAAACTCCACCCATACGATGGAGAATCCCGTGGTCGACGATGAGCGTACGCGGCGCACGTCGGTGGCGCCATTCACGGCCGTCTCGATGGGAAAGGTGACGAGTCGCTCCACCTCTTCAGGAGCCATACCCTTGGCCTCGGTCATCACCGTCACCGTAGGTGCGTTGAGGTCGGGAAACACGTCCACATCCATCGTTGTGGCGGTATAGGTACCTGCCACCAGCAGTAGCACCGAGGCCACCAGCACCAGCAGGCGATTATTGAGCGAAAAGCGGATTATCTTGTTTAACATAATAAAGAGAGGCCTCCCCCCTACCCCTCCCGAGGAGGGGTGATACAAACATCGCGGAGAAAAGGCTTTATTCTAATGGTTAATACTACATTTCAACATCCTATGTCATCCTGAACTTAGTGAAGGATCCCGCGCTGGGACTTGGCGTGAGACATCTGTGAGATCCCTCTTTTCACTCGGGATGACACATACGCAAGAGTTAGGATGAATTGGGTAAACATTTATAATTACTGATTTAACATTTCTTCCGAGTCACCCCTCCTTGGGAGGGGAAGGGGGAGGCCACTAATGTGAGTGTCCATGCGGTATGGCCGTGGTCATCGAGGCCAGTTTCACCTGTACGGCACCACGGGTCACTACGCGGTCGCCATAGTGCAATCCGTGGAGTATCTCCACGCGCTCGCCACCCCGTCGTCCCAGGTGTACCTCACGTTTCTCAAACTCCTCGGCACACACCTGCACGTATACGAAGTAGAGTCCCTGCTCCTCGGTGAGTGCCGTCACGGGCACCGACACTACCCCACTCTCGGGCCTTGTGAGCAGGTACACCTCGGCATACGACCCCGCGATGAGGTCGCCCACATTGTCCACCTCGAAGGTCACAGGCACGAAAGCACCCACGGCCGAGCGTCCATAGGCCAGAAGGCGGCCACCCAGTTCGTCGGTCTTGTAGAACTTGTCGCTATAGGTAGGACGGAAGTGCGCCTTCGTCACCTTGGCCAACTGGCCGAAGTCGCGCTCGCTCACCTCGGCCACGAGTTGCAGGCGACGTGTCTGCGCCACCACCGCCACGGGCTGACCCACCTCTACGTGGGCCCCATTGGGCACGAGGAGCTGCTTCACATATCCCGTAATGGGCGATGCCAGTGCTGCGCCGCGCTCGGTCATCCCTGCGGCCTGTCCCTCATAGGTCGTCTTGGCCGTCTCGTAGCGCAGGCGTATCTGCTCATACTCCTTGGCCGACACGATCTTGTCTGCCACCAGTCGCTCGGCACGCTCATACTCCGCCTTAGCCGTCTCGTAGGCCAGCTTGGCCTTCACCAGCGGGTCGCCATCCTGGAGCCTCTTGGCCGAGATGCCCGCAAAGGCCTTGCCCTCGCTGAGCGCCTGTCCCTCGACGAGCGAGGGCTGCGTATAGTAGAGCACGCCCGCCGATGTGGCCACCACCACTGCCTCGTCGCCGACGGGGGCCTGCAGATGTCCGGCCGTCTTGATGACATCGTAGAAGGGCACCTCGGCTACCACCTCCACCACGAGCCCAGCCGCCTCGGCCTGCTTCTTCGTGAAGGCGATACCCTCGCCATGATTATGGCCGTGAGCGTCGTGGGAATGAGCGTCGTGGTCGTGCGCCGCATGGTCATGGCCTTCGTGAGAATGAGCGTGGCCTTCGTGGCTGTGTTGCTCATGCGATTCATGACTATGCGATGCGTGGTCATGCCCATCGTGAGAATGAGCGTGTGCATCGTGGCTATGGCCATCGTGGTCGTGATGCTCATGCAACTCATGACTATGTGCCACATGGTCGTGTGCGTCGTGACTATGGTCATGAGCATCCCCCTGCTTGCCGCAACATGTCGCAAAGAGCAATGCCGCACAAAGGAGGGCGAGTGTTGATAGTGTCTTTTTCATATAGCTATAGTTGTAGTTTTTCGTAATAATACGCGACAAAGATACAATATTATTCTTGCAACCCGATTGCAAAAGAGAGCAAAATAGATAAATTTTCCGTTTCACAAATGGCGCGAAACATTAGTGTCGCATTTACTTGATGAGATTTGACACCAACTCTGATTTAAAATATTTAAATAGATGGTGCTTAGAATAAAAATCACTAAATTTATTTTGTTCTCCGCTCGACTTGTTGTATCTTTGTGCGAAATTAAGAAGAGTAGAATTATGAAGTTGCATCTTTTCGAACATTGGCTGTCGAAATGGGCTCCTGCGGAGGCCACGAAACAGTATCCATTGGCGGGTGATGCTATCGACGAAAGACAGTCGGTAACTTTGAGTTCTTTGCTTTTTTTACTATTGAGTGTTATCCCTTTGCAAGCGTTGTTGTCGCTGTAAGGGATATTTTTTTAATAGAAAAGGGGCCTCTCCCCCCACCCTCCCCTAAAGGTAGGGAGCCGGAGAGAATAAAAACGACTAAACAAGAAAGAGAACATTAACATATATAATATAAAGGTATAACATGAAAGCGACATTAGTATTGGACAATGGAATGCGCTTCGAAGGTACTGCTTTCGGCTGCGAGAAGCCTGCAGTAGGCGAAGTGGTGTTCTGTACAGCTATGACCGGCTATCCCGAAAACTTGACGGACGCCGCATATGCTGGTCAGCTCTTGGTGCTGACTTATCCGTTGGTGGGCAACTATGGAGTGCCCTCACACGAAGTGAAAGAACTCGGCTTGGAGAAGTTCTTCGAAAGCAACAAGATGCAGGTGAGCGGACTCATCGTGACTGACTATAGTGAGGAATACAGCCACTGGAACGCGGTGGAGACTCTCGGCGCATGGATGAAGCGCGAGGGAGTGCCCGGCATCACTGGCGTAGACACTCGTGCCATCACCAAGGCATTGCGCGACGGTGGCGTGATGGGCGGACAGATCATTATCGGTGACGCTCAGCCCTCGACAATCAGCGCTCAGGCATACGACACTATAGACCTCGCCGCTACCGTTACTTGCACCGAACCCGCTACATACGGCGAGGGAGACAAGAAGGTGGTGCTCGTGGACTGCGGTGTGAAGTATAGCCTCATTCGCAACCTCGTGGCTCGCGGCTTCGAGGTGGTGCGCGTACCTTATGACTACGACTTCTCGGCACTCGCATACGATGCAGTGGTAGTGAGCACAGGTCCCGGTAACCCCGCACTCTACAATGCTACTGTGGCTAACATTCGCAAGGCTATGGAGACTGGCAAGCCCATCCTCGGCATCGGCCTCGGCAACCAGTTGCTCGGCTTGGCGGCAGGTGCACAGGTGGAGAAGCTCAAGTTCGGTCACCGCGGTGCCAACCAGCCCTCACGCCTCACAGGTACAAACAGCTGCTACATCACCAACCAGAATGTAGGCTATGCCGTGATGGAGAGCACACTGCCCACAGGCTGGAAGGCTATGTTCACCAACCTCAACGATGGTGCCGTAGACGGTATCCGTCACGAAGAGAAGCCCTGGCTCGGCACACAGTTTGCCCCCGAGGCTTGCACCCGTGGCTACCGCAAGGATAACCTGATGGACGATTTTGTGAAATTAATTTAAGCAACCCTCTTACACTATATTATAGAATATGGAAAAGAAATTCAATAAAGTATTGCTCTTGGGTTCAGGTGCACTGAAGATCGGTGAGGCTGGTGAGTTTGACTACTCTGGCTCACAGGCGCTCAAGGCATTGCGCGAAGAGGGCATCAGCACGGTGCTCATCAACCCCAA
>JAZOPX010000151.1:0-9186 GCA_045655845.1 Bacteroidaceae bacterium
GATGATCTCCCTCCCCTGGGGCGAGTACACCACCGACAACCTCGACATGCAGAACGCCCGTCGCGTGCTCGACCGCGACCACTACGGCCTCGAGAAGGTGAAGGAGCGCATCCTCGAACACCTCGCCGTGCTCAAGATGCGTGGTGACCTCAAGTCGCCCATCCTCTGCCTCTACGGCCCTCCCGGAGTGGGCAAGACCTCGCTGGGACGCTCCATCGCCACGGCGCTGAAGCGCCAGTATGTGCGCGTGTCGCTCGGTGGTCTGCACGATGAGGCCGAGATACGCGGCCATCGCCGCACCTACATCGGTGCCATGCCCGGACGCATCATCAAGAGCCTCGCCAAGGCGGGTTCGTCGAACCCCGTCTTCATCCTCGACGAGATAGACAAGGTCTCGCAGGCCAACCACAACGGCGACCCCTCATCGGCCCTCCTTGAGGTGCTCGACCCCGAGCAGAACAATGCCTTTCACGACAACTTCCTCGACGTGGACTATGACCTCTCGAACGTGATGTTCATCGCCACGGCCAACAACATAGGCAACATCCCCGCCCCCTTGCTCGACCGCATGGAACTCATCGAGGTGAGCGGATACATCACCGAGGAGAAGATAGAGATTGCCCGCAAGCACCTCGTGCCCAAGCAGGAGGAGGCCAACGGCATCAAGAAGCGTCAGATCAAGATTGACAAGAAGACCCTCGAAGCCGTGGTGGAGAACTACACCCGCGAGTCGGGCGTGCGTGAACTGGACAAGAAGATCGGCAAGATATACCGCCGCCTGGCATGCAGTTATGCCACCAACGGATATTACAGCCACACCACCGTGAAGCCTGCCGACCTGCGCGAACTGCTCGGCGTGCAGGAGTTCTCGCGCGACCGCTACCAGGGCAACGAGTATGCCGGGGTGGTGACGGGCCTCGCCTGGACCGCCGTGGGTGGAGAGATACTCTTCGTGGAGACCAGCCTGAGCCGTGGTAAAGGCAGCAAACTCACCCTCACGGGTAACCTCGGCGATGTGATGAAGGAGTCGGCCATGCTCGCCCTCGAGTACATCAAGGCCCATGCCGAGTGGCTCGACATCGACTACGAGACGTTCGAGAACTACAACATCCACATCCACGTACCCGAGGGTGCTGTACCCAAGGATGGCCCTTCGGCTGGTATCACCATGGCCACCTCGCTCGCCTCGGCACTCACGAAGCGCAAGGTGAAGGCCAACCTCGCCATGACAGGCGAGATCAGCCTGCGCGGCAAGGTGCTCCCCGTGGGTGGCATCAAGGAGAAGATACTCGCTGCCAAGCGTGCCGGCATCAAGGAGATCATCCTCTGCGAGGAAAACCGCAAGAACATCGAGGAGATACCCGAGATGTACCTCACCGGACTCACCTTCCACTATGTCACCGACATCAAGGAGGTGTGGCAGATAGCCCTGCTCGACGAGAAGGTGGGATAAACCGAGAACAATAGACCAAACATGTCAAAACTATAAAAACAGAAGTGTATGATTCCCGAAGAATTTAAGGACATGCGTCCGTTTGAACCCGAAGAGTTGCCCGCAGTGTATGACAGCCTGTTGGCCGACCCCATGTTTCGTGCTGTAGTGGGTATGGTGATGCCACAGATACCAGCCGAAGCACTCGCCCCCATGATGCATGGGTGCAAGACGATACTCGATTTTCAGTACACCTTCATTCGCCCGCTGCTCGATGGAGTGATCAAGAAATGCACTACAGGATTGACCAATGATTTCGACGCATTGGGGCTCTCGAAGGAGAAAGAGAACTATACCTACATCTCCAACCACCGCGACATCGTGCTCGACTCGGGTCTGCTCGATATGGTGCTCTTTGCAGACAAGGGGTTCAACACCGTAGAGATTGCCATCGGTGACAACCTGCTCATCTATCCTTGGATAAAGACACTCGTACGCCTCAATCGCAGTTTTATCGTGACGCGCAAGGGAGGCATCCGCGAGATGCTGCAGTCGAGCATACGCCTGTCATCCTATATGCACTATGTCATCAATGAGAAGAAGGCACCCGTATGGATTGCACAGCGCGAGGGACGTTCGAAGGACTCTACCGACCATACCCAGGAGAGCCTGCTCAAGATGTTTGCCATGGGCGGTGAGGGCACTCCTGCCGAGCGACTCATCGGCCTTAACCTGGCTCCCTTGGCCATCTCCTATGAGTATGACCCCTGCGACTGGCTCAAGGCCATGGAGTTCCAGATGAAGCGCGACAACCCCGAGCACAAGAAATCTCAGGCCGATGACCTCATGAATATGAAGACGGGCATCTTCGGCTACAAGGGGCACGTGCATTACCAGGCAGCCGAGTGCATGAACGACTTTATCGCTGCACTGCCTGTCGACATTCCGAAGAATGACTTCTACGCTGCCATAGCCCAGGAGATTGACCGCCGTATCTACAGCAACTACCGTCTCTATCCGGGCAACTATGTGGCTATCGACCTCTTGCAGGGCGGCAATGCCTATGCCGACCGCTACACGGCAGAGGAGCGTGCCACCTTCGAGGCATACCTTGCCGGACAGTTGCAGAAGATTGAGATGCCGGGCAAGGACGAGGCATTCCTCCGCACCAAGATGCTGGAGATGTATGCCAACCCCGCATTGAACCAACTGAAGGTGGCCTCTCCCCAACCCTCTCCCGAAGGAGAGGGAGTCTCAGACATCGTTGGTTAATATCGTTGATCATGCGGTGTTTCAATAGGAAATCCCTGTTATCTCGTAAAGCCTCTAATCCCTCTCCCCTCTGGGGGAGGATAGGCGGGGGCATTCTCCTTTTTATCCTCCTTTTCGGTTGCGAGGATGGACATGATGACTACCGCTACCCCTCGGTACTGACCGACTATGCATGCCTGTCCACCGACGGAAGAGGAGAGCCGAGCCTGCTGCGCCTCGACAGTGGAGCCGAGTTTCCGATTGTGCTGACCGACTCCTACCGAAAGACACATCAGTCGACGTATAGGCCCGACACGGTGTATCGCATCATCAGCATCTATGAACTGGGAGCCGACGACGCTGCACACATCTATTCCATCGCACAGGTCGCATCCATAGTGCCCACCCCATTGCGCAAGGGCGAGATTCTGAAGCAGGACCCCGTATACCTACAGAGCGTATGGTGCTCGGGAGGCTATATGAATATGGTGCTCGAACTGAAAGCACTCAGCGGGAAGCATCGCATCGGCTTCGTAGACACGACTCCTAAGGAGATGAGGGGAAAAGAGTTTACCCTGTATCACGATGCGCAAGGCGACATCGAGTCGTACCGGCAGAAACTCCATGCATCCATTCCTCTGACTCCCTTCCATGCAGACTTGCAGCAAGGAGACACGCTCCGACTGGTCATCAACCTATACGATAAGGGGATATCGCAATGGGAATTCATCATGGAATAAGAAGCGAGGGTTAGGACATACCCTAAAAAAGAAGAGGGCCACTGGTCCTCTTCTTCTATTCTGATGCTGTATTCTGATATATTTTTATTCTGACGCTGCTGTTTCCGCTACAGACACTTTCACAGGCGTAATCTCCTGCATCCGGTGTATCAGCGAGTCGCATACCACACGGAACTCCTCTCTATTCTCCTCGCTGATGGGCTTCTTGGGTTGCGACTTGATGGTCAGCGGATTGATGGGCTTGCCATTCTCATATACACGGAAGTCGAGGTGCGGGCCTGTAGACAATCCCGTAGAGCCCACATAGCCGATGACCTCCTTCTGAGCCACCATGTCGCCCACCTTCAGTCCCTTGGCAAAGCGCGAGAGGTGCATGTAGGTGGTGGTGTAGGTGCTGTTGTGGCGTATCTTCACGTAGTTGCCACCGCCATTGGCCTGGAATCCCTTGTCGATGACCTTACCGCTACCAATCGCATATACGGGGGTTCCCGTGGGCGCTGCATAGTCCACGCCATGATGAGCGCGGTAGCGCTTCAAGACGGGGTGGTAGCGGCTGTTGGTGAAGCGTGACGAGATACGGTAGTAGTCGAGCGGTGCCTTCAGGAATGCTCCTTCGAGGCTGTTGCCCTTCTCATTGTAGTAGAGTTCCTCGCCCTCCTGCACGAAGGGTATGGCATAGTAGAGGCTATCCGAAGTACGGAACGAGGCGGCACGGATAGAGAAGTTGTTGATGGGACGATCTTCTACATACTCCTGCTCGTAGATGAGGCGGAACTCGTCGCCCTTCTGGATACCGAAGAAGTCGATGGTCCACCCGAAGATGTGCGAGAGCATCACGGCCAGTTGGGGAGATGTCCCACTGGCCACCATGGCGTTCCACAGCGACGACTCCACAGTGCCTCCGCATGTGCGCTCGCGCCACTCTGAGGGGTGCTCACCGCGTGTGACCCTGTCTGTCGTGAGGTCAAAGAGGGCATACTCCTTGGCGCTCATCTCGTAGATGAAGTAGCGTGGAGTGGCCATGCTGTCCATATCGGTAAGCAGCGCACAGGGTTGCCCGGCACGCACCTTGCGCACGTCGAACACCGAGTCGGGGCAATGCGAGGTGAGGGCATAGACCTTCGAGGTCGAGAGTCCAAAGTCCATCAGCAACTCGGCCAAGGTCTGTCCAGGCGCCACCGTGTCGTGCTTTACCGTGAAATACTCTATGGGGAGCCCGTACCGGTACAGGGTATCCTTGACGGTCTCCTCCAGGGTTGTGTCCTCGGGTTGTGCCTGGCGGCTCTTGTTCGATAGTGTGAGCCACAGGCCTATACATAACACTGCGGCAATGGCTATTGCCACTGCCCAGCGTAATTGTATGTTTCTATTGGTAGTTCTGTATGTACGTCTCATTAGTTACCCATCTCACTGATGAATTTGAGGCGCACGAGGCGTATCTCCTCTTCTGAAAAATCATCACCCAACTCGTCGATGGCATCTTCGATGTCGTCCGTCTCTGACTCCTTGAAATATTCGTAGATCTCGTCCACCTTATCGTCGTCGAGCACCTCTTCGAGGAAGTAGTCGATATTGAGTTTGGTGCCTGAGTATACGATGCTCTCCACCTCATCGAGCAGTTCGTCAAACTCGATACCCTTGGCCAAGGCGATGTCGTCGAGTGCCACCTTGCGGTCGATGCTTTGGATGATGCTCACCTTCATCTTCGACTTGTTGGCCACGGTGCGCACGCGCATATCCTCGGGGCGTTCAATCTCGTTCTCCTCCACGTGGCGACGGATGAGGTCCACGAACTCCTGTCCATAGCGTTTGGCCTTGCCCTCACCCACTCCAGGGATATTTCTTAGTTCCTCTACAGTGATGGGATAGGTGGTAGCCATAGCCTCGAGCGAGGGGTCCTGGAAGATGACATAGGGAGGCAGGTCGTGCTTCTTGGCCACCTTCTTGCGCAGGTCCTTGAGCATGGTGAACAGTCCGGGGTCTACCACCACCGTACCACCAGCCCGCAAGGGCATTTCATCATTTTCCTCCTCGTCGAGGTCGCTCTCATCGACCACCTTGAACGACTTGGGATTCTTGAGGAATTTCTTTCCTGCTGCGGTTATCTTGATGGTTCCATAGTCCTCCACATCCTTTTCCAGGTAGCCAGAGACGAGTGCCTGATGTAGGACTGCATTCCATGTCCTCTCCTCTTCACCAGTTCCTGTACCGAATGTCTCCAGGTCGTCATGTTTGTGGGCAATAACTTCGGAGGTTTCCTTACCAAGTATGATGTTTATGATATGATCTGACTTAAAATTCTCCTTGATGGCAATTACCGTTTCAAGGATTGTGCACAATAGTTCTTGAGCTTCCACTTTCTTCTTCGGTTTTAAACAATTATCACAATTTCCACAATTCTCCTCCTCATATGTTTCACCAAAATAGTGTAACAAAAGTTTTCGGCGGCACATCGAAGACTCACAATAGATGGTTGTCTCCTTCAGCAGCTGCTTGCCTATATCTTGCTCTGCTATGGGTTTTCCTTCGAGGAATTTCTCTAATTTCTGTAAATCCTTGTTACTATAGAATGCGATGCAGCGTCCTTCTCCTCCATCACGTCCTCCTCGGCCCGTCTCCTGGTAGTATCCTTCGAGGCTCTTGGGGATGTCATAATGGATGACGTAGCGCACGTCGGGCTTGTCAATACCCATACCGAATGCTATCGTGGCCACGATGACATCTACGCGCTCCATGATAAAGTCGTCTTGCGTCTGCGAGCGTACGACAGACTCCATGCCTGCATGGTAGGCTGCCGCCCGTATGTCGTTGGCTTTGAGTATCTCGGCCAGCTCCTCCACCTTCTTACGGCTGAGGCAGTAGATGATGCCCGACTTGCCACCTTGACTCTTGATGAAGCGCACGATGTCCGAGTCTACGTTCTTCGTCTTCGGTCGTACCTCATAGTAGAGATTGGGGCGATTGAACGAGGAGCAGAATTCCTTGGCATCGAGCATTCCGAGATTCTTCTTGATGTCGTCACGCACCTTGTGTGTGGCCGTAGCGGTGAGCGCTATGACGGGAGCGGCACCGATCTCGTTGATGATGGGGCGTATCTTGCGATACTCGGGGCGGAAGTCGTGCCCCCACTCCGATATACAGTGTGCCTCATCGATGGCATAGAACGATATCTTCACTGTGCGGAGAAACTCCACGTTCTCCTCCTTGGTGAGCGACTCGGGGGCCACATAGAGCAGCTTAGTCTTTCCCGACAGGACATCGGCCTTCACCTGCTCGATGGCGGCTTTGTTGAGCGACGAGTTGAGGAAGTGCGCTACGCCGTCCTCCTCGCTATAGTTACGGATGGCATCGACCTGATTCTTCATCAGTGCAATGAGCGGAGAGATGACAATAGCCGTACCCTCCATGATTAGCGAGGGCAACTGATAGCACATAGATTTTCCGCCTCCAGTGGGCATCAGCACGAATGTGTCGTTTCCAGCGAGTACATTGCGGATGATTGCCTCTTGATCTCCCTTGAATGCGTCGAACCCGAAGTGTTGCTTCAGCAGGCTGATAAGGTCTATCTTTTTCTTATCCATAACTTTAATACCCTCTTACCATGGTCTTTTCGGCAAGACCATGACGAGGAGTTACACAAAGTTAAAAACAAGTTTTTGAAAGTTGCAAACTTTCGTGCATTTTTTTTCTTGCAGCGACAAAAATTGTGCGAGAGCGGTTATCTGAGCAGCATGAAGAGTTCGTCCTTGAGCGCATTGGGCAGAGCCACCTCGCGCAGCTCAAGACTTTTGAGCCAATCTTCTATCTCCGAGGGATGCATCGTGTAGAGCACCTCGCGAAACTCCTCCACAGCCTCATCGTCATAGTCGTCGGGGAGCGTACCTCGGTAGTGGTCCAGCTCCTCATCGTCGAAGTATTCGATGTCGGTGCGCAGGGCACGTTTTATCTTGCCCTTCTCGCACACCTCGTGCTCGCCGCAGCACTCTTCGTCGTCTTCGGTGGCCTCCCCCGCCCCCTCCCGAGGAGGGGTGACTGAAGAGGTGGAGATGTCCGAGAGTCTCTCTTCGGGAGAAGGCTTTATCATGTCGTCTCCACTTTTGCGTCTGATGATACGTCCTACGAGCGACAATGCCACGAGGACCGCCAGGAAGATGGCACTGTATACGGCTATGTTCATGTCTTTTCTAATTTTGAATGATGAATTCTGAATTCTTCTTTGTCAATTGTCCATTAACTTCGTTTTGAAGCCGCTCGGCTTATGGGTTATGGGTTATTATTGGTTATGAAGATAGTTCTAATTTTCAATTTTCAATTTTCAATTTTTAATTTGTCAAGGTCTTCCCAAAACGTGGGATACGACTTGGTCACCACTTCGGGGTGCTCTATCACGAGCTCCTTGTAGCATAGTGCGGCAGGGGCAAAGGCCATAGCCATGCGGTGGTCGTCGTAAGTCGCAATGGTGGGGTGTTCCTCAGCCTGGCAGCGCGTGCCATCCCATACGAGACACTCGTCGCCCTCGGCACGGAGCACATAGCCCAACTTGCGCAGCTCGGCGATGAGCGCTGCCACGCGGTCGGTCTCCTTGATGCGCAGGCTGTGTATGCCACACAATCGGAAGCGGACGCCCAACAGGCAATAGGTGACAGCCAGTGTCTGCGCTATATCGGGGCAGTGGGTGAAATCCTTTTCAAGTGGAAAGTTAAAAGATGAAAGATGAAAATTCCCTCCGAACAATCTCGCCCCCTCTTCGGAGTACTCGGTCCTTACGCCTAGCGGCTCGAAGAGTTGCGCCACCACGCGGTCGCCCTGCAGGCTCTCTATGGTGAGTCCGCGCAGGAGGATGTTCACTTCGTGTCCCTGGCGTGCGGCTATGGCAGCCAGTTCGTACCAATACGATGCGGCACTCCAATCGGCCTCCACCGTAAGGGGCCTGTCCCTATATTCTCCGGGGCTGACGCGTATAGTGCACCCATCCACCCACTCTGCAGCAGCCCCATACTTACGCATGAGGTCGAGGGTGAGCTCTATATAGGTGCGCGAGGCGATGCTCCCCTTCAGGCGCAAGGTCAGTCCGTCGGTGAGGCGAGGCGCTATCATCAGCAGGGCCGAGATGTACTGTGAGCTGATGCCCGCCTCCACCTCCAACTCGCCCCCCGTGAGCCTCTTTCCACAGATGCGCAAGGGAGGATATCCCTCCTTATTTATATAGGTGATATCGGCTCCCAGCTTGCGCAAGGCCTCTACGAGTGTGCCTATGGGCCTATGCAGCATGCGTTCACTGCCCGTGATGACGGTCTCCCCCTCGGCGATGGCGAGGTAGGCCGTGAGGAATCGCATGGCAGTACCCGTAGCACTGATATCGATGAGCCGCTCTCCAGCTTGCTTGGCCTCGATGCCCTGTCTCATGTGGTCGGTGTCGTCACACACGGCAAGGTCGCCGATGGCATAGTTCCGCTCGGGGCACAAGGCTTGCAACAGCAGTGCACGGTTGCTCACGCTTTTCGATGCGGGTAGTGCTATGCGTGCGGTCACCTTTTTGGGTATGTTGAGTGCGATTTGCATCCTTCGAGACGGTTATTTTTGGCAAAAGTAGCAATTTTTGCACTAAAATGCGAAAAAAGCACAGAAAAAGTTTGTCAGGTTAAAAAAAAGCTATACCTTTGCACCGCAATTGAGCAGCGGGGTGTAGCTCAGCCCGGTTAGAGTACGCGTCTGGGGGGCGTGTGGTCGCTGGTTCGAATCCAGTCACCCCGACTGAGAGAA
>JAZOPX010000152.1:0-19295 GCA_045655845.1 Bacteroidaceae bacterium
TACCTAAAGATACCAAGCAGTTGCTCGCTAATTATCAGGATGTTCCTCAAAATATGATGACTGCTATAGTCGAGAGTAACCGAACTCGTAAGGACTTTATTGCTGAACGTGTGCTGGAGATGGCTGGTGCCTATGAAGCTAATGGTAGTTACGATGCATCGAAAGAAAAACAGGTTATAGTTGGAGTCTTCAGGTTGACGATGAAGAGTAATTCTGATAATTTTCGTCATAGTTCTATTCAGGGGGTGATGAAACGCATCAAGGGTAAGGGAGCTGAGGTTATCATTTATGAACCAACGTTGGAAGATGGAACTACATTCTTTGGAAGTCGTGTGGTGAACGATCTTGCTGTATTCAAACAAAAGAGTCAGGCTATTATAGCTAATCGTTACGATACATGCCTCGATGATGTGAAAGATAAAGTGTATACGCGTGATATCTTTCGTCGTGACTAACTTAAACAAAGTATATTCTTGTGGTAACATACAATATCACCCTCAACGACAAAGTTGTGTTGGTAACAGGTGCAGCAGGTTTCATAGGGGCCAACTTGGTAAAGCGTCTGTTGAACGAATTTACAGGTGTAAAAGTAATCGGTATTGATAGCATAACCGATTACTATGATGTGCGCCTCAAGCATGAGCGCTTGACAGAGCTCGCAGCCTATGGCGACCGCTTTGTATTTATTCAGGACAGCATTGCCAATAGGCAAGCTATTGAAGCTCTCTTCACAGAGTACAAGCCGCAAGTCGTGGTGAACCTTGCAGCACAGGCAGGTGTGCGTTATAGCATCACCAACCCTGATGCCTATATCGAGAGCAACCTGATAGGCTTCTACAACATCTTGGAGGCTTGCCGCCACCATGAGGTGGAGCATCTGGTTTATGCTTCTTCTTCCAGCGTGTATGGTAGCAACAAGAAGATACCATACAGCACCGAAGACAAAGTGGATAATCCTGTGAGCCTTTATGCTGCGACAAAGAAGAGCAATGAATTAATGGCTCATGCCTACAGCAAAATGTATAATATTCCAAGTACGGGACTTCGTTTCTTTACCGTATATGGCCCTTGTGGCCGTCCCGATATGGCGTATTTTGGTTTCACCAACAAACTGTTAAAGGGCGATAAAATACAAATCTTCAACTATGGCAACTGCAAGCGCGACTTTACCTATGTTGATGACATTGTAGAAGGCGTAGTTCGCATCATGCAACATGCTCCCGAGAAGGAGGTAGGTGAGGACGGCTTGCCCATCCCTCCCTACAAGGTGTACAATATTGGTAACAACAGCCCCGAGAACCTGCTTGACTTCGTGCAGATATTGCAAGAAGAGTTGATAGCAGCAAGTGTGTTGCCGGCTGATTACGATTTTGAAGCCCACAAGCAACTTGTTCCCATGCAGCCTGGTGATGTCCCTGTGACCTATGCTGATACCTCGGCTTTGGAGGAGGATTTCGGGTTTAAACCTCATACCTCACTCCGTGAAGGACTCCGTAGATTTGTGGTTTGGTACAAAGGCTTCTATCGGTGTTGATGCGTATATTTCTTATCAAGTACTTTATGTTTGAGTTTAATAAATAGTTGCTTAATGTCTGACCACAAGCGTATAGCTAAGAACACGATATTCTTATACATTAGGATGTTGCTCCTGATGTTAGTTTCTTTATACACTTCAAGAGTAGTTCTTGCTGTGCTTGGGGTTGAGGATTATGGAATATACAATGTTGTTGGTGGTATTGTCGTTTTGTTTACTTTTATAAACAATTCGATGGTTACCTCTACTCAACGTTATTTGAATTATGAACTAGGACGGGATGATTCACTACAGGCTCAGAGGGTCTTTTCTATAAGTCTGAATATTCATGTTCTAATAGCATTACTGATTTTCTTACTTTCTGAAACCGTAGGGTTGTGGCTATTGAATACCACAATCAAATATCCTGAGTCAAGGGCATTTGCCGTGCAGGTAATATACCAACTGTCAATTTTGACAACTTGTGCGAGAATAGTACGAGCTCCGTATCACGCAGCTATTATTGCTCACGAGCGAATGTCTTTTTATGCATATCTTAGTATATTTGAGGCCGGATTACAATTAGGAGTCGTTTTTCTATTGAAGGCTTTTGATTTTGATAGATTGATACTCTATGGAGCGTTGCTGTGTCTTGTTACTATAATAACAAATGTTTGTTATTACTTATATTGTCGTAAAAGTTTCGTTATATGTAAGTATAGATTGTACAATGATAAATCGTTGTATCGTCAATTGTTAAGTTTCTCAGGGTGGAGCCTCTTTGGCGGTGTAGCTAATATGGGTGCTAGCCAAGGCCTGAATATGTTGCTGAATGTTTTTTTTGGAGTAACTGTAAATGCAGCAATGGGAATTGCCAATCAAGTGAATTCTGCAGTATCTAGTTTTGTTCATAATTTTCAAACAGCATTTAACCCTCAAATCGTAAAATCGTATGCTGTAGGAGATATCTCAGGTTTTATAAATTTGATATTGTCTACGTCAAAATATTCTTTTATCCTTCTGTTTATAATAGCTCTGCCAATTTATATTTGTTGTCCTGAGGTCTTGAGTGTTTGGTTAACTGAAGTTCCAGAAGGAGCGGTTTCATTTTGTCGATTGATGTTGATCTTCTCTTTGTTGGATGCATTGCAGGGCCCTTTGTGGTTTTCAGTACAAGCTACAGGAAAGATAAGGACCTATCAGATACTGATGTCGTTCATGATTTTGTCAAATCTTCCTATAGCTTATTTATGTTTGAAACAAGGTCTTTCTCCCAATAGTGCTCTTGTGGTTCGTTGTTGTGTAAATTTAGCAACTCTGTTTGTTAGACTGTGGTATTTGAGACGATTGTTTGGATTCCCTGTTGGAGACTTCTTTAAGAATGTAGTTTCGCGAATAGTTGTCATAGTATTGGTGGCTTACTTTTCTGTTCATATTCCAAGTGGAGATGTTGAACCAATAGTCAAAATCTTAGTCGTAACTTTGGAAACATTGTTTGTTAATGGTCTTCTTATTGCTACTATTGGTTTAGATAAGAAGGAGAAGCAGGTGATTGTTAATAACGTGAGAAAGTTCTATGAAAAATATAAGAGAGGTTAAGGATTGTTTTGGATGTGGTGTTTGTGCTACAGTTTGTAGTAAGAATGCCATAAAGATTGAATTAAACAAAGAAGGTTTCTATGTTCCAACTTTGAATATCGATGCGTGCTCTAATTGCGGCTTATGCACCGAGGTTTGCGCTTTCTTGCATGATGATTTAGCTATAAATAATAATCCTAAACATTGCTATGGAGCATGGAGCAATAATGTTATGATTCGTAAGCGTTGTTCCTCTGGAGGTGTAGGCTATGAACTGGGTAAGTTCTTGTTAGATAAAGGGTATAAGGTCTGTGGAGTGAAATACAATGTTCAAGAGCAACGTGCAGAACATTATATAGCAGGGAATGAAGAGGCTTTTATGCCAACTGTAGGGAGTAAATATATTCAGAGTTATACAGTCGATGGTTTTAAGGCTATAAACAGAAAGGAAAAATATCTTGTTACGGGGACTCCATGTCAGATAGATTCATTCAGACGATACATTCAAAAGTTTAATGTTGAAGAGAATTTCGTGCTGATGGACTTCTTTTGTCATAGCGTACCTAGCATGTTGGCCTGGAAGAAATATCTTCAGCATGTAGAGAAGAAAATAGGACGTGTTACTTATGCCTCATGGCGTAATAAATTTACGGGTTGGCATGATTCTTGGGCAATAGCTGTTGACGTTGATGATAAGGCCATAAACTGCGATGGAATAGATTGTTATAATAATTACAATATATACATATCGGAAAAAGCACATTCGTATAATTCAAGATTGTCGAAGGGGGATCTTTTTTATAAGTTGTTTTTGGGTGATTATTGTTGCAATCCAGCTTGTCAGAAGAATTGTAAATATAAATACGATAAGTCTTCAGCTGATATTAGAATAGGAGATTTTTGGGGTAATACCTATGCAAAGGATGAAGATGGTGTAAGTGCGGTTGTCGCTTTTACCGATAAAGGTGACGAATTGTTGACATCTCTTGATTGTACGTTGCAAAGTTTTCCTTTTGAGATTGTCGCTGAGGGGCAAATGAAGAAGAATGTCGGTAGACATTTCCTGGCAGATGTAGTTCATTGGTGGTTGTTGTCTTCAAGTAGTAGGCAAGGACTTATAAAGGTTGTGTTTTTTGTTGATTGGCTTTCTCGATTACCCCAAAGATGTATTAATAAAGTAAAACGACTATTAAGATAATGGTGGAAAAGAAAACAGTAGGCATAATTACGATGCATCGGGTACTGAATTGTGGCTCTGCCCTTCAAGCCTATGCATTGCAGCGCATCATTCAGGATATGGGCTTTGATGCTGAGCTGATAGATTATATATATCCCAATAAGTATCACAAGAGTCTCCATAAGGTTATGGGGCTTAGAGGTCGTGCAAGAGAACTTTATGGCTTTATATTGCGGCTTTGGAACAGACTGAATTTTAGAAGTTTCTATAAGAAATTCTTTGTTTTGTCTGATAAATGCTATTCCAGTAAGGAGGATTTAATATTGTCATCTCCTCGTTATGATATATATGTCTCAGGTAGTGATCAAGTTTGGAATCCCAAATCCATAGCGTATGATACATCCTTTATGCTCTCTTGGGTAAAGGACGGAAAAAAAGTTGCCTATTCCGGAAGTTTCGCAACAACCACTATACCTGAAGAATATAAGGAAACTTACTCGGCTGCCTTATCTAAGTATGATAGTCTATCTGTTAGAGAAGAGAGTAGTTTGTTTATCTTAAAAGCTTTAAGTGGTAAGACGGCAGAGTTTGTTTTAGACCCTGCGTTGCTACTGGATTCTCATAGGTGGAATGACGTGATTAATGATGCTTCTGTGGAGATAGCAGGGGAGTACATATTGGTCTATATTTTAGGGTATTCTTTTAACGCCTATCCTTATGCTCTGGAATTGATAAACTATCTGGAAGAAAAATATAAGAAACAAATAGTGGTATTGGCCATGTCTAGAACGTATGTACCACATTTGCATAGTAAGAAAATCATACATAACATAAACCCTCAAAACTTTTTAAGTTTAATTGCTAAAGCGTCATTGGTCATTACTGATTCTTTTCATGCTACCGCGATGTCTATAAATTTTCAGATACCGTTCTATTCTTTAGTTCTTGAAAGGTTGTCGAATGATAATAGGGTATACAGCTTATTGCTCTCCTTAAATGCTGAAGATAGAGCTGTTGAGAAAGGATGTGACTTTGACAAATTACCTCCTTTTGTGATGGATTTTAGTAAAGTGAATGAGAAACTGGTTCTACAGCGTGAAAAATCAATTGATTACTTGAAAAGAACTTTATTATAATCAATATGCGAATCTCCTTGTATTCATTAATTCGAGACGTCGTTTTTATTGGCGCATTGTTGTTTTGTTTGATATACATAAATTCCAATGTGTTGACAGATACTCAATATGCAATATTGTTTGCTGCATATTCGGTATACTCATTGTACTACATTTGGGAGGTCAAGAAGTTGTCTCCCTTCTTTATCATGATGGCATTATCAAATGTTCTGTTTATAGGTGGTCGTTTTTGGGGTATATTGTTAAATCCAGTTTTGACGCTACAAGAGGGTACATTCTTTGACTATACAATCATTTCTTCGCAGCACATGAAGGAATCATTATATTATGTTCTAATATTTGTCTTTTTTGCCTCATGGGGGTATAAATTTTGTAGAACTGCTGACAATGAAGAGTGCGTCATTGGGGGCGAGTACAATGAAAGTGCAGATGTGTTCATGAGGAGAATATGGTGGGTTGTGTGCGCATTGGCAATGTATGGACAGATTAAGGCTTTTATGCTTGCGCTGAGTCAAGGAAGCTATGTTTCGATATATCTTGCTCAAGGTCAGGATTATTCCGCAGGAGGTGCTTTGGGGAAGATTCTATTGTATATAAGTTTAGGACTATCTTTGACATATACATCAGACGGCACAAAGAAAAGATACCTGTTGCTATTCCTCGCTTATTCTTTGGTAAATATCCTTATCGGAGGAAGAGGTGCTTTGGGGGCACTTCTAATGTTCTTTATTTGGTACTACTCACTGTCTCATAAAATAAACATTGTAAAACTGGGTATATTGGCATTTCTTGCTTTAGCTTTTCTGTTATGGGTGTTTAGTTTCTCAATCAGACAAGCCGATGCAGAGGAATATTTGAGCTTAAATGAGGCAATATCCATATTTCTACATTCCCAAGGAATATCTTTTGCTGTGTTTGACCGGTCAAGAGACTTTTTGGATTATCCAACATTGGCTTACATTCAGTCAATCGTACCGGGAAGTAGTACCATCTATTCTTTATTCTCTGGTGTGTCATTAAAGCCTCAAGATGTATCGTTTGCCTCTTATATGAGCTATAACTTGAATCCGTTCTTGTTTGTGAGTGGATTTGGACTTGGGTGGACGCTTTTAGGAGATCTTTATTTGTTTGGGGGACGCACTTATTTGGGAATGGGATTATTATCTTTTATCTTCGGCTTTGCTTGCTCTTTTATAGAAAGGAAGTCCTCCTCTTCGATGTTCTGCAAAGTATTGGTCTATTCCATTTTTATGAGATTTGTACTTCTTCCTCGAGCTGGTTTGAATACAATCATACCTTTTATTATATACGTTTATGTAATACATAGTATGTTTGTCTATTTTTTTATTGCAAATAAGGAAGAAAAGGAAAAATTATGAGAAGGATATTGTTTATCTCTAAGTGGCTTTCTGTTGCTGGGACTGAAACGTTTATGATGAACGTTTTGAGAAATATCGATAGGCAGAAGTTCTGTGTCGATTTCTTGATATTTTCTGATTCGGAGAGTGATTACTCTAAGGAAGCAGAACAATTGGGGGCTAAAATATATAGATTGCCTGCAAGAAGTTCTGGCTTTAGTTATTATAAAAGTATAGATAAATTCTTTAGAGAAAAAGGTAGGCAATATGAAGTGATTCATTCTTGTGAAGGAAATTTGTCGTCTATTGCTCCAATCTATTATGCACATAAGTATAGAATTCCCCAGAGGATCGTTCACTCTCATAATTCGAGTTGTAAGGGATTTGTTAATCAAGTCTTACATGTTATTAATAGAAATCTTGTTCCGCTATTTTGTACTTGTAATCTCGCATGCTCTTCTTTGGCAGCAAAGTTTTTCTTTGGGAAGAAGGATTGTACGATAGTCAAAAATGGTGTGGATACGAATCTGTACAAGTTTAATGCCGAAAAAAGAATACTCTTTAGGGAAAAATATAATATTCCTCCTTCAGCTCATGTCTTAGGACATATCGGCCGATTTGATGAGGTGAAGAATCATGATTTTTTGTTGGATATCTTTTTTGAATATAAGAAAAAGAATCATGACTCTATATTGTTGTTGGTCGGCTCGGGCTTGTTGGAAGATAAGATTAAGCAGAAGGTGCATCGTTTGGGATTGGATGAATGTGTCCTCTTCTTGGGCGTAAGAAATGATATCCCAGATATTCTTTGCGCTATGGATTGTTTTGTAATGCCCTCCTTGTATGAAGGGTTGCCTTTTGTATTGGTTGAGGCACAAACAACAGGATTGCCCTGTGTAATCTCTGATACAATAAATAAAGATTCAAAGCTCACCCCCTATCTCACATTTTGTGGTCTCAATGATGATGCTGGATTATGGGTGGAGGATATAAAAAATATAATAGGAAAGAATAATAGAGAAGAGGGTGCGAAATATATAGAAGAACGAGGCTTTGATGTATTGTCTATGGTACGATATTTGGAATCGTTGTATGCTAAGCAGTAGTTCTTAAGTTAATAACCAGGATTCGTTAGGAATAGTAAAATGAAGGTACTTCATGTAATTTCTTCTCTTGAGATTGGTGGGGCTCAGCGTTTATTGTCTGATTTGCTCCCCATTCAGAAGCAACAGGGCTTGGATGTTGAGTTGTTGCTTAATGTTCGGGTTGAAAACGAATTCACAAGGAAGATACAAGATGCGGGAATAAGGATCTCTTCTCTTGATATTCCCGTGTATAGTGTTACTAATATCTCTCGGTTGCGAACTCTTATTAAAAGGTATGATGTCGTACACGTGCATTTGTTCCCCTCCATATATTGGGTGGCGATAGCGGCAATCGGATTAAAAGTAAAGCTTGTTTATACGGAACACTCAACCTCCAATAGGAGGCGGGAGAAGAACTGTTTCCGTCCCATCGAGAAATATATATACCGGCAGTACGATCGAATAATTTCTATTAGTCAACAAGTGCAAGAAGCATTGCAAGGGTGGCTTCATTCCCAGGATAAGCGTTTTGTCGTAATCAATAATGGTGTCGATGTTAATCGATTTGCTTTGTTGCGGCGTCCTATTATTCCTAAATCATTGATAATGGTGTCTCGTTTTGTTGCTTCAAAGGATCAGGAAACATTGATACGAGCGATGAAGTTTGTAGATGCTGGTGCCGTGTTGCGATTGGTCGGTGATGGTGAGAATCTTCAGTGTTGCAAGACAATTGCAGAAGAGGTGGGTGTTTCTGATAGAGTGGAATTTTTGGGGGCACGCTCTGATATTGCTGAATTGATAGCTGAATCATGTGTCGGTATTCAATCCTCAAATTGGGAGGGATTTGGACTTACTGCTGTGGAGATTATGGCTGCGGGTAAACCCGTAATCGCTTCTGATGTAGAGGGATTAAGGCAGGTTGTAGAAGGCGCAGGTATAATATTCAACAGAGGTAATGTTGAAGAATTGTCAAATAGGATTTCTCATTTGTTGGCAGATGATGAATATTACAAGAATGTAGCTCATGCGTGCCAGCAAAGAGCTTTGGTTTATGATATCTCTGTGATGGCAGAAAGTTATAGGTCTGTTTATTACTCTCTTATTGGCAGCTAATGTTTTTGAGAAGAGATTTATGCTGTAATTCGGGGAGGATAAACGCTAAATAGTGAAAATGCCCCGAATTCCATATACTGCATGATAAATGTGAAGAAGTAAATATATTTCATACTTGCTGTATGGTAAATAATTCCCCTATAGCTACATCTTCTGATAAAACATCGTTCTTCTAATAATAAAATTCCATAATTTTAGTTATAGGGTTATAACTATATGTATCAATGATGTCTCGTTTGTTTATTGTTGTAAACGAAGATCGTTTTTTCTTGTCACATCGTAAGGATATCGCTGTGGCTGCTATTGCTGCGGGTTATGATGTGACCGTCGTGGCGAAAGATACGGGGCGAAAAGAAGAGGTGGTAGCTCTCGGAGTTAACTATATAGAACTGCCTGTGAATCCCACGGGAAAGAATATTGGGCAAGAACTCGAAACCTTTCATTTTCTATGGCGACTATTTCGTAAGGAAAGACCAGATATAGTACACAATGTCGGTCTAAAACAAATCCTTTGGGGTGGTTTGGCTGCAAGGTTTGCTAGGGTCCCCTTAGTCGTGAATGCGGTGAGTGGACTCGGTGTGATGTTTTCTGGTGATAAGTTATCGCTTTCTACTCGCGCGATTATGCGTATGTTGAGTTTTTCGCATCATCGTAAAGGTGTGTGTGTGATCTTTCAGAATGAAGATGATAGCCAATTATTTCTCAGGCATGGGATTGTTACTCCCAGTCAACAATATTTTATCAAGGGGTCTGGAGTGGACTTAAAGGATTTTTCCTATACCCCAGAATCTGAAGGCGATAAGATAAATGTGATTTTTACTGCTCGCATGGTAAAGGAGAAGGGAGTGGTAACCTTGGTTCAGGCTGCTGAACTTTTGCGCAAGGATTACGCAGGTAAGGTGGAGTTTTGGCTGTGTGGCGGGTTGTCTGGAAATCCGAAGGCGCTGAGTGAGAATGAACTACGTCTCATGTGTGATGGGAAATATATTAAATGGCTTGGTTATCGCACTGATGTCCGTGAACTTTTGATGAAATCGCACATTGTTGCATTCCCTTCATATTATCGCGAGGGTGTCCCTAAGTCTCTAATCGAGGCTTCTGCAATAGGGCGTCCTATTGTTACAACTGATTCTGTCGGATGCCGGGATGTTGTCGAGGATGGAGTCAATGGCTTCTTGATTCCAGTGAAGGATGCTGCCACTCTAGCTGATAGATTGAGGATTCTGTTAAATGATAGAGAACTGCGTATGAGTATGGGACGTAAGTCTCGAGAGTTCGCAGAGCGTGACTTTTCTATTGATGCCGTGTTGAAGACTCACTTGGCAATATATGCCAAAGTGAATGAACTATAGTAAACATTAGTTCTCCTCGAGAAATCTTTAGAATTTAATCATTGGTAATTTGCAATCAATTACCAATTCTGTTCCGTATGCTTTGGTTAGGTGTGCGTAGATGTTGTATCCTACCGAGACTGAGTTATTCCATACAGGGAGATTGTAGCGTATTCCCACACGCTCATAATAGGGATATTCCTCTGTGGTATTCGAATACTCGTTGAACGGACGACTGAGATACCATCCTATGGCCATTTGCATGCTCAGTCTGCGGAAGTATACCTCATGCTTGGCTGCGATACCGAATGACCATTTGACTTCTTCGGGGCGAACTCCCTGTTTCTGTGTTTCAATATCGCAGTTGTATGGCTCATAGAGGATGTCGAGCCCTATACCCGAAGCATAGCGACGGGCATAGCGGCACATGAGGTCTGTTGATACTATATGGTAGTAACACATCTGGTAACCATCTTTCCCATACTTTATGTTATCAACATCGTTGTTTTTCCAGATGTAATTGTTTGCATCATATAGCCATTCGCCTTGCGCCCCCCTTATGCCACTGGCGTATGCTACGTTAAGGTATAGTCTTTTTTCTTCAAAGGGCATCCGCTTGCGCTCGAAGGAGATGGAGTCATAGGGTTGTAGGTAGTATCTCATTCCCCCCCCGACGCCCAAGATGTTGGCTCCTTTGTTGGGGCGTATTATCCCACCATTGGAGAGATGATGAAATTCTGTTCCTGCAAAGAACTCGCACTGTCGGTAGCGGTAGTTCAGTGCAAATGCAACGTTGAAATAAACTGACAAATGCGAGCCGAAAAGTACATTATCTACATTCTTGAATCTATCGTAGATGTGTGAGTTGTATCCAATGCCATTGCCGAGTGTGTAGTCGGCACTCCATCCGGACTCGGTTCGGAAGAATGCTCTTCGAAACGAAGCATAGGCAACATACGAGGTGCCACAGCGTGAGTCATAGCCGATGGGTCTTGTGCCGCGAGGATTATATCTCAGTCTTACCTTGTTGAGGTCGGCTATCATAAGTCCGAAAGTGAAGGCTGGATAGTTGTAGTCGGCAGCATAGGCGCAATCCTCTTCTGCATTTGTTTGGTAGATATATCCAAGTTTGAAGTTTTGGGTCTCTTGGTCCTTGAGACCATCATCGATGAGCCATTGGTCAAATTTCAGAACATTGCCCCTCCCATATCCGGCTTCGATAATCTGAGCCGAGGTATGTGAAGGGCAAAGGTGTAGACAGAATAAAAGTATATAAGCGACACTGTACTTCAATCGTAGGATGGCGTTTTTCATACTTTTATTCTTGTTTGCTGATTGGATATTACGAGTTCATGCTCAGGAGGAATTCCTCGTTGTTGTTGGTACCCTCGAGGCGGCCTTTAGTAAAGTCCATGGCCTCTATGGGGTTCATGTCTGAAAGGAACTTGCGCAAAATCCACATGCGGTCGAGGGTCTGTTTGTCGTGCAAGAGGTCGTCGCGACGCGTGCTTGATGCCACGATGTTCACAGCAGGGAAGATTCGCTTGTTCGAGAGGTTGCGGTCGAGCTGAAGTTCCATGTTACCTGTACCCTTGAACTCCTCGAAGATTACCTCGTCCATCTTCGATCCTGTCTCGGTAAGTGCGGTGGCGATGATGGTGAGTGAGCCTCCATTTTCGATGTTACGTGCGGCGCCAAAGAATCGTTTGGGCTTGTGCAGTGCGTTGGCATCCACACCACCCGAGAGGATTTTACCTGATGCGGGTGATACGGTGTTGTAGGCACGTGCCAAGCGGGTGATGGAGTCGAGGAAGATGACTACATCGTGTCCACATTCTACCATACGCTTTGCCTTCTCAAGTACGATACCGGCGATTTTTACGTGTCGCTCGGCAGGTTCATCAAAGGTTGATGCGATAACCTCTGCATTTACACTGCGTGCCATGTCGGTAACCTCTTCGGGGCGCTCGTCAATGAGGAGCATGATCATATAGACCTCTGGGTGATTGGCGGCGATGGCATTGGCGATATCTTTGAGGAGGATAGTCTTACCGGTTTTGGGCTGTGCGACGATGAGTCCGCGCTGCCCCTTTCCGATGGGTGAGAAGAGGTCTACCACACGAGCCGAGAGGTTGTCGTTGTAGCCTTTGCAAAGAGTGAACTTCTCATTGGGGAAGAGTGGGGTGAGGTGCTCGAAGGGGACACGGTCGCGAACTACATTGGGGTCAAGTCCGTTGATACGGGTGATCTTCATCAAGGGGAAGTATTTCTCGCCCTCACGTGCAGGACGGATGGTACCTTCCACTACGTCACCGGTCTTGAGTCCGTGGAAACGGATCTGGTTCTGAGAAACGTAGATGTCATCGGGCGAAGCGAGATAGTTATAGTCTGCTGAGCGTAGGAAGCCATAATTGTCGGGCATGATTTCGAGCACACCATTTACCTCGATGAGATTGTCAAAGTTATAGCGCTCTTGTTCGGGTTGGCGACGTTCTGGTTTTTGTTGTTCCTGCTTCTGCGCTTCTTGTTGCTGCTCATTGTCCGTGTTGGCATTTTGTTCAGCATCATTGCTTGGTTCGGTATTGCTGTTCTTGTGCTTGTTTTTGTGCTTCTTTCCCAGCCCTTGCTGTTCGCTCTGTTGCTTCTCGAGTTTGGTTTGCTCAAATTTGCCGATTAGCTCAGTGGGTAGTTCGCTTGAGTCGCTGGGCAAATCTTCGATAGCTACGAAATCACTATTCGACTCTTCTAAGGGTAATTCGTCGGGTGTATCAGACGAGACGATAGTCGTCTCCGTAGCCTTCCCATTTTCTGTAGCCTGCTGGTCATTGTTTTTTGGCTTGCGTCCACGTTTTTTTGAACCGCCCTGCTGTTGCTGGGGGACGTTGTCTGTAGCCTGTTGGTTGTTTTCTGTTGTTTGTTGTTCGTTATCTGTGGTCTGCAGATTTGCGTCTGTTGACTGTTGGGTATTGTTCTTGGGTTTACGTCCGCGCTTCTTGGGCGTATTACCGGTTGGCTCAGTGCTTGTCGCTTCTGTGGTTTGCTTCTCGTCAGCCTCGTTTGTCGTCTGTTGTCTGTTGTCTTCGGATTCTTGTGCTATGGGGGTTGCCACAATTTTTGGGGTGTCGTTCACCTTTTCGGCCTTGTCTTTGTCGGCTGAGTATACCTTGCTGGCCACCTCTTTCTTGTTGATACGGGTACGTTGGCGTCGTTCATTTCTGTCCTCCTCTGCGGCTACCTTTTTCTGGGCTCCGGCAATGGCCTGCTCGTCGAGGATGCGGTAGATGAGATCTTGGCGCTCAAGTGACTTGATGCCCTTGATGCCCATTTCGTTGGCGATTTCTTGCAGTTCGCCCAAATCTTTGTTGGTTAGTTGGATTATGTTGTACATATAATATGTAGTATGTGATTTTGTATCTTATCACTCCACACTCCACGCACATGCCTCTCAAAGGAGAGTTGTGCCAGTCCAGTGATTTTTTGTAAAAAAATGTAGTGTGGAATCGTATTTGACGTTGCAAAAGTAGATATTTTATTTAGATTGGCCATACATTGACCAATTTTTTTTTAATTTTGTGCCATATTTTGTTACCAAAAACATTTAATCGATGAAAAAGTTCATATCTCCTGGCTCATGGTTTGCATTTGTCTATCCCGAAGAGTGGTTTGAGTTCAGTGAAGAGGCAGATTGCTTCTTGTTCTATAATCCCGAGAAGTGGGATGGAAACTTCCGTATCTCAGCCTACCGGGATGCCTCTTCTTCCTTTGGCGACTCAATGATGCGGCAGGCTCTGAAGGCTCCGGACGCCAAGCTTGCCAAGGTAGGGCGTTGGGAGACGATATATAATGCCGAGTCGTTTACCGAACAGTTGGTGGAGTATACCACTCATCGCTGGACCATCGGTTGTGGGCAGACTTGCGTGGAATGTTCGTTTACGGCCTCCGTGAACGAGCATTTGGGTGTGGTGAATGCCCTCATCGCTTCTCTCGATATCTTGCAGCCTCGCGATGCGTTTCATAATCAGTACATCCCTGTACGAGTATCCGAGATCGACCTTATCGAATCGTGTTATGCTACCATCGAGGACCTTGGCATGAAACTCTTTAAGGAACGTTTTCGCGATTTCGACTATAATGTACGTTTGTTGCAGAGAATAGCTCAACGCTCTGAATTGACCAAGCAGCTTGGTCCAGATGCGGGTGCCGTGATGGGTGTGACTTTGTGTGCCCTGCTCACCGAGAGTATTGAGGGTTTGGAGTGGAGTACCTTTGTTAATGGTAAGGTCGAAGCTCCCGTACTTATGTATGGTGATACTTGCGTAGCACGTCCTATGCTTCTCTTTGGAAAACATGGCGAACTGCTTGCCGAGATGGAGATGGGCAATGTCATCGATGAGATAAGAGAACGCATAGAAGAAGCCGCGATGTCAGAATCACCTCTCTACAAGAGGGATGGGGGAGGGGCTCCATGCTGATTCCCTATCTGCAAGTCGATGGACTCACCAAGTCGTTTGGTGATTTGGTACTTTTCTCGGGCATCTCATTTGGCGTTGCTCAGGGACAACGTGTAGGCCTTATTGCTCGTAATGGAGCAGGAAAGAGTACCCTGCTTGATGTGCTGGCGGGCATTGAAGGACACGATGAGGGTAGCATTGTATACAAGAATGACCTGCGTGTAGGATATCTGCGCCAGCAACCCTCGTATCCCGAGGGACTTACCGTGCTCGAAGCTTGCTTTCACGATACCAATGATACGTTACAACTCATTCGTGAGTATGAACAATGCCTCGAGACTCCTGGGATGCCCGGGCTCGATGCCCTGCTCGACCGTATGGAGCACGCTGATGCTTGGAACTACGAGCAGCGTGCCAAGCAGATACTATCCTCGCTTCATATCTCCGACTACAACCAGAAGGTTGAGACTCTTTCGGGTGGCCAGCTCAAGCGCGTGGCCTTGGCCAACGTGCTCATTGGTAATCCTGATATGCTTATCCTCGATGAACCAACCAATCACCTCGATCTCCCTCTCATCGAGTGGCTCGAGGACTTTCTCACCCGCAGCACCGCCACATTGCTTATGGTCACTCACGACCGCTACTTCCTGGACAATGTGTGCAACGAAATCATCGAGATTGATGACCACACCGTATACTCCTATAAGGGAAATTATAGTTACTACCTCGGGAAACGAGAAGAGCGCATCGAAGCACGCAACGCCGAGATTGTTCGTGCCAATAACCTCTATCGTACCGAACTGGAGTGGATGCGTCGTATGCCTCAGGCTCGTGGTCATAAGGCACGCTATCGTGAAGAGGCTTTCTATGAGCTGGAGAAAGTGGCCAAGCAACACATAGCGAATGATCGCGTACAGCTCAGTGTGAAGTCCTCCTACATCGGTAGTAAGATCTTCGAGGCCGACGAGCTCTCGCTCCGCTTCGGCGATCGATGTATCTTGGATAAGTTCTCCTACATCTTCTCTCGCTATGAGAAACTTGGCATTGTGGGTGATAATGGTACTGGCAAGAGTTCGTTTCTCAAAGTGTTGCTTGGGCAACTGGCTCCCGATAGCGGTCATCTCGAGATAGGCGAGACGGTACGCTTCGGTTACTATTCGCAGGAGGGGCTGCAGTTTGATACGCAAATGAAGGTCATCGATGTGGCTCGCGACATCGCCGAGGTTATCCCTATGGCTGGGGGCAAGCAACTTACCGCTTCGCAGTTTCTCCAACACTTCCTCTTCCCGCCAGAGAAGCAGCACAGCTATGTCTATAAGCTCAGTGGTGGTGAGCGTCGCCGTCTCTACCTCTGTACCGTGCTTATGCGCAGCCCTAACTTCCTTATTCTTGACGAGCCCACTAATGATCTTGATATTCTTACCTTGCAGGTGCTCGAGGAGTACTTGCGCGACTTTGCGGGGTGCGTCATAGTGGTGAGTCACGACCGTTACTTTATGGATAAGATTGTCGACCACCTACTTGTCTTCAATGGCCAGGGTGACATACGTGACTTCCCCGGCAACTATACTCAGTATCGTGAGTGGAAGGAGGAGCGGGATAGGCAACGGGCAGCAGACAGCCGACTGCAGACCGAAAAGAGACCTCAAGTCATGCAGAAGTCTGCAGAACGTGGTTCGTCGTCTGCAGACAATAAGAGTAGGAAGAAGACCTTTAAGGAGCGTCAAGAGTTTGCCGCCGTGGAGTCTGCCATTGCCGAGCTCGAGGCCGAGAAGGCCGCTATCGAAGAGGCGCTCTGTACGGGTTCTCTCACTGCCGATGAACTCACGGCAAAATCCATTCGTCTTTCGGATCTCAACGAAGAGCTTGATGAGAAGACGATGCGCTGGTTGGAGTTGAGCGAGATACCAGACTGATAGCCGTTATGCTCACTTTTTCGTACTTTACGGCAAGCCGTGAAGGTACTGCGTTCGCTGAGAAATATTAAAGTAAACTTTATATTTCGCTCACTTTTTCGTACCTTTGTCCCCAATATGTATATAGCGAAGAAACTGAGAGAACAGAGCATATCGGAATACCTGCTCTATATGTGGCAGGTGGAGGACCTGATACGTGCCAACGGATGCGACATTGACCGTCTGGAGCAGTCGGTGGTGAAGGCATATAGCCTCCCCGAAGAGCAGCATCGGGAACTGACGGAATGGTATGCTAATCTGGTGGAGATGATGCGCTTCGAAGGGGTGGAACAGAGCGGTCACCTGCAGATCAACAAGAACATCATCATCGCACTCGCCGACCTGCATCTGCGACTGATGCACTCGTCGAAGTTCCCCTTCTACCAGGCTGCCTACTACAAAGCGTTGCCCTTCATCGTGGAACTCCGTGCCAAGGGTGGACAGGAGAAAGCCGAACTGGAGAACTGCTTCGATGCCCTCTACGGTGTGTGGATGCTGCGCCTGCAGCGCAAGGAGGTGGGCAAGGAGACCGCCACGGCCTTGGCCGATATCGTGAAGTTCGTAGGTTTGCTCTCCGACTACTACGCTAAGGAACGCGCCGGCGAATTGGAGTTGGAGGAGTGACGGAGTCGCGAGCTCTTGGCTGTTGTCTGTTGGTTGACGAATCCCTTCGTCTCTGTCATCCAGAGCGAAGCGAAGGATCTCGCAAGAGGACTTGGAAAAGATGAAATATAGAAAATAAAATATGATAAATGTTCATCAGTATTGGGTATACATTATGTCGAACAAGGCACGCTCGGTCTTATATATTGGTGTAACCAATGACTTGTATCGAAGATATTGCGAACATAAAAATGGAACGATAAAAGGATTTACCGAAAAGTATAGATGCCACTCTTTAGTTCATTATGAGGAATATAATTTGGTTGAGGATGCTATTGCTCGTGAGAAAGAACTGAAAGGATGGTCGAGAGAAAAAAAGAATAAACTGATAGCAAAGGATAATCCACAGATGGCAGATTGGGCGGAGGCTTTAGGATGGACGGATTGAAAATGACGTTTGGCATGGTCCCAGCGCGGGATCTCTCACATGCGTTCGAGATGACACAGAGGGGATGATGGAAAGACGATGATAAGTACCGCAGTCTCTGTCATCCAGAGCGAAGCGAAGGATCTCGCATAGTCCCAGCGCGGGATTTCTCGCCATGCTCGAAATGACACCGAAGGAATGCACGAAAGAAGAAGATAAACACTAAACAAGCACAACATGAACGAAATAGAAAGAAGACGTACGTTTGCGATTATCTCGCACCCTGATGCCGGTAAGACTACCTTGACTGAGAAACTCCTCCTCTTCGGAGGTCAGATCCAGGTGGCCGGTGCCGTGAAGTCAAACAAGATCAAGAAGACCGCCACCTCAGACTGGATGGAGATCGAGAAGCAGCGCGGTATCTCGGTGACCACCTCAGTGATGGAGTTCGACTATAAGGACTACAAGGTGAACATTCTCGATACACCGGGTCACCAGGACTTTGCCGAGGATACCTTCCGCACACTCACCGCCGTAGACAGCGTAATCATCGTGGTCGACAGCGCCAAGGGTGTGGAGACACAGACCCGCAAACTCATGGAGGTGTGCCGCATGCGCAACACCCCCGTCATCATCTACGTCAACAAGATGGACCGCGAGGGCCGCGACCCCTTCGAACTGCTCGATGAACTGGAGGACGAACTCAAGATCAGCGTGCTCCCCCTGAGTTGGCCCATCGAGCAGGGTGCCCGCTTCAAGGGCGTGTACAACCGCTACGAGCAGAAGTTTGACCTCTATACCCCCAGCAAGCAGGTGGTGACCGAGAAGAAGGAGATAGACATCAACAGCAGCGAGTTGGAGGAGAACATCGGCGTGACGCAGGCCGAGAAGTTGCGTGCCGACCTCGAACTCATCGAGGGTGTATACCCCGAGTTCGATGTCGAGGACTACCTCTCCGCCACCGTGGCCCCCGTCTTCTTCGGATCGGCATTGAACAACTTCGGTGTGAAGGAACTCCTCGACTGCTTCGTCGAGATAGCCCCCAGCCCCCGTCCTACGCCCGCCCTCGAGCGCGAGGTGGTGCCTGCAGAGGAGAAGTTCACCGGCTTCATCTTCAAGATAACGGCCAACATCGACCCCAACCACCGTTCCTGCGTAGCCTTCTGTAAGGTATGCTCGGGTAAGTTCGTTCGCAATGCCCCCTACCTCCACATCCGCTCGGGCAAGACGATGCGTTTCTCATCGCCCACCCAGTTCATGGCACAGCGCAAGAGCACCATCGACGTGGCCTACCCGGGCGACATCATCGGTCTGCCCGATACGGGCAACTTCAAGATCGGCGACACGCTCACCGAGGGCGAACTGCTCCACTTCAAGGGCCTGCCCTCATTCTCGCCCGAGATGTTCAAATACATTGAGAATGCCGACCCCATGAAGACCAAGCAACTCAACAAGGGTATCGACCAACTCATGGGCGAGGGTGTGGCACAGTTGTTCGTCAACCAGTTCAACGGCCGCAAGATCATCGGCACCGTGGGCCAGTTGCAGTTCGAGGTCATCCAGTACCG
>JAZOPX010000153.1:0-4660 GCA_045655845.1 Bacteroidaceae bacterium
CTACGCATGTAGATAGACTTGAGGTTCGATGGTGCGTTGCGCTGCTGACGATTGATCTCGCCTACAATCTCATACTGCTTACCATTGAGGTAAAGATAACCCATACGCTGACCACTGAGACCATACTGGAGGGTCTGCGCGATGTCGCGGGTATGAACACCCATGAGGTTAGCCTTCTCGCGGTTAATCTCGATACGCACCTCGGGTTTGCTGAACTTGAGGTTCACGTCGGCCATCTGGAAGGTGGGATTCTCATAAACCTTCGAAAGGAACACGGGCAGCACCTCGGCCAATTTCTCTATATCGGTAGCCTGCAATACATACTGCACGGGCATACCGCCACGACGGCCACCGAAGGTAGACTGCTGCTGTACGAAGGAGCGTGCACCGGTCTTCTTCTGTACCTCACTTGAGAGTTTGGCAGCCACATCCATTTGGCTGTAGTCACGCTCTGCAATGTCGGGAAGGGTAATCTGAATGTTACCCGAACCGCTTGATACGCGGGCGGTAATGAACTTGGCATCGGGCACGAGCGAGTCGGCCAATTGGTTGATCTCTTCGGTATAGTCGCGCATATACTCGTAGGTGACACCCTCGGGGCCCATGGTACGGATGGTAATTTGCGAACGGTCCTCGAGGGGAGCCATTTCGGCAGGCACCTTACCCCACATCCATACGCAGGCACCAAGCGAGATGATCATGACCACAAGGGCTACCATACGGTGACGGAGGATAAAGTTGAGCGAGCGCTCATAGAAGTTATTGAGTCCCACGAAGAAGGGTTCGGTCTTGCGGTAGAACCAGCGTTGCTCCTTGCGGCGCTTGAGTATCTTGGTAGCGAGCATGGGTGTCACGGTGAGCGCAGCAAACGAAGAAATCACAACTGCACCAGCAATCACCAACGCGAACTCACGGAACAGGCGACCCGTCATACCATCCATGAAGACGATGGGGAAGAACACGGCCAACAGAGTGATAGTGGTAGAGATGACGGCAAAGAAAATCTCCTTGGCACCTTCGATACCTGCAGCACGGGGACGCATACCCTTCTCTATTCGTATATATATGTTCTCCGTCATCACGATGGCATCGTCAACCACGAGTCCCACGGAGAGTACGATGGCCAACATGGTAAGCACGTTGATAGAGAAACCCAGAAGATACATCACAAAGAAGGCTCCGATGAGCGACACGGGAATAACAATGCAGGGCACGAGAGTCACGCGCCAGTCGCGCAGGAAGAGGAAGATGATGACAATCACGAGCACGAAAGCCTCGATGATGGTGTCCTTCACCTCGGAGATAGAGGCACGAATGAATCGCGTATTGTCGAAACTATACTCATACTTCACATCCTCGGGGAGGTCTTTCTTCATAATCTCCATACGCTCATACACCGCCTCGGCAATGTTGATGTGGTTGGCACCGGGTTGCGGAATTACTACCACACCCACCATAGGCACACCATTCATCTTCATATAACTCTTGATGTCACGGGCACTGAGTTCGGCACGGCCGATATCGCTGAAACGGATGATGCGTCCATCCTGCTCCTTGATGACGAGGTTGTTGAACTCATCAGTCGTGTGCATCAAACCGAGTGTACGGATAGAGAGTTCTACGGTGTTACCCTCGATACTTCCTGAGGGCAGTTCGACATTCTCCTTGTCAAGGGCATTCTTCACGTCCATAGGAGTGAGCCCATAGCCCGACATCTTCACGGGGTCAAGCCAGAGGCGCATACAATACTTCTTCTCACCCCAAATGCTCACAGCACTCACCTCGGGGATGGTCTGCAACTGCTCCTTCACGGTGAGGTCGGCAATCTCGCTGAGTTCGAGTAGAGAGCGCTTGTCGCTCTGGATGGCAACCATGAGGATGGGCGACGCATCGGCATCGGCCTTCGACACGGTAGGAGGATCACAGTCTCGTGGGAGGAAGCGTTGGGCACGCGACACCTTGTCGCGCACGTCATTAGCTGCCGTCTCGAGGTCTACGGAGAGTTCAAACTCTACGGTGATGTTACACGAACCCTGCTGGCTCACACTGGTGAGCGAGCGGATACCGGGAATACCATTGATATTCTGCTCCAGCGGTTCTGTAATCTGGTTCTCTATGACATCGGCATTGGCACCGGGATAGGAGCACGACACCGAGATGATGGGGTTATCCACCGAGGGATATTCTCGTACGCCAAGGCTCATATAACCAATCGCACCGAAGAGCACGATGATGAGCGTAAACACGGTAGCCAGTACCGGGCGGCGTATACTAAGTTCTGATATGTTCACTTTGACAAAAAATTAAAAATTAAGGAATTAAAAATTAAAACTCACTCAATGTATAGTTCCAAAATTAAGAATACCAAAGTTGTACGGTTAACTTGTTTTAATTCTTAATTTTTAATTTTCATTTTGCTTGACAAGGTCCAGCACCACCTTCTGTCCCTCGCGCAACTGCATGGTACCGGTAGTGATGACCGTATCACCAGGCTCCAGGCCTTGTACTACTTGTACGAGACCTTCGTTGCGGATACCCTTGGTGATGATGACCGACTCGGCCTTGCCGTTACGGTAGAGGAACACCTTGTCGTGCCCCATCTCTGAGATGATGGCCTCGCTCGGCACAGCGATGGCATCGGGGTATTCTCGTGTGAGGAGGTTGACGTTGACATAGCGTCCCGGCATGAGTGCGCCATCGGCATTGTCATAGAGTGCACGCACGGTGAAGGTACGTGTGAGCATATCGACACGTGAGTCGGTGGCATACACCTTGGCTGCACGCTCCTCGAGGTCACCCTCCACGGTAAAATTGAGACGGGCACCAGCCTTGAGCACTCCCGAGTAGCGCTCGGGCACTGAGAACTCAATCTTCAAGGGATTCATCTTGGTAAGTTTCACTATAGGAGTTGTAGGCGACACGTAAGCACCAAGGCTCACCTCACGGAGGCCGAGCACACCATCAAACGGAGCACGCAATTCGCGCTGGGCGATATTGGCCTTCACGCGGTCAATCTCGGCATGCAGCCCTGCCAGATTGGCCTGTGCCTCCTGAAAGGCCTCTTCACTGACTGCCTCTTTCTCGAGCAGAGCGTTCTGACGATACATACGATCCTGGAAAAGTTTCAGTTGAGCCTCTTGCTTGCGTAACTCAGCCTGTTGGGGCTCATCGTTAATCTTGGCGAGCAATTCACCTTTTCTCACATAGGCGCCCTCTTGAAAGAGGATTTCTGTCACCTTACCCGATGTTTCGAAAGCGTGGCTCACCTCCTCATCGGGCATCACGTTACCACTGATAAATAGTTCGTCGGCCAGCAACACCTTGTCGAGCACTACCGCCTTCACGTTGAGTGCGCGGTTCTGTTTCGGTGCCTGCGGCTGCTTCACCACTTCGTCCTTCAATTCCTCATTCACACGAGGCATAAATGCGCGTACGCCCAGCACTGCAGCCAAGCCCACACCTACGACGCCCACGAGCGTCCATTTCAAGGTTTTGTTCATGTTATTATTTTGAGTTTGTTTGTACCTATATTATGTATAGAGACTGCGAAGTTAAGCAAAAGTTTATTTTTTATAAAAAATATAGAACAAAAAAGCAGGTCAGAACCCTAACCTACTCAATTATTTCGAAGAAAGACATCTACACCAAATCGGGGCAAAGGCCTTGGCCTAGGCCTCTGCCCCTTCGGCAAGTATATAAGCGTTCCATGGAACGGAATACATGCATCGAAACAAACACCCAAGCGACGGAAATGGTTGTAAGCAAAAAGCAGTTTTTCAACTCTTACACAAATCGGAGTATATTGCAAACTCAACGAGACAAAACGAAGTTACATTCCCTAAAATACTATTTCAAAGAAAGAAAAAGTGTTATTTTCATTATTTTTTCTCCTTTACGTACTTGCAGATTTCTGAAGATGCCCTACCTTTGCACTGTGTTTTTCATGGTATTAGATTTTTAAAGTTGGAAGATTGGTCGTCGGGATGACGACCTTCTTTTTTATATACCATATAGAGCTATGAGCGGTGAGCCATGAGCCTACGTGGCGGATTAACAGCAAAAGCGACATTTTGTCAGCGTCAGACACTCTTTACTTATAATGGCACTCCATTTGCAACCTTACCCCTCGGAACGTTGTTCCTTTTAAATTGAAAATTAGCCTCCGGATGGTTGGCTTTCATAATTAATAATTCAGAATTCAAAATTAAATAAAAATGAAAACAGGTAACATCGGGGTAACGACCGAAAACATCTTCCCCATCATCAAGAAGTTCCTTTACAGTGACCACGAGATTTTCCTCCGCGAGTTGGTATCCAATGCCGTCGACGCCACACAGAAGCTCAAGACCTATGCCCTCAAGGGCGATTTCAAGGGTGAACTCGGCGAGCTCTTCGTCAATGTAGCTCTCGACAAGGAGGCTGGCACCATCACCATCTCTGACCGCGGTATCGGTATGACCGCTGAGGAAATTGACCGCTACATCAACCAGATTGCCTTCTCAGGCGCCAACGACTTCCTCGAGAAGTATAAGAACGATGCCAATGCCATCATCGGCCACTTTGGTCTCGGCTTCTACTCGGCCTTCATGGTAGCCAAGAGTGTGGACATCATCACCCGTTCATACAAGGAAGATGCACAGGCCGTGAAGTGGAGCTGCGA
>JAZOPX010000154.1:0-2924 GCA_045655845.1 Bacteroidaceae bacterium
ACGGACTCTTCTTCCATCTTTTGCATACCTGCCTCACTGGCATATAAGGCTGCTATATCTCGCGTAGTGGAACCTCCGAGCATATGGGTAAAGCGACAAAACTTGCTGGCTCTATACATGCCGAGGTAAGGCTCATAGGTATCCCAAAAGTAGGGTTTGCTGTAGGCCGGATGCTCCGATTCAGGTATGATAGGGAGGTCTACCACAATGGGCTCGGAAGGTGCTTGGGCAAGCAGAGCATTCACAGCACTCACATTGAGGGCAACAATGGCATCATAATCGTGCATACCGATATTGGCATCATACAGCGAAGCATAGAAGTGATTGTCACCCGTATGCTGGGCGAGAAACAGATGCTTCTCTCTGCTCCAGCTACCGAGATAGGTATCCATGTGGCTATACCACACCGAAGGTTGCTCATACGACTCTAACACAAAGAGGTTGATCTCATCCTTACCGGCGATGCCTGTACCTATATCTCCGCTCCCATCGAGGTATATGCATACAGCATAGATAGAGTCTTCCTTCTCGGGACGGCACACCTTGACCTCAATATCCTTCTCATATTCGGCATGGGCAAAGGTGACCTCACTGATGACTACATCGGCAAGGGGATAGCCATCAATAGGCTTCATCTTGACGGCAAGGGTGCGAGAGCCCTCGTAAAGGTATCCGAGGAGTTTGACACGCAACGTCACGATGGCCGTATCGGGACGACCCACAATATAATCACTGAAGTTGAGTCTCTTATCATAGTCAGCTGCATAGTTGTAGTCAAAGTAGGCTCCATTGGCACCTTCATCAAAGAAGTCGGGCTCCACTTTCTCGCATGCCACAAATGCCAATATCAGGCATGCCATTAGGGCGGTTATAGATATATTCTTCATACAATTTTACTTACACGTTAGGCATATCTTCTTCATCGGCAGCATTCTCCTCGGTCCATCCATACTCGACTTCGGCATCGGGTAAGGGGAAGAGGAAGTTTTCCTCCACGAGTGTTACCTCGGGACTATGGGACAGTGTGCCAGTAATACCATGAGACTTGAGAAACCAGAAGTATTGTCCCTCACCATAAAACTCCTTACGGTACTCGCGGTTGAGAGCAGCAATGCGTTGCTCTGGAGTGTCGCAGAGGACATCCTTGGCCTTGGAGATACCACGCTTGTTGCGCACCATATTAATATAGGTAGCAGCCTCGCGATGATCCTCTGTGGCTTCGCAAGCAATGTAATACATCTCGGGAAGACGGATAAGGGGGATAACCTCGGCATCATTGTCAATATACTTGAGCGACATGGCATACTGCAACTCATTGTTGCGGTGGAAAGCGGTGCCTTGTGCACGCATATCCTCGCTCTCAGAACCTACAGACTCATACAAAGCATTGAGTGTAGAGATGTTGAGATAGTACTTGGTGGCCATCTTATCACCATAGGCAAAGTAGTCAGATAGATTATCCTCGAGCTCGTGCATGCTGAGTCCGCAGATGACTTCGCGCGAGAGTATAGGGTCATTGTCATTGCTACTCTGAAGCGATAGTCCGCACTCGTCAATCACCATCTTGGCATATATGGCAGCGCTATCGCTTATACCGGCATAATTATATACACGGGCCAACAACGCATTGATAGCATGATAGTTGAAACGGAATTGGCGACTGGCCGACTTGCTCAGGTCGAGTGTATTCTCATAACTCATCTCTTGGCGTGCCTCATGCAGGTCGCTGAGGATGCGGCTCACCACCTCGCTAGCTGTGAGCAGTGGCTGCTTGGTGTGGTCGGCTACGGTGCGGTAGGGCATGCACTTCATTGCCTTGGCCTTATCATTGGCCGCATAGTGCATAGGGCCCCATCCTCGTAGTATATCAAAGTGGAGGTAGGCACGCATGGCAAGTGCCTCGCCACGTATCATGCGATGGGTGATGTCAGTCAGTACAGCGGCACCATTGAGGTCGCACCACTTGAGCAAATTGTTGGCATTGGCTATGATGTGATACTGCGCCTGCCATGTGGCTGCTAGAGTGCCCTTGGTGTTGTAGGCGCCGCTGGTCTCGCGGTCGTAGATGTATACGCTGGTGCGGTCAGAGGTGCCGTCGGGGAGCTTGTCGTAGAACTGGGCCAGCTGCTCGGGGAGCCCGAAGCTGAGGTTCTTGCCGTAGGTGCTCTCGTCGGTCATGGTGATGTAGAGGCCTGCGAGGGCGCTCGTGAATCCATTCTCGCTGGTGAAGAGCTCCTTGGCGGGCACGTCGGTATTGGGCATTACATCGAGCCACTTTTCACACGAGGTGAGGGTGAGCAGGGCGATGAGGAGGTATGTGGGTCTTTTCATTTTGCTTTGGGGTGTATTTTGTTTTTTTCTTTGGCTCGGAGGACTCAGAGAACTCTAAATACTAATCTCTAAACACTAAACACTAAACTCAACGGAACATTATCGACATCGACAGCGTGTAGGAGCGTGCGAAGGGGTAGTCGAGGCCGCGCTCCATGCGTATGCGCGAGAGGCGGGCTATGTCGTTGGTGGTGAAGTTGAGTGCAAGCACGTCGATGCTGGCAGAGCGCAGCAGCTTGAAGTCGTCGCCGGTGAAGCGGTAGCCCACGCTCATGGAGGCGAGGCGCACCTCGTTGTCGTTCATGATGAAGCGTGTGCTGGCGGGCGTGTTGGCTCCTGTGGGGCTGAATCCTACGTAGGAGGTCACGTCGCCGGGGCGCTCCCAACGTCCCTGTCCGGCACGGTTGTCGAGGTTGTAGGCCACATTCTGATTCTCTATCTTGTCGGCAAGGGTCTGATTATACACAATGCCACCATATTTATATGTGAAGCCAAGGGTACATGAGAGGTCCTTCCAGTTGATGCTCGATGATAGCGTACCGCTCACCTTCGGGTTGGTATCACCCACAGGCACCTTATCATTGGCATCCCAA
>JAZOPX010000155.1:0-5459 GCA_045655845.1 Bacteroidaceae bacterium
ATTATGGCAAAGAAAGTAAAAGGTAACAGAGTTCAAGTTATCCTCGAGTGCACAGAGCACAAGGAGAGCGGTATGCCGGGTACATCTCGTTATATCACCACTAAGAACAGAAAGAACACTACTGAGAGATTGGAGTTGAAGAAGTACAATCCTATCTTGAAGCGTGTGACAGTTCACAAGGAAATTAAGTAATCACACCCTTAAAATAGTATAAGACTATGGCAAAGAAAGCGGTTGCATCTCTTCAAACGGGTAAGTCAGCTTCTTACTCAAAGGTTATCAAGATGGTTAAGTCTCCCAAGACTGGTGCTTACATCTTCGATGAGCAGATGGTTCCTTCTGAAAAGGTTCAAGAGTTTATCAAGAAGTAATTGATATACACTATGCATAAGCGAAGCCCTGCAACCCGCGTTGTGGGGCTTCTTTATTTAGTGATGCGTGGTCGGGAAATGCTGCATTGGGGCTGGCTGCATTCTTGAGTTTTACCTCACTCCTACACACTCACCCTTACGCCCTAAACTCTAAAAACAATAAACCCTCAACCAACATGGATATAGGATTCTTAAATCGTTTCGAAGAGAAGATTCAGAACGAGTTGCTTCGTCTCTGCACTTCACGTGGTATGCTCAGTGGAACATTACTGGCAACTGATGATGTGACTGATCGTTGGGATGTGCTCGCTCCCGAGTATGTGGCCGATGCGGTAGGTCAAATTGCAGACTATCCCACTGTTTCTGTGGCGTGGGCCGGCTATTTAGGTTTGGCTGTAGCGCACGGATGGGATACTAACTGGGAAGCATGTGTGCGTACTGACTATAAGCAATACTATGGCGAGCAAGGCTTTGATGATATGGACGAACATATCGTGCAGCATGTGCTGGGGCTCTCACTCGAGAGCAAGGAGGCCAAGAACCTAGAGAACATGATACGCTCGTGTGCACAGATGGCGGTCACGCTTATCCGTCGTGAACAGATCGAACCGCAGAGTCCCATGGCGTTTCACGTGTTTGCCCGTGCCATCAAGGTGATGTATCGCATAGGTGCAGCTCTTGAACTGAAGCGTCTCGGCTATAAGTTCGAGGAGATGCAGTTGCCTCCTCATTTTGGCTCAATGCCCGAGTGTTAGATCGTACTACTTATATAGAATACACCCCTGCTATAGGACTATAGCAGGGGTGTTCTATTTAAGCTTATTACTGTTTTATTTGTATATAGCCTTGGTGCCAGCCAGTAGGGTGTTCATCATAAGCGATACGATGGTCATGGGGCCTACGCCGCCAGGAACGGGGGTGATGAAGGAACACTTGGGGGCTACCTCGTCGAACTTGACGTCACCAGTGAGTTTGAATCCGCTCTTTCGTGTGGCGTCAGGAACGCGTGTGGTGCCTACGTCAATTACGACAGCTCCTTCCTTTACCATGTCGGCAGTAACAAAATTGGGCTGTCCCATGGCTGCGATGAGGATATCGGCCTCTTGGCACTCCTTAATCAAGTCCTTGGAGCGGCTGTGGCATACGGTAACGGTGGCATCACCAGGGTAGGCCTTCTGCATCATTAGGGTTGCCATAGGCTTCCCTACAATATTGCTGCGGCCGAGGATGACACACTTCTTGCCTGATGTCTCGATGTTGTAGCGCTTCAACAGCTGTAGTATGCCGTTAGGTGTGGCTGATACGAAGCAGGGAAGGCCGATTGAGAGACGTCCTACGTTGATGGGGTGGAATCCATCTACATCCTTGCGGTAGTCTATGGCCTCGATGATACGCTGCTCGTTGATGTGGCGGGGTAGGGGGAGCTGTACGATGAAACCATCTACATCAGTGTCGCTGTTGAGTCGGTCAATCTCAGCGAGTAGGGTCTCTTCTGTAACATCGCTCTCAAAGCGGATAAGCGATGAGGTGAACCCGCACGCTTCGCAAGCTTTCACTTTGTTGGCAACATAGGTCTCGCTTCCGCCATCGTGTCCTACGAGGATGGCAGCAAGGTGGGGGCGTTTCTCGCCGCGTGCTACACGTTCGGCTACTTCGGCAGCAATCTCTTGCTTGATTTGCTCCGATATGGCTTTTCCGTCAATGAGTTGCATGATCGTTTATTTTCTAAACTTTGGCATGCCCATACCCATCTTTCCCATAGGCATGTTGGCTACGTTCTTCATCATCTTACGGGTCTGTTCGAACTGCTTGAGCAGACGGTTTACCTCTTGGATGTTGGTACCGCTACCCTTGGCGATACGTTGACGGCGGCTGCCGTTGATGATTTCCGGGTGGCTGCGCTCATAGGGAGTCATTGAGTAGATGATGGCTTCGATGCTCTTGAAGGCATTGTCATCAATATCGAGGTCCTTGATCTGCTTACCTACGCCAGGAATCATGCCCATGAGGTCCTTGATGTTACCCATCTTCTTGATTTGGGCAATCTGGGTAAGGAAGTCGTTGAAGTCGAACTGGTTGCGGGCAAGTTTCTTTGAAAGCTTTCGCGCCTCCTCCTCGTCGAATTGCTCCTGGGCCTTCTCTACCAGTGATACGATGTCGCCCATGCCGAGAATACGGTCGGCCATGCGTGAGGGATGGAATACATCGAGGGCTTCGAGCTTCTCACCTGTACCCACGAACATGATGGGCTTGCTTACTACCGTGCGGATAGAGAGCGCTGCACCACCACGTGTGTCGCCATCAAGCTTGGTGAGAACCACGCCATCAAAGTCAAGGCGGTCATTGAACTCCTTGGCGGTATTGACGGCATCCTGACCGGTCATGGAGTCTACCACAAAGAGTATCTGGTCTGGGGTGACTGCCTCCTTGATGGCTGCGATCTCCTGCATCATCTGTTCGTCTACGGCGAGGCGGCCTGCGGTATCGACGATGACTACGTCGTAGTTCTTGGCCTTGGCCTCCTTGATGGCATTTTTTGCAATCTCGATGGGGTTTTTATTGCCCTCTTCCTTATATACGGGTACGTCGATCTGTTCGCCTAATACGGAGAGTTGGTCGATAGCGGCAGGACGATACACGTCGCACGCTACGAGCATGGGACGGCGATGTTTCTTGCTCTTGAGCATGAGGGCGAGCTTACCAGACATGGTGGTCTTACCCGAACCCTGTAGACCGCTCATGAGGATTATCGAGGGGTGGCCCTTGAGCTCCAGTTCTACGGCGTCTCCTCCCATCAGTGTGGCGAGTTCGTCGTGCACGATCTTTACCATCATCTGACTGGGGCGCACGGCAGTGAGCACGTTCTGTCCCAATGCCTTCTCCTTTACTGTATCGGTAAAGCTCTTGGCAACCTTGTAGTTTACGTCAGCGTCGAGCAATGCCTTGCGTACGTCCTTGAGGGTTTCGGCTACGTTCACCTCGGTAATTTTGCCTTCACCTTTCAGTATCTTAAATGACCTTTCGAGTCTTTCGCTTAGGTTTTCAAACATAATTTCCTCTAATTATTTTATTTAGGACGCGAAATTAGTAAAAAAAAACGACTTGGCGAAGATTATGCCCGTTAACTTGATGTTTTTTTCTCCTTTCCCGCTTATTGCAGATTGATGTTGGTTGCTCTCTCCGTATTGGAGTATTGCTCAATATATTTGTATGCTTGCGTAAAAAGTTGTACTTTTGTGCTACTGAAAGAAAAGATTTGTTAGACGGATGCTGCAAGCTGATAATATATCCATACGGTTTGGTGACGACCATGTGCTCGACAACTTCTCGTGTCATATAGGGAAGGGGGCGTTTGCGTGCATTACGGGAGCATCGGGTTGTGGTAAGACATCGCTGCTCAAAGCTTTTCTGGGGCTGGCTCCTTTGACCAAAGGTGTTATGAGGGTCGGAAATCATATGCTTAGTGAACAAACTTGTGGCTCCATCCGTAAGCTGGTGGCCTACCTGCCTCAAGACCTGGCGTTGCCCTACGATACGGTGAACGAGGCTGTATGTCACGTGTTGAAAGTCGGTGGAGGGAGATACGATCGTACGACAGAATCACGTCTATGTGAGATTTTAGCGAAGCTGGGCCTAGAAGATGATTTGCTTGATAGACGATTGGCGGAGATCTCTGGCGGTCAGCGCCAACGCCTTATGTTGTCGTTATTGGCATTGCTCGATAGGGAGGTGTGGCTACTCGATGAACCGACTGCCGCACTTGATGGTGAATCGCGTGACTACGTGATAGATTTTCTTATTGAGCAGCAGCGACAGGGGAAGACCATTGTAGCTGTTTCGCATGACCTTAGTTTTGCCGCGCAGTGCTCAGATATAATTCAGCTCAGTTGATATGGATACGATAATAGATATTTCATACCTTTATCTCGGAGTTGGGTTGTTGCTTCTACTCGTGCCAATGTATTACTTGTGGCGCTATGAGACAGGGCTGCTCAAGGGATTTTGTGTAAGTGCTATACGTATGGTGGTACAGATGCTCTTCATTGGGGTGTACTTACGCTATCTGTTTGAGTGGAATAATCCGTGGGTTAATTGCTTGTGGGTACTGATTATGGTGTACATCGCTGCTGAGACGGCAATTACGCGTACCCGAGTGAGGCGAGGTGTACTGATGGGGCCGCTCGTTGTGGGGTTTGTGGTGGCAAGCGTGCTTGTGGGGTTGTATTTCCTTGGTATTGTACTTCAGCTGAACAATATCTTCAGTGCACAGTATTTCATTCCTATCATGGGCATATTATTAGGAAATATGCTTACGGTAAACGTAATAGCGGTAGGTACTTTTTATTCATCGTTACAGCGCGAACAGAATCTGTACTATTTCCTTCTCGGCAATGGCGCTTCGCAAAATGAGGCCTTGGTGCCTTTTATCCGTCAGGCAATAGCTAAATCGTTTAGTCCTACAATCGCTAATATGGCAGTGATGGGATTGGTGTCGTTGCCTGGGACTATGATAGGGCAGATATTGGGTGGTAGTACGCCTGATGTGGCTATCAAGTATCAGATAATGATTGTCGTGATTACGATGTCGGCTTCTATGTTATCGTTAATCATGGCTATCGGTCTTTCCTCAAAGCGCGCTTTTGATGGTTATGGACGACTGAAAAATGTGATGAAAGAGTAAATAATCAGCAGTAGATTATGTATATTTGAAAAAACTTTCCTACCTTTGTGCTGATTTTTAGCGATAATGAAGGCAAGACAAGTTTTGGACGCCCTTGAACAGTATGCGCCCCTGCCTTTGCAAGATAGTTTTGATAATGCTGGCTTGCAAATAGGATTGACAGAGGAGCAGGAAGTTACAGGGGCTTTATTGTGTTTGGATGTAACGGAGGCTGTTGTGGATGAGGCTCTGCAGAGGGGCTGTAACTTGATTATAGCGCATCACCCATTGTTGTTTCATGGGTTGAAGTCTATCACCGGAAGAAGTTACGTTGAACGCTGTGTTGTCAAGGCTATACAGCATGGTGTAGGTATATATGCTGCCCATACAAATCTGGATAACGCATTGGGCGGAGTAAACTACCGCAT
>JAZOPX010000156.1:0-9179 GCA_045655845.1 Bacteroidaceae bacterium
GTATCATTACAACCCCGAGACAAAGGAAATCACTATTCCCAACTTCGCAATTTGCGAGTTCTCTTGGCCCGGCGGAGTAATGGCAGGAGAGGTATTGGCTAATGTATCAAATGTAAAATTGGTGCTTCTTGAGGCTGAAGAGATTGAGATTCCAGAGATTGAGGGTCAGTGGTCTTACAAGCCCTATGGCATGGGTTATGTTAGAAACGACACCACTTTCGCCTATGAGTTCACCATTGACCTCGTAGCAACGGACGACACCAAGACCTTGTACGATGCCACATTCAACATCGAAGGTTTTGAGCCTTTCACCTTGGAAGCTACATTCGACGGTGTTGATTTGATCATGCCTTTCAACAACCTCTACCTCGATGCAGAGCAGAAGATTCGTCTTGGTGTTAAGGCTACCACTCAGGAGATGACACTTATCAAGGAGGGCCAACTCTCGTTCACTTACGATAAGAGCACTATGATGTGGCAGGGCGACGACTACTTTGTTGTTCGCAAGGACACCATTGTTAAAGAAGAGGTTGATGGCGTAGAAGTTGAAAAAGAATCAGCGATAACACTTCAGGAAGTCACCTATGGTTGGATTGAGCGCGAAGACCCCAATGCCGTAGACTGGGCGGGCGTATATACCGTCAACGTTAATTACATCTACGATTACAACGAAGAGGATAGCATTAATTTCTCCGAGACTTTCGAGATGGAAGTGGTAGCAATAGGCGACATCTATAAAGTGACAAAGTTTGCAGGCTACGCAAGTGAGTACTATCCCTCAATTGAATTGACTCCTAATGAAGATGGCAAGTCTGCTAGATTGGATCTCGTGGGAGACGCAGGTTTTGCTGCTCTTGAGTATGTAGGTAAGGTTGATGGCAACGATGCATATCATGTACTGACCGACCTCAATGGTATGCCTACCTATTTGGAGATTACAATGAACGAAGATGGCACTTTGGATATCGAAGATTTCACTATTGCTTACCGTCAGGAGAATGTTGAAGAGCCTACCTACCTGGCCTTCATGTCTGGGGTTACTGCAGAGAAGTATGTAGAGACAACATTCGACTGGGCAGGTGAATATACATTGACCGCAACTGTGCAAACAGAGGATGGTATTGATGCAGAGTCATTCCCCGCAACATTTGACGTAGTTGTGGAGTATGATGAGGGAAAAGGCAAGTATGGCATAATGAAATTCATGAATGTCGATTTCCATGAACTCAATCAAGGTAATAACGACTTGGAGATAGCAGAAGATGGCAAGAGTGCAATTCTTCCTCTTGACGCTGCTTGGGGATGCTGCTTTGTAGGCGGTGCTTATCCCGACTACGTAATCCTGTGCGATAAGGAAGGTAACTCTACATCAGTAACTGTGACCCTTTCTGACGAGACTCTTGCAATGGATGACTTCACTGTGTATGCATACAACTTTAACACCTATGCTGCAAGCAAACTCGCTACATACTCAAATGTAACTCTTACCAAGAAGTCTACGACCGATGGTATTGAGAGCACCATTGTTGAAAGCAACATCGTTGAGGGCATCTTCGACCTCTTCGGCCGCAAACTCGATGCTATCACCGCTCCTGGCCTTTACATCGTAAACGGCAATAAGGTGCTTGTAAAGTAAGAAGTCCTTACATCTACACATCTAATTAAGTTAAAGTGCTTTCCACATTTGTGGAGAGCACTTTTTTTTGCTACCTTTGCAAATTATTAATATAATAGGCGTATTGGAATCATAAGAACTTAACAAAACATACATGAACAAGACAACTTACACAACAACTTTTGTCGGCAAACTATGCGGCATATTGCTGATGTTGCTGTTCGCAACTCCTGTTCTCGCCAGCGGCTCCAGAAATGGCGACACGGTGGTATCAGGTGTTGTGATAGACAAGAAAACCAGGGAACCCATGATTGGTGTCAATGTGGCCATTTGGAAAGATGGTGAGATTGTAGTCGGTACTTCCACCGACTTTGAAGGCGCATTCCACCTCTCCCTCGCCCCCTCCGTCAGCAATTTTGAGGTAAAGGTCTCCTACATGGGCTACAAGGAGTTGACCTTCAATCCTCGTTCACACAAACTAGAATCGATGTCAATCGAATTCGAGGAGGATGCCAACACGTTGAGCGACGTTGTGGTAACTGGTTTTGTCACCAAGAACAAGGAGACCTTTACGGGTTCGGTGACGGAGATGTCGGGCATCGAGTTGCGACAGGTGTCGGGTACAAACCTCATCGGTGCCATCTCTGCTCTAACGCCAGGTATGGCCATGGTGCAGAACACCTCTCAAGGTTCAAATCCCAACCATACCCCCGAGTTGGTATTGCGCGGTATGAGTTCATTCTCAAATAGCGGCCAGCAGGTAAACCAGCCCACTATCATCCTTGATGGTACGGAGATTACCATGCAGGATCTCTACGACCTCGATATCAACGAAGTGGAGAAAATCACCGTACTGAAAGACGCCTCGGCTACTGCGCTCTATGGTTCGAAGGCAGCCAATGGCGTGATTGTCATCACCCGTAAACCCATTCAGGAGAGTACCGTGCGTGTGCAGTACAACTTCACTGGCAATCTGCAGTTCCCTGTATTGAGCGACTACAATGTGCTCGATGCCCGCGAGAAACTTGAGTATGAATATTTGGCAGGACTCTACGATGCCAAGGGCGCCATCAGTTCGGTGACAGGCCTTCCCCTACAATGGGAATATGACGAACTTTACAACGAGCGCTTTAAACTCATTCGAGCAGGGTTGAATAGCGACTGGCTGTCACAACCTGCACGTACAGCATTCTCCAATGATCACTCACTGCGCATCTATGGTGGTGCATCAAACTTGCGCTATGAACTCACAGGCCGCTTTGGCGACACTCGCGGTGTAATGAAGGACGACTACCGCAAACGCTACAACTTAGGATTCAAACTCGACTACCATGTGGGTACATTGGTTTTGTCAAACCGCACCACATACCAAGAGGTAAGCACCAAGGATACCCCCTATGGTTCGTTCTCGCAATATGTAGGGATGAACCCCTACGACAGGATCTATAATGCAGACGGCACGGTCAACACCAACCTCTCATGGGATCTCAACAACCCAATTTATGAAGCAACTCTGGGTAGTTTCTCCAAGAGTGCAACGCGCACATTGAGTAATAGTTCTGACTTGCGTTGGGACATCAGCAAGATGTTCCTACTCACCGGACACTTCAACGTATCCAGCGATATGGGTTCAATGGACAACTTCACATCTCCCAAGTCGCTGCTCTACAAGAATGAGACAGACCTTTCCAAGAAGGGACAGTACACCAAGGGCATGTCGAATGGCATCAGTTACAATGGAAACGTGGTAGGTACATTCAACAAGTTCTTCCAAGATGAGTCACTTATCAGCCTCTCTACCGGTTGGGAAATCAACTACGGCAAGAGTAGCAGTGAGACCATACAAGCCATCGGTTTCTTCAACGACCACTTGTCATACATCGGTAATGCTGTAAGTTATCCTGCCAGTGACAAGCCCTACGGTTCACAATCTGAAACCGCCGATGTGGGTGCCTTTGTTACGGGTAACGTATCATGGCGCAACCGCTACTTTGCCGATGGCACGTGGCGTACGACAGGTTCGTCACAGTTCGGTGAGAACAACCGCTACGGACACTTCTGGTCAAGCGGCCTCGGTTGGAATATCCTCAACGAGCCCTTCATGAAGCAGGCAAAGAAACACTTTGACATCTTCAAAGTACGCGGTAGTACCGGATACACGGGTAAGGTGAGTTTCAGCCCCTTCCAGGCGATGACGATGTATCAGTATAGTAATGAGTATGAATACAAGAACGGCATAGGTGCCATACCCATCACCATCGGCAATGTGGACCTGACATGGGAACGTACGATGAACTATAATGTGGGACTTGACCTGAGCATGTTTGACCGTCGCTTGAACTTCACTGCTGATGCCTATATCCGTAACACTACAGACCTCTTGCTTGACAAGTCGTTTGCTCCCTCGACGGGTGTCACCAGTGCAAAAGCCAACTTGGGCGAATTGCAGAACAAAGGTATCGAGTTCCAACTTGATGGCTACGTCATCCGCAACAATGATTTCTATTGGCGCTTGGCTACCACGGGCTATATGAACCGCAATAAGATTACCAAGATTGACAATGCACTGGAGGAAATCAACAAACAGAACCAGGCCAATGCTTCATTGAGCCTTGCCCCCCTACCTCAATATGCTGAAGACGAGAGTGTAACCGCCCTCAAATTGGTACGTTCAGCAGGTATCGACCCTGCTACGGGTAGAGAGGTGTATATCAAGCGCGACGGAACCTTTACCTTTGAGTATGACCCTGCTGATCGCGTACTTGTCGGTGACACGGAACCTGCATTCAATGGTACCTTCAGCACCAATGTCTTCTGGAAAGGATTTAGCGTATATGCCATGTTCCACTATCGCATGGGGGCTTGGGTGTACAACACTACACGCGTGAGCAAGGTCGAAGGCTCTGACCCACGATACAATGCTGACCAGCGCGTATTTGATGACCGTTGGAAGGAGCCAGGCAATGTGGCATTGTATAAGGACATTGCCGATAGCAGCCGTCCCGAGCAGACCACCCGCTTTGCCGAATTGGAGAACACATTGACCTTGGGTTCACTGAACTTCAGTTACGAGTTTAGTGACAAGGTGTGCAAGTCATTGCACCTGAGAAATATGCGTACAGGTATCAACTTCACCGACATCCTGAGATTGTCGACCGTGAAGATTGAGCGAGGTACCGACTACCTTTATAGTCAGGGTTTTGAACTTTTCTTGAATGTGACACTATAAGGACGAAGAACTATGAAGAAAATACTATATATAATACCTTTGGTCGCTACGTTGTTGGTAACAACATCGTGCGAAAGTTTTCTTGACATCACTCCCGAAGGACAGGCCAAGCGCGATGAATTGCTCTTGACTACTGAAGGCCTGGAGGAGGCGATGTATGGCGTATATGCGCAGTTGCGCTCCACTACCTTGTATGGACAGGAACTCCACTTCCAGACACTGGAGGTATTGGCCCACAACCTGCATTGCCCTGGTAATGACGCCATCGAGGCATTGGGTAGATTTGAATACGACAACACAAGCGTGAAATCGTTGTTTGAGGGTATTTGGACATCCATGTACAAGAACATCTCTAATGTGAATTGCGTGATTGACGCTCCCCTTGTGGCCAATGCCAAAGAATTCCCTTATACCATCTATAAAGGTGAAGCGCTCGGCTTACGTGCCTTCATGCACTTTGATCTGGTGCGCCTGTTTGCAGAGCAGTACACCTTGAATCCAAAGGCTGATGGTATTCCCTATGCAACAGAGTTTTCCCTGAAGACACCTGAATTCGAAAGTCTCCAAAAGAACTATGAGCATATCCTTGCCGATCTTCATGAGGCAGATAGCCTACTTGCCAACGAGGAGAAGTATGAGGGTAAGAGCAACTACATGCTCGATCGTCAGATACACTTCAATAAGTATGCCGTGAAAGCCACATTGGCAAGAGTGTACTTGACCATGGGCGACAAGGTGAATGCCGCCAAGTATGCCAAAGAAGTCATCGAGGGCAAGAAGTACTACCTGAAAGAAAAGACTGAGATTAAGGATGACCTTGCAGGAGTTCTTTCAAAGAAAGAATGTATCTTTGGTGTATACCATTCAGGATTCTTTACGCAGGTCTATGAGAAGTTGCACAAGACAACTAACTTCTATTCTCTTGATTTACGCAAAGATTATGACAAGATCTACAACAATGACCTTTCGGGTGATGACTATAGATTGAACAATTATTTCATTGCGGGTTCAGCCTTGGGAGAAACACGCCTCGGCAAATTGACAGATGTTTATGAATTGAACAATAATGTAGCCGCACGTCCTTCTGACCTTATTCTCGGTATCAATATGATCAGAATACCTGAGATGTACTACATTATGGCAGAGGCATTGTTGGAGGAGGATAATAAAACGGCATTGGCATACTACAATGAAGTACGCACACACCGTGGACTCCAACCACTTGATACTAAGGTGACAGATGGTGCAACCGGGGAATCGGTTGACCAACCACTGAAACTGGTGAAAATCAACGACGAGCGTTATAAGGAGTATTTTGGTGAGGGACAACTATTCTTCAATATGAAGCGTCTGAATCAGGATATAACCACCTTTGACAATGTAACCACCCATAAAGGTGGAATCCATGCCGAGACGGGTAAGAAGATATACGTAGTGCCCATCCCTGACATCGAGAAAGAGAATCGTTTCTGATAAAATATAAAACCTAAAGATTTTATGAAGAACCTATTTAAGAACATTATACTGACAATCATCGGAGTGGTTGGCTTCACAGCGTGTAGCGAAACAGACTACCTCAAGTATGATACATCCTATAATGGAGTCTACTTTACCAAGGACAAATTGAAATACTCATTCAGTGTCTCATCCGAAAATGTAAAATCTCACCTGTTTAAGATGCCAATACACATATTAGGCTGTGTAAGCGACCAAGAACGTGAGGTAGCATATAGAGTCGTTGAAGACTCTACCGATGCAGTAGAGGGAGTTCATTACACCTTGGGTAAAGCCATTATTGCTGCAGACTCGATTGCAGGATATATTCCTATTACCATCTTGAGAGATAGCCTCAAGGGGGATTATTATAATGGATATACGACCTACCGACTCTATATAGAATTGGTAGAAAATGAGAACTTCACACCTACTCTTGACACGCTGAGTCAGGGCCGTCTGTTGCAATTTGACAACGCCATCGATATTCCCGAATGGTTGAATGATGATGGTGAGAAAGTATGGCGACCAGGAAATCCAGATGAGAACCTCGGCAGTTGGCATCCCTACACCTACATCAAGTTAGTAGAATATTTCCATACCATTAAGGATGTTGAGGGCAAGGAGGAATCTTACGAACAAATGGTTAAGTCTTGGGGAGAAAATCTCGAGACGGTCAAGTACGCATCATTCTTCCCTCACACAGATATTATGCGCAAATATGTTTTTAAACCGCTGTATGACCATATTAAGAACAATGAAGCAGCGATATTGGAAATGTACGAAGATTATCCTTTTGACTTCCCAGATCCTTACGAGGCGGGAGAAATCTAACATAAAACATCGTTTGATATGAAAACAAATAAATATATACTCTTTGCCCTTGTTGCTCTCGCCTTCGCTTCTTGTGTTAAGGATGAAAGCACGGATGCGACAATTCCTATTTCTGAGATTGTGATTGACGAAAGTTCTCTTGAAAAGGTTTATAATATTCCAAAAAATGACACCTTAGTGATTGAGCCTATAGTGACTCAAACAGACGAAACGCAACCGCTTTCGTATGCTTGGGAGTTGAATCAAGAGATTATTTCAAGAGAAAAGGTGTTTCAATATGAAGGAACTAAGTATGGTACATTTGATGGCCGACTGATTGTATCGAACGCTGATGGTAAAGCATTCTTTACCTTTACGCTGAATGTCAACTCTCCATACGAATATGGTATAACAATACTCAGCAAGGATACCGAAGGCCGTACGCATATCGCTTTTATGCAGGAACCCATGGAGGAGGGCGACAAAAAGGAATTTTATGATGAGAATTGCATCGAGAAGAACAATCCCGAAAGGGTCATTGCATCTAATCCTGCAGATATCATCCAAACAACAGGATTATTGCTTCTTGCTTGCCAAGGAAAGGAAGGGGATAAGAATGATCCTCCTACAATCTATTTCTTGAATGAAAAGACTTTTGTTGTAGAAGACTACGTAAAGTCTGAAGATTGCATACCGACAAAACTGCTTACGCCCCCAGGGAACTATTCTGGTGTCTCATATCCCGTACTTTCTAAAGATGGAAAGATGTATTCTCTGCCAACATCAACTGCGATATTACAGCCACATCATAAATTGACATCTACATATTCACCACAATTAGGTTTTGCTGTAGGTACCAGCACAGATTTTGAAATTATTGTGTGGGATACGGAAGAAAAAGGACCCGCTCTAATATATAATGGATATGGCCCATTCTACTATGGAGAAAATTATCTACTCGTGCGTGATTCTCTGACAAAGGACGCTTACTTCACAAAGAACTTTAAAAAGGAAGTCTGTACGATTGTGCCTATCCATAAAACAACAGAAGACTTAAGCAAATCTCGCCGCGAATTTATTGTTATCAGCAAAGCAAATAATGGTATGATAAATAAGGCCGTTCTTGCAAATTTCTTTTGGAGAGACATTGATGGGACAGGAAGAGTTTATGAGTTATTGGACAATGGAGGTTTCTCTGCAATCACAAATACACCTGGTTATCGTGAAATAACGGCAAATACCCCTTGCATAGCCAACTCCACCTATCAGACCTTGTGGTTTGCGAGTGGAAATACTATTAAAGTATGGAATTATGCATCAACAGAAAAGGATTATTATATTAATACAAAATCTAAGACCTTACCTGCAATAGGTAGTTCTAAAGCCAAAATAACTTCATTCGATATAAGCGAAGATCATTCGAAGACATACGTGGCTTTCTATGAGCCTGATCAAGAAGGCATGAATGGTAGTGTATGGGTGTTTAACACCGATACTGGTGAAGTGCTGGAGCAATATAATAATGTGTGCTATGAACCCGTGAAGATGTTCTATAAGAAAAAAGCAGACAAAAGGAGATAATAATCAATCGATATGCGTTTATTTACCGCCATATTTATGCTGTTGGGTACTCTGGTGACGAGTGCCCAACAGTTGCCTATAGACCCTGCCGTACGTTACGGTAAGTTGGATAACGGACTAACCTATTACATACACCCCAATGCGAAGGCTGCAGGAGAGGCCGAGTTCTACATCGTGCAGCGCGTGGGTTCCATCCTTGAGGAGGAGCATCAGCGTGGCTTGGCTCACTTCCTTGAGCACATGGCCTTCAATGGCACCAAGAACTTCCCTGGCAAGACATTAATCACTTACTTGGAGAGCAATGGTGTGCGCTTCGGTGTAGACATCAATGCCTACACGGCTTTTGACCAGACGGTATACAGCATCTCCAACGTACCGACACAGCGCACCGGGCTGGTAGACTCCTGCCTGCTGATACTGCACGACTGGAGCGGCTATATCACCCTC
>JAZOPX010000157.1:0-4114 GCA_045655845.1 Bacteroidaceae bacterium
TATTTGGCAATGCCATCGAGGAGCAGGAGATGACCGAAGGCACGAAGAAGCACCGAGGCCCGCAAAACCTCCTCGACCTCTTGCCCGAGGTGTTCACCCGCGAGGAGGCCGCTGCCCTGCGCACCCGCATGGGAGTACGAAGCGGCTCGCTGAAGCACATGCTCAGCAACTGGAAGAGCCGAGGCTACATCGAACTCTACGGCGAGGAGATGACACGCGACGAGGCCAGCCGACAACGCTACATCAAGACGGAGGAGTACTTGCGTCGCCATGGCGACAAATTGAAAATTAAAAATTAAAAATTGAAAGTTCGAGCAAGCGAGCGAGATGCAAGTTAACTTGCAATCTCTCAGCGAGCGAAGCCGAAGTTCGACGAAGTCAAAATTGAAAATTAGGCTCCGCGTCTCTGTCATCCTGAGCGTAGCGAACCTTTAGGTTCGTCGCTACGCTCTTTCAGGATGACAATACACTCTAAACTCTAAAACACTAAACACTAAACTCTAAACGAATATGAAACATTTCAAGATAGAAGAATTTACGTACAGTATTACTGCCCAGCATCTCGGCATTGACAATACACCATCCAAGGAGGCCGTGACGAACCTGGAGTTGCTGGTGAGCCGTGTCCTCGACCCTCTGCGCGAGGCGTGGGGATCGCCCATCATCGTGACAAGCGGATACCGATGCGAAGAACTCAACAAGCGTGTGGGAGGAGTCAAGACAAGTTATCACCTGCGTGGCATGGCGGCCGACATACGTCCAAAGAATGGGTTCCTGTACGAACTGTACTCGTTCGTCGAGCGTATGTTTGTAGACAACAAGATGCCCATCACCGAGTGCTACATCGACCACTGGAAGGGCTACATACACATCGCCTACGACGTGGAGGATAGCAACAAGTGGCCCTTTATAAATCACACGGTTTGCGCAAGCGAACGCAACCTTTAGTAGGTCGACGCCCGAACCTTTAGGTCGCTGGCCCGAGGCAGCAGCCTTGGCTTAAAGCCAAAGAGGAAAAGCAAGGGGCTGAAGTCGATGCAAGTTTACTTGCGATTTTTCAGTAAGCGCAACCTAAAGTTCAACAACGAAGTTGTAAAGGTAATCAAGGTAATCAGTAATCAGTTTTTTTTAAAGCGATAAGAAGTAAGACTTTTTGGGTGATAGGTTAAGGGATTAAAGGTTATAGGTTATGGGCCATCCGGATGGTAAGGTTCATTTATCAAAGTTAACAGCCCCCATAACCCTTAATCCCATAACCCATAACCTATAACCCATAACCCGAAAGAACTCCTAACTTCTAACTCCTAACTCTATGACACAATTCAAAATCAGAACTTACCCTTTCGGGGAGTTGGCACAGATGTACTACCCCGACCACAACTACGACTCGGCCTTGCGCCACTTCCGCGACGAGATGCACCTCACGCGCGGCATGTGGAAGGCCATGGTAGCCCAAGGCTACAAAGAGAACACCAAGACGCTCACCCGAGCGCAAGTGAAGACCATCGTCCAGTTCTTGGGGGAGCCGTGATTGCTGCCCTTAGGTCATACACGATGCACGCCGCAGAGCACAGTGAAGGTGCTTTGTGGCGTGTTTGGCTTTAGACGTTACTGATGTGTGCAGGCATTACTGCTTGTCATAGCGCTCCGTTGTCTATCCAGAAGATGATTTCCTCAATCTCTGCATCTTCTATTTCGGGGTCGTACTCCTTCTTGAGGCTGGCGCCGAAGAGGGCGGCGAAGGTCTGGTAGAAGTTGGCCTTGAAGCGGCCCATGAAGACCTTGATGAGGTCGAAGCCCGTCTGGTTGCACTCGCGGTCGATGAGTTTGATGAGCATCTTGCCCTGGCGCAGGGTCAGCCGCTTCATCCGTGGGGTGTACTGCTCCAATAGGCCCTTCTCTACGGCGGCGAGGTGTCGCTCACGCTCTTTCTCGCTGGGGATGGTGAGGAGGTACTCGTAGGTCTCCACGATGATGCCGCGCACCTCGCGGGCTATGGGGAGGGTCTTCTTCACGTCGCGCACGTTGCGCCAGTAGAAGCGCTCCTGACGACGATTATTGAATGTAGGCGGGCGGTAGATGTATACGTTGGGCAGGTATACGACGGGGATGGTGTCGCCATCGTACAGGTCTACGGGCAAGCGCACGGGCCCCGTCGTGTAGTTCTGTGCCTGCACATCGGCGACACTCACGAGGAGCAGCACCAAGGATAACGCTATGCCGTAGGCTCTCTTCATCGATGCGGGGAGGGGTTACCACTGTACGGTCAGCGGCTCGGGGGTGGTGCTAAAGATGATGGCGGTGGCATTGGCGAGGTAGAAGACCTCGGTATTGGGGTCGTCGGCACGGTAGAACTGCTCCAGGTGGGGATGGGCGGCGACCATGCTCACTACGGCCTCGTGGTTGGTCTCGAGGTAGGCCTCGCAGGTGATGCGTATCCAGTCTTCGCCACGCATGGCGGTAATCTCGACCTTGGGGTTGGCCTTCATCTGATTGGATACCTTCTTGCCGTTCTTGGTCATGATGTTCAACTTACCCTCAAACAGGTCGAGGGTGCCGAAGGGGCGTACGCGAGCCTGGTCGCCATCCATCGTGGCAAGGTAGTAGACCTTGGCCTCTTTCAAGAAATCGTATACTCTTTTCATATGCTATGTAGTTACATTCTATCTGCAAAAGTACGGAAAAGTCTGCAATATCCGTGTCTATAGACCTATTTTAACGTGGGGCGATATAAGAATATAGATTTGGGAAACAGAGTTTGTCCCTCTATGGTGTCATCCTGAGTGAAACGAAGGATCTCGCAATGTCTCTTGCAAGTCCCAGCGCGGGATCCTTCCGACGCTACGCTTTGTCAGGATGACAACAACGCGGAGAAAAAGATTTTTGGACAACTACTATATTATTGACCTGTTTTTAACCATAAAGGGTGTGGTGGTCTCATCCCTTCCTGACGCCTCTTCTCTTCCCGAGGTAGATGAAGATAAGGCCCGTCAATACAAAGATGACCGTGAGCGCAACGATCCAGCAGAAGGCTCCACCCCACCCGATGCGGTTGACATCGAGGAAGAAGTAGGGAAACCACTGGTCGCCCGTGATGAGGTGGCGGGTGTAGATGAAGGCTATATATAGATAAGGTAGGAGTATGCTCGTCTGGATGCCGCCTACGGTGACCTTACGCACGGGGCGGGTCGTGAAGAAGTAGATGGCGTAGAGAATGGGGGTGATGAGGTGCAGACATACGCTGGGCTTGTTGGCCCAGTAGGCTGCCGAAGTGGGGTCGCCCAACAGGAGGTTGTAGACGACACTGATGACAAGGATGGAGATGAGTCCGCCAAACTCCCACTGCAGCAGGGGCAGCGAGATGGGCTTGCGACGGATGAGGCGCACGAGCTCGTTCACCATCAACGCGAGGCAGTAGAGGTTGCCTAGGTTGGTGAAGTAGAGGAGGAAGCGCTCGCCATAGTGCTGCCACGAACTGATACAGCCGTAGGCAGATACGAGGATGTAGAGGATGACGATTGCAAATCGGAGGGGTCTGGACATCTTATTATATTATGGTTATTTATGCTTTTGCTCTGCCATAGTCCCTGCGCGAGATCCCTCTCTTTGCTCGGGATGACAGAGACATTATATACATGTCATGCTGAACGTAGTGAACCTTTAGGTCGCTGGCCCGCAGGGGAAAAGCAAGCATCTCGCAAAGTGCCCTGGTAGTCCTAACATCTGTATATCTTATAACAAAATAACAAGGGCAACTTGTTTTACAAGCTGCCCTTGTCTGCTTATCTTATAAAGATTGTTGCATTAGAGCTTAGGACCAGCAGCTACGAGAGCCTTACCAGCCTCGTTGCCTGTGAACTTAGCGAAGTTCTTGATGAAGCGGCCAGCGAGATCCTTAGCCTTCTCTTCCCACTGACAAGCGCACTCGTAAGTGTCGCGGGGATCGAGGATACCAGTGTCAACACCGGGAAGTTCTGTGGGAACTACGAAGTCGAAGAAAGGAATAACCTTTGTGGGAGCCTTGTCGATAGAACCATCGAGGATAGCGTCGATGATACCACGTGTATCGCGGATAGAGATACGCTTGCCGGTACCGTTCCAACCTGTGTTAACG
>JAZOPX010000158.1:0-6373 GCA_045655845.1 Bacteroidaceae bacterium
ACGTAGGGCGATGCGGGCTACCTTGCCTTTCTTCTCGGCCAGTTCGTTGATGATAAGGAGTTCGGCCTCAGACTCTACGTTGAAGCAGTGGATGCCGTAGTCGAGGGCAAGATTGATCTCGCGGTCGCTCTTGCCTACACCGGCATATACAATCTTATGAGCAGGAAAACCTGCCTCAATGGCTGCACGCACCTCGCCGCCGCTCACGCAGTCGGCACCAAAGCCTGCTGCACTGATGATGCGCAGCACCTTAGGGTTGGCATTGGACTTGATGGCATAGTGTACCTCATACTCGGGGTTGTGGCGCAGTTCTTCTCGTATGGTGTCGAGGGTCTCGCGCAACACCTTGGTATCGTAATAGTAAAACGGCGTATCAAGGTCATTGAAACGCTCGATGGGGAAGGTTCCTTTGATCATAATAGGGGACCCACCTAAATCCTCCCTGTGAGGGAGGACTTGCGGGTATCTCGGTTTATGTTTTTTTTACTTATATAATCTTTCAGTGTGCTGAGTCCCCTCCCTCACAGGGAGGGATAGGGTGGGTCTTTATCTAAAAAGTTTATCCTGCAACGCCTGCAAGGCACGCTTCTTGTCGCTCTCCTTGATGAGGAACGAGATGTTGTAGTTGCTACCGCCGAATGAGATCATACGTACGGGGATGTCGCGCATGGCATCCATAGCGCGTGCTTCGAAACCGACGTTTTCCCAGTCCATGTCGCCCACGACGCAGATGATGCACATGTTGTGGTCGATGCTTACGGTGCCGTACTTCTTGAGGTCGTGAACAATCTCACCCAGGTGTTTGGTGTTGTCAATACTCATGGATACGCCCACCTCAGAGGTGCAGATCATATCGATAGAGGTGTGGTAACTCTCGAAGATCTCGAACACCTTGCGCAAGAAACCGTGAGCCAAGAGCATACGGCTCGACTTGATCTTGATGGCGGTGATGTTCTCCTTGGCGGCTACGGCCTTGATGGTACCGGGATCTGCATCATTGTTGATGGTGGTGCCGGGTGCCTCGGGCTCCATGGTGTTGAGGAGTTTCACGGGGATGTTGGCAAACTTAGCCGGCTGAATGCAGGTGGGGTGGAGGATCTTGGCTCCGAAATAGCCTAACTCGGCTGCCTCCTCGAAGTGGAGGTGGCGTACGGCTGTGGTGCCCTCGACGATACGGGGGTCGTTGTTGTGCATGCCGTCAATGTCTGTCCAAATCTGTATCTCACTGGCTCCTACGGCAGCACCGATAAGCGAAGCGGAGTAGTCGCTACCGCCACGTTGGAGGTTGTCGACCTCACCATTGATGTTGCGGCAGATGAAGCCCTGGGTGATGTAGATCTGTGCCTTGGGGCTATGGGCCAATACGTCGGTAAGTTTCTCCTTGATGTAGGCGCTGTCGGGCTCACCGTTCTTGTCGGTGCGCATGTAGTCGAGCGCAGCGATGAGGTGTGCGCTGATGCCTTGCTCCTTGAGGTAGTTGGTCACCATGTTGGTGGAGATAATCTCTCCTTGAGCCAAGATGATGCGTTCCTCGACAGAGGTGAAGAGTTGCTTGGTAAATGAGCGGAGGTAGTTGAATACGTCCTTCACCAAGGCAGCGGTCTGCTGCTTGTACTCGTCGGTGCTATAGAGTTCGTTGATATGACGTCTGTAGAGGCCTTCGAGTTTGTTGATGACCTCGTTGGCACCCTCGGGGTTGTTGTTGGTCAGATAGCCACAGATTTCTACCAATGAGTTGGTAGTGCCTGACATGGCTGAGAGTACCACTATCTTGTCTTCGCCGTCGTTGATGAGCGAGGCCACATGTTTCATACGTTGTGCGGAACCTACTGAGGTACCGCCAAATTTCATTACTTTCATTATCGTAAGTGTTATTGATTATTTTCTTGAGGTTCGGGAGTACTTGCGTTTTCTTTGGTCTCTGATACTTGTTGCTCCACCACTCGATGATTCTCACAACGGTATACCCTGCCTGGAAACTCCTCGAGCAATTGCAGGTTATGGGTGGTCATGATGACCGTCGAACCCTTGGAGCGGATGTCTCTCAGCAATTGTACAATCTGACGGCCTGTGTCGGGGTCGAGGTTTCCCGTAGGCTCATCGGCGAGAATAATCTCGGGAGTGTTGAGGATGGCACGGGCGATGACGATGCGTTGCTGCTCGCCACCCGAGAGTTCATGGGGCATCTTATACCCCTTGGTCTGCATGCCAACCTGTTCCAAAACCTCTTCGATACGGAACTGGCGTTTGCGCTTGTCGTTCCATCCTGTGGCTTTGAGCACGAAATCGAGGTTGTCGTATACGTTGCGGTCAATGAGGAGTTGGAAATCCTGGAATACGATGCCGATGCGTTTGCGCAAGGCTGGGATCTGGCTCCGACGGATGCGTGTGAGGTCATAGCCCAACACTTCGGCGCTACCGCTGTGTACGTCCAACTCGCTATACATGGTCTTCAGGAGGCTTGACTTACCCGAACCTACCTTACCGATGAGGTACACGAACTCGCCTTCTTGAATCTTCAGGTCGACATTCTCCAACACGATCATCTCCTGTTGGCGAACCTCTACATTATGATAGTTGATCTGTGACATAGACATAGTTTTTATTCACTTTCAATGCCATAATACTCGTTCCATTGGCGTTGTACCTCTTGCCAATCAACCACTTCTCCATCGGCTACCGCCTCGGCCTGCTGTAGGGCTTCGTCGCGCTGCTTGCGCTCGGCATAGCGCTCCTTCATGGTCTCTATGGTGGCGTCGTCGAGGATGTGGATCACGCCACGGCGAATGCAAGCATCCAACTCTTTGGGACCGAAGGCCTGACCTTGGACGTTGAAGTCGGAAATGTTGAACTCGAAGACAGTGCGTAGGGTGTGGCGCACTAACTTCTGCTGGTTACGGTTGCCTGCCATCTTGCGACCGAGCAACTTGCCGATAATCGTTATTTCTCGTTGTGAAAACTTGTTTCTGCCCATCTTGAACGGGGTAGGGGTTGGTAATGTAAGATTCTTCACTCCGTTCAGAACGACAATCTACATGAAAATGCGTAGAATGTCGTTCTGAGCATAGTGAAGAATCTCATGGGTTACCTTATACAATATATATAAATCTGTTCTATGATCTACTTCTGGTGTTGGTCGCGCAAAAGGTCGTTCACCGTCTTCACGGGATTGAAGGTGGTGAGGGGTACCTCTACGAAGATGGTGTTCCAATCACTCATGGCACCATTCCACAAACCGGGGAGCTCGAGTGCCTTGAGCGAACGGCCACCCTTAGACTTAGAGGAGATGAAGCCTGTTGACTTATCCACATACTTGGGAAGGTCGAACTTCTCGCCCTTGTAGTTCTTAATGGCACATACGAGATCTACGGGGTTGAAGTGGGTACCCTCAAGGAACATAGCCTTCTTCACGGGGTTGTCCATGTCGATCTGTGAACTTTCGAGGATCTGCAACGAGATGGTGCCGTCGGCATTGTATGCGAGGAAGGGACCACCACCAGGTTCGCCCACATTCTGTACCATACCGCAAACACGCATGGGGCGGTTCAGTTTTTTCTTCAGATAGGTAACGAGTATATCACCCTTGAGTGTTTCGATTTCGGGGTGTTTGCAACAGAGTTTCTCCTCGAGGAAGAGTACCATCTCTTGCAACTCCTCATCGGTGCAGTTGCCTTCATCGAGGCGACGCAGGTAGGCGAATGCCTGGGCTTGGAGAGATACAAGGATTCCTGCAAGAAGTTTCTTATAGGTTACAGTATCTTCTTTGAGACGGTCGGGTACCACGTTATCGATATTCTTGACGAACACCACGTCAGCATCGAGGTCGTTGAGGTTCTCGATGAGTGCACCATGGCCACCGGGACGGAAGACAAGGCTGCCATCGGTATCACGGAAGGGGTTGTTGTCTTTGTCGGCTGCAATGGTGTCGGTGCTGGCCTTCTGTTCAGAGAAGGTGATATCATACTTCACACCAAACATCTCCTCATAGCGAGCCACGGTAGCCTCTACGCGAGCCTTGAAGAGTTCGCGGTGCTCGGGCGATACGGTGAAGTGTACGTGTACGTTCTTGTTCTCGTCCTGTGCATAGAGTGCTCCCTCTACGAGGTGCTCCTCGAGTGGTGTACGTACGGTATCGTCAGCATAGAGGTGGAAGAGCAGGAGTCCCTTGGGCAACTGGCCGAAGTTGAGTCCTTCTGGGTTGAGCAAGGCTGCCACCACTTGTCTGTGATGGTTCTCCTCCATGAGTTCCTTAATGTTCTTGCCGTAGAGTTCGGTACACTTGGCGTTGAGCGCGGCATAGAATCCGAAGAACTCGATGTGGTCGAAGAATACGTGCTCGAAGTCGGTTACCGGCTCGTCATGACCGCCTGTCAAGAACTCGAAGAGATTCTTGAACATACGGCTCGCAGCACCCGAAGCGGGCACAAACTTGACGATGCGGTGGTTTGATTGCAGGTATTCGTTCCATTGTGCCGAAGCCTCTTCCAGAGTGGCTTCATCGGCTTTTACTATTCCTTTAGATACAGAGGCTGCTCCTTCGAGCGACAAGTAGGGGAAGCCCTTCTTGAATGTATCTAACTGGTCCATTACTTGCGCTGGGGTAACGCCTCTTTTCTCAAATAATAATTCGTCGTCTTGGGTAAACATAAGTATCCATGTTACTAATAATGCTTGCAAAGATACTGCAAGTCAAGTGAAAAAGCAAATATACTTGATTTTTTTTCAAGAAGCAGTTTTTAAGTTCTAACTTTTTAGTCTAAAGCCTTTAAGTAGGCTGTAAGCGACAAGTCGCACTCCTTAGGGGAGATAAACCTCCCGTCGTCGCAACCAACGCTTTCATACCGCGTTGGCGGAAATGTTCAAATAAATTTGAAATTTCGCTCGGCTTGCACTACTTTTGCAAATAAAAACGAATACTATGCAACACGGATTTATCAAAGTGGGTGCCGCCGTGCCCTTAGTCAGCGTAGCAGACCCTATCTACAATGTGGAGCAAATCATCGCTTTGGCCCATCGTGCGCATGAAGAGGGTGCAGAAGTTACCGTCTTTCCCGAGCTCTGTATCACGGGCTACACCTGCGGCGACCTGCTGACACAGCAGACCCTGCTCCAAGATGCCGAGATGGCGGTTGCCCGATTTGCCGAGGCTACCAAAGTACATGATAATATATATATAATAGGTGCTCCCATCTATGTCTGTGGTGCATTGTACAATTGTGCACTCATTCTACAACAAGGCCGTATCTTAGGCATTGTCCCCAAGTGCTATATCCCCAATTATGGAGAGTTTAGCGAGCGTCGCTGGTTCACCACTGGCTACAACCTGCGCATGGAAGACAACATCCGCTATGCCGGTCAGTCAGTACATATCGGTTCGTATCAGATATTCCATACCGGGCGCTATGCCTTCGGCGTGGAGATATGTGAGGACTTGTGGAGCGTCACCCCACCCAGTTCGGCACTCGCCTTGCAGGGAGCAGAGGTTATCTTCAACCTCTCGGCTTCTGATGAGGTGACGGGTAAGCATGAATACTTGCGCTCGCTCATCATGCAACAATCGGCGCGTTGCATGGCGGGTTATGTGTACACCAGTAGCGGGTATGGTGAGTCGACCACAGACCTCGTGTTTGCCGGTAAGGCGCTCGTAGCCGAAAATGGCGCCATGATTGCCGAGGGCCAACGTTTCTGCTTCGATGCCCAACTCGTCTGCTCCGAGATAGATCTTGACAAACTACGCATGGAACGTCGTGGAAACACCACGTTTGCTACGGCACAGGCCGACCTCTATCCCAAGGCTACGCACATCTACACTGCTCCCATCACTGAACGTGAGGGAGTGCTTACACGCCACTTTGCCCAGTTGCCATTCGTACCCCAGGGGAAAGAACTGGATAGTCTTTGCAACGAGGTGTTCAACATACAGTCGGTGGCTTTGGCCAAGCGCCTCACCCACATCCATTGCTCGAAGGTGGTGATAGGTATCTCGGGTGGCTTGGACTCTACGTTGGCCTTGCTGGCCTCGGTGCGTACCTTCGACCGCCTGCAATTGTCTCGCACAGGTATCATCGGTGTCACCATGCCGGGCTTCGGCACTACCGACCGTACCTATCAGAATGCGCTGGATCTCATGCGTCTGCTCGGTATCACCGTTCGTGAGATAAGCATCAAGGAGGCTTGCATACAGCACTTCAAGGATATAGGACACGACATCACCATGCACGACACTACCTATGAGAATAGTCAGGCACGCGAACGCACACAACTCCTCATGGACGTGGCCAATCGTGAAAACGCCATCGTAATCGGTACGGGTGACCTCTCGGAGTTGGCTCTCGGATGGGCTACCTATAATGGCGACCATATGTCGATGTAT
>JAZOPX010000159.1:0-11730 GCA_045655845.1 Bacteroidaceae bacterium
TAAGTCTGATACTGTAACATGCTCGGTAATGGTTCAAAGGTTTGATGCCGTTAGTGTGCGTGAAGCCTCAGGCGTGGAGCTGTGCAGGGACAAACTGAGTGTCGAAGCAACTCATGTGGTGGATCCAACCTTGCTGCTTGACTCCACTGATTATATTAAATTGATCAAGACAGATACCCCCAGGAACCAAGGGGACTTGATGTGCTATGTACTTGACAAAGGTCTGGAGACAGACAATATCCTCTCCGACATAGCGAAGAGGACATCGCTCAAGCCCTTTCATTCCAATTCGCAGACAGAAAATCAGAAACTCTCCCTCGAAGAGCGTATACAGCCATCCGTGGAACAATGGCTGCAAGGATTTCGCGACGCAGAGTTCATCGTAACAGATAGCTTTCATGCATGTATCTTTGCCATTCTGTTCAGAAAACCTTTTGTAGTAGTAGGTAATGAAAGTCGCGGCATAACGCGTTTCAAATCCCTATTGCAGATGTTTGGATTGGAAAAGCAACTGGTGCTTTCGTATGAAGACTATAGCCAAAGAGAAGAATCGCTGTTGTGCCCGATAGATTACGAACAAGTGTATCAAAAACTTGAGGAGAAGCGGAGAGAGGCAATCAAGTTTCTACAGTCGGCTTTGTCTAAATAGAAATTACATTGTCTTCTCTGTTTTTATTGAGGGAAATATTATATCTTTGTTCAGAAATTGCATACCGAGAGCAGATGAAGCAACCGAAGATTTCCGTAGTTGTACCCGTATATAAAGCAGAGAAGTTCTTGCATTGTTGTGTCGATAGCATCCTGTCGCAGACATTCGAGGACTTTGAACTGCTATTGGTAGATGATGGAAGTCCGGATAGCTCGGGAGAGATATGCGATGCTTATGCCAAGGCTGACAGTAGGGTGCGTGTGTTCCATATCACCAATAGTGGGGCCAATCGCGCACGAGCGTTGGGGGTGGCTGAATCGGCAGAGTGCGAATACATCACCTTTGTCGACTCTGACGACTCGCTTCCGCCTACGGCTTTGCAGGAGTTGTATGCTTTAACTTCAGAGAAGTACGATATCGTTGTCGGAAACTATGACCGAAACGACAAGCAGTATATGGATGGCGAGATGGATAAGTTGGAGTTTGTTAAGGGAATATTTCATTACGAGATTGCCCCGTCGCCCTATGCCAAGCTGTTTCGGAGGGAGTTGTTTGATGACACGACATTCGACCTTCCGCGTGACTTTGTGATGGGAGAGGATTTTGTCATGAACCTAAGGTTGGCCTTTGCCTGTCAGAGGATGATTCGGGTCGCTCCTTCAGTTGTCTACCACTACAACGACAATGCTGAGGGTATTGTGAATACGTTTGACTATACATTGGAGTATCTTACTAAGTCATACCGCTTTAAGAAGAATGCCATCCCGGAGGAATTCCGTGACGAGTGTATGTCTCATTGTATAGCTAATGTGCTCAAGGCAAACTATGTTATCGTAGGCTATTATTACCATCGCAAAACAAAGGTGAAGCCTCAGATTCATAAAGAGGTTGTAGCGGATATGCATCAGTATAACTACACTTCCCAATGGTGGGAGCGCTTCTCTCTGAAGTTCTCGAACCCTACCTACAGCCGTTTCTATCTTTGGGTGCGCAGTATGATTATTTTATTGAAGAATATTAAAAAGAACTTAAGTTGACATGATAACAGCAGACGTACAACAGCAACTTCGAGAGCAATACAATCCAGACGGTTCTCTATTACGTAGGGGACAATTGCGAATGTTAGAGATTCTGGAAGCTGTAGATAAGATTTGCCGTGCCCATGACATCCCTTATTGGCTTAGTTCTGGCACATTGTTAGGGGCTGTACGTCATGGAGGCTTCATCCCTTGGGACGATGACCTCGATATAGAGATATTGCGTGAAGATTACTTCCGTCTACTCCCATTGCTGAGAAAGGAACTCCCGGACAAATACTTCCTTCACGATAGATTATCTGACGGGACCTATCCTCACTTATATGCTAAGGTTCGTGACAAGCATTCGTGCATAGAGGAGGAATATGAGTTTAAGATGAAGTACAACGGCTGTTTCATTGATATCTTTCCTGTCGAGAAATCTCCTTATCCGCTTTTCCGTATAGCCAATAGATTGTATGTGAACCTTTGTCATCATAAGATACATAAATATCGTAGGCTATATAATTTCAATCGGGCCTTGCTGACTCGCGTCGTCTTTCCTATGTTCCGTAGATACGTTGCCCTGTTTCGCCGAAATAGCGCCTATCGTCATGCGTTAGGTACAGTGTTTAAGGACGAGCGATATGCCAACGAACTGTTCCCGTTACAAGAGATTCAGTTTGAAGGGAGAACATTCCTTGCCCCATATGATACTCATAGTTACCTGACAAAAAAGTATGGGGACTATATGCAACTGCCTTCCCAGATTGTGGTGCATGGTAACATTAAATGGGTTAAATAAGGCAATTGCTGGAGCCATGCTCCAGCATAACGGAAACTTACTGTTTGCTTGAGATGACTGCCAAGGCATCGCGCAATTGCGTGCTACTCGTCCCTTGCGTGTAAGGGAAGTATATAATTTCTACTCCTTTGTCTGCAAAGAATGCCTCGTATCTATTGAATCGTTCCGTACCCTTGTAGTCTGACCCTACAAATAAACGATCGTATTTGACTATGTTCTTTACATAGATATCACTGTCTTCAGGCTCTGAGGGTATAACCCTGTCTACGTACTTTATGCTACGTATAATCTCCACTCGCTCTTCGTAGGGGATAAATGTACTTTTCCCTTTGTGGGATGCATCTTTATGGATTCCTACAACCAGGAAATCGCAATGCTGCTTGGCTCTCTTTAGCAGGTTGAGATGTCCTATGTGGAAAAGGTCAAATGTGCCGCTGAGGTATCCAACGACTATTTGTGGTTTGTCGTTGAATCGGCCACAAGCCATTTTATAGTCGTAGCTGTCTAATCCGAATTGATGGGAATCTGTTTGGTAGCGGTCAATAACCCCTTTATATATCTTCTCATATTGGGGAATGTATAGTGTGGAACGACTATACATCCTTTGAATAATCTCCTTTGCCAATGAAGATGTTTCAGCAAGGTCGTTGTCTCCTCCATTGAATCGGGTCCCTTTGATGGAGCCTGGTGATACATTCAGTATGCGATTATTTGTTCCCGATTTCTCCAACTCGACATTGAGGCTTTCTATCAGGCTGCATAAGGCTGCTTTGGTTGCACCGTACAATGCAAACAAAGGAGAAGAAACTAACCCAGCAATACTTCCCATGACAGCGCAATAGAAATCTTCTTCCTGTTGCATACGGGGGTAGTAGTGGTGGAGAATCTTAGTTGCTGCGATTGTGTTTACCTGGTATGAATTATCAATCTCTTTCTCCACAATACTATTGAAAGGTGTAACGCGGCCAAAACCGGCTGTTATGATTAGAGTATCGATATCCTTGTAGTCTGACAGAAAATCAAAATCCTCGTCGAGCAGATTGACTTTCCTGAAGCTTACATTACTTGACAGTTCTATAGAAGGAGTAGCCCGATCGATAATCGTTACCTCTTCATATAGATTGGACAATTCCACAGTAATTGCTAATCCTATGCCGTTGCTGCCACCTACAACTATTGCTTTCTTCATAACATGTCTTCGTTTATAGCCTGTAACTTTCTACAAAGTTAACCTTTTTTTGTGGACTGAGGAATTCTATGTGATATATATTTATCGGTTACTCCGATTTCCCAGTTCTAAATTTTCAAGTTCGTTTTTTTTTAGATACTTTTGCGTAGAAAAGGTATCCAGTGCATATCTACATCAAACAATGAAGCTATCCCTCATCATCCCCGTATATAACGTAGAGCAATACGTCGGACGTTGTCTGCAGAGTTGCTTGTGCCAGCCGCATGTCTCGGCTGATGATTACGAGTTGGTGATTGTCAACGACGGCACTAAGGATAACAGCATGCAGGTGGTGGAGGAGATGACTCGTAATTGCACAAACGTTACCATCGTCAATCAGCACAATCAAGGGCTTAGCATGGCGCGTAATGCTGGACTCAAGGCTGCTAAAGGTGAGTATGTGTGGTTTATTGACTCCGATGATTGGATTGAAGAAGGGTGCTTGCATGGTATCATTCATCGGTTAGAAGAGACGGGTGTAGAGGCTTTGCAATTGCAGTATAGAAATGTTTATTCTGATGGTACACCCTATGATGAACACTACTCTACAATCGAGGGCGTCGTTCGTGGTAAGGATGGTTTGGTAAAGAATTCATTCTTCATCCCTGCGCCATTCATGGTTTACCGTCGTGAGTTTTTGCTGAGCAACGAGCTGTCGTTTTGTCCTGGAATCTACCACGAGGACAATGATTTCAAACCCAGAGTGGTCTATTTAGCCAGTAGTTGTGCCTCATATGACAAGGTGGCCTATAATTATTTCAAGGGTAACGCCACCAGTATCACTGCTCAATTGAAACTGAAGAATGGTACGGACCTCTTCCTAGTGATGAATCGCTTGTATCGTTTTGTGGAACAACACCACATTGTAGGGCCATATCGTCGCGCATTCTACACGCAGATAGGTTTTGCCATGCGCATAGTGCTTCGTACATTGAAGTCGGTGAGTGCGGAGGATGGAGCCATATTGATTGGCATGATGCGCGATAATCGTCATCTCATCAAGTGCTTGTGCAAGGCCGGCAATCTGAAAGTGCGATTGGGTGGCATACTGATGTCTTTGAACCTCCCTTTAGGGCTTAAAGTGTATAAATCATTCTTTTAGTCTTTCGCTATGTCTAAGGTCTCTCTCATTATTCCGGTTTATAATGCAACCTCCTATATAGAAGCTTGCCTTACCTCACTTGTAGCACAGACAATGGACGACATTGAGGTACTGCTCGTCGATGATCATGGTAAGGACAATAGCATGGAAATGGCTCGGCAGTTTGTAGAGGCGCATCCGAGCGGTAAGACCTTCCGTATGCTTGCCACGCCCTACAATATGGGACCTGGTGCAGCGCGTAATGTAGGTATTGGTGCTGCTCAAGGTGAATACATCGGCTTTGTGGATAGCGATGATGTAGTGACTCCCGACTTCTGCGAGCAACTCTACAATGCGGCCAAGCAGCACGATGCCGATATGGCTTATTGCCAAGCACAGTTGGTGCAGGGTGGGGTAGTGTCTCCTATGCTCAATCCCGTGATAGAGAGTGGAGCCTTTATTGGAGAGAGACGCAGTTTCTTTCTCACCCATTATGTGACGATGATGTGGACCTTCCTCTATCGGCGTTCATTGCTTCGTTCCTATCGTATCGACTTTCCCGGTACACGCAGTGCCGAAGACAGCTGTTTCCTCACTTGTGCCTTGTTGGCCGCACAGCGTATTGCCTGTGTTGACAAACCGTTGTATCAGTATCTCGTACACGAAGACTCACTCTCTGAAGCACCCAATCCGATGCGATATATCGACAAGATGAAGTCGTTTGATACGCTCATGCTGTTTGCGCGTGTCGAGGGACTCTACGATGCGAACAAGGCCGAACTGGATTATATCTATTTGAAGAAGGGCTATCTGCTCAGTCTTCTTACTTATATATACAACGAGCGCAAACCTCAGCTGTTTGTTATAGGGAAGTTATATGATGACCTGCTCATCCAGCTTCCCGACTTTGAGGAAAATTCCTACTATCGTGCAGACTACAAGTTGCGTTTGTTGCATTTGCTCATCCGTCGATCTCCTCGCTTGGCAATAAAGGTCTTGCCCTGGTATATCCGAAAAACAAAAATGAAATTATGAAAAAGCATATCCGTATCAAATTCGTAGACTTTTGGGACGATTTCGTGCCTGAGAGCAATATCTTCTATCAGCTTCTTTGTAAGCATTACGATGTCGAATTTTCTGATACTCCCGACTATCTTTTTTGCTCTGTCTTTGGGGAAGAACATTTGCGCTACGACTGTGTGAAGATTTTCTATACCGGTGAGAACCAATGCCCCGACTTCAATCTCTATGATTATGCTCTCGGCTTTGAACACTTGACATTGGGCGACCGTTATATGCGCCTCCCTATCTACTATCTCAACCGCTATCAAGAGTCGTTTCGTCTGATGCAGGAGAAGCACACCAAGCCTGCGCCCGCAAAGAGTGGTTTTTGCAGTTTTGTATACTCCAACAATAGAGCCTCTGAGTTGCGTGAGCAGTTCTTCAATCAGCTATCTACCTATAAGACCATCTCTTCGGGCGGACGTTACAAGAACAATATTGGTGGTCCTGTAGCCGACAAGTTGGCTTTCGAACAGAACCATAGATTTAGCTTCTCCTTTGAGAATAGCAGCTATCCCGGCTATTGTACCGAGAAGTTGGTACAATCGTTTGCGGCACAGACCGTTCCCATCTATTGGGGTGACCCCACTGCTGCCGAAACCTTCAATGAGGAGGCGTTTATCAATTGCTGCAAGTATAACTCTTGGGACGAGGTATTAGAAGCTGTCAAGCGCGTCGACTCCAATCAAGAACTGTATGAGCAGATGTTGGCTGCTCCAGCTCTCAAGCATCCCGAGTCGGATAGCATAGAGGCTAAGATACAGGAACTCTCGTCCTTTCTTTGCCATATTATGGACCAACCCTATGAGCAAGCCCTACGTTATAACCGTGTTTATTGGGGACTTCGTTACGTGAAGCGTATGCAACAGCATACCAAAGCCTACCGCAACAGCCTACGCGGCATTGCCGAGCGCCTCTACATGAAATACTTTTGGAAACACCGCCGCAAGGGCATATTATGGAAGATTGACCGCTTGATTAAGCGCTTCGCATAAGAACATCGGGTGCACTCTCGCAAGAGGCACCCGATGTTTTTCTTTGTTTTATTTCATCTCCTTGCGCTTGCGCACCGCTCTATACAGGGCAAAGCCAATCACCGCGAGCATGGTGCCATACATGATGAATATGCACACCATGGCGATGGCATCACCCTTCTTGACACTGTCGGGGTCAAATTCCATGTGTATAGAGTGAGTACCTGCAGGTACGTTGATTGCACGTAGCATGTAGTTCACACGGTAGATGTCGGCTGGTACACCATCAATTGTCGCCTTCCATCCGTAAGGATAATAGATCTCGGAGAATACGATGGTTCCGGGCTTGTCGGTTGAATATTCGTAATCAAGGTAGCGCGGAGTATACTTGGTGAGGTGCACCGTTGCTGTAGAGTCACGTTCAGGAGTGAAATCCTTTACATAGCTGGCAAATTCCTGGTCAAGTACTGCAGTCGTATGCAGGTCGAGGTAGTTGAGTGCTTCACTCTCCTCATTGGCATCGTTGGCCACCACAAGCGTATCCACAAACCAAGCATTGCCCATGGCATAGGGATTGAGTTGGGCTTGGGGCTGTCCGCTCTTTCTGTCAGGTACTATGATATACTTGGCGTTGAGCATACCGATGACATTCCAGTTCATCTTTGATATGTGCTCATCAATCAGGTCCTGATAGCGGCGCAGCTTGGCAGCGTGGTAGCCACCAATCGACTTCAGATAGTATGAAGTGCGTGCATCATTGAATGTATTGGTGCTAAGGTTCAGCACACGGAAGTGCGGGTCCTTATCCTGCAAGATTTGTTTCTCGTAGGGCAGCATCTGGAATGCATTATTGTTGTTCTTCTTTGTCACAAACGAACTGTCATTGAGGTAGCGCTTGTTGACGGGCCACATATCGGCCATAACTAACACGCCCACGATTGCTACCATATATCCCCACTTGAGCCATCCCTTGGTGAATGTCCATAGTGTGGCGGCAGCCAGTATGATGAAGAAGAATGAACGCCATGCATCGCTCTTCATCAGCGCCATACGTTCGTTCAGTATGCCCAAGTAGGCAAATTCGGGCAAATTATTGGCGAAGCTGGCATCTACGGGAGCTATGAAGTCAAACATCATGCCGCCAAAGAGCGCAACGAATAGGCATAGCCCTGCAGTTGTGCCGGCTGCGATGTAGATGCTCTTGATGGCCTTTTCGCGAGCAACGGTTCCATCCATGAGCTCCTTTATGGCGAGGAAACCCAAGAGGGGCATTGCAATCTCTGCAACGATAAGGATTGACGACACCGCACGGAACTTGTTATACATGGGGAAATAGTTGAAGAACAGTTCCGTAAGCCACATGAAGTTATGTCCCCAAGCCAAGAATGTCGAGAAGAGCGTGGCTGCTAAAATAGCCCATTTGTATGGTCCCTTCACTATCAGCAGTCCCAATACGAAGAGGAAACATACGATGGCTCCCATATACACGTTACCTGCCGTGAAGGGTTGGTCACCCCAATAAAGAGGTACGTTGGCGCAGAACTGTGCTGCCGACTGTCGAGGCACACCCTCCTTAACCAAGGTCTTGTACAATTCAGAGTCGGTTCCCACATCGTAGGTCGATGCACCACCCATAACACCTGGAATGATAAATGACAGTGTCTCGTCGATACCGTAGCTCCATGCAGTAGCATAGTCGAGGTCGAGTCCCTTGGTCTTGTTCTCTCCGTCCGAGACCTTCTTCAAGTCAGAGTGGCCGCCACGCATGGTCTGCTCGGCATACTCTTTGTTGACAAAGATGGTAGAGCTGCCCGTGCCCAATCCCACAAACAATGAACCGAAGAAGAGCAGCGAACCTACGGCAAGGTCTTTGTATCGCTTCTCCTTGATGTGACTATAGAGCTCGGCAAAGAAGAAAAGTCCAATCATCATGAACAGATAGTACGACATCTGTGGGTGGTTACCGAATCCGATGGCCGTGAAGAGCATGGTCAGCACTATGCCCAAGCCATATTTCTTGCGGAAGATGAGGTAGAAGCCCCCTACAACCACCGAGATGAGGGCAATTGACGATGTTTTCGTATTGTGTCCTGCCTGTACGATGATGAAGAAGTACGACGAGAATCCCGTAGCCAACGCTCCTACGATGCTCAGCCACTTATTGATGCTGAATGCACGCATCAGCGCATAGAAGCACACGAAGAAGGTGATGAATATCCATGGGGTACTCCAATGTCCTCTGAGCATCATCTTACGGAAAGGCTTGAGCCATTCTTTGGCTCCGTATTGTCCTCCACCAATCTGGTAGTTAGGCATGCCGCTAAACATCGAGCCCGTCCAGAATGAGTTGTCGCCCGTGTTTTTGACATACTCTCCCACCTCGTGCACGGCAGAGGCAGCATTGGTGCTATCTCCCGATTGGACAACCTTTCCTTCTAATGCCGGGAGGCAGTAGATGCATGCTACGGCCACAAAAAGCACTAATGCTACGGCATAGGCTCCATATTTCTGTATAAAATTCTCTTTCTTCATGTCTGTATATATATTCCTTTGGTTTTTTATAGTTTGCAAAAGTACTTCTTTTTATTGATATACTTTCTTTTAATCGTATCCTATTTATTTGGCAAGTAGTTCTTTTACCTGTTCTTTGTCTTTTTCCAGTTGTTTTGTCAATTCATCCGTGTTGGCGAATGCTCGCTCCTCTCTCAGTCGGTAGGCAAACTCCACCATGATGTCTTTGCCGTAGAGGTCACCTTCAAAATCAAGGATATGCACCTCAATGCTCCGTTCCCTGCCATTGTTCAGCGTGGGGCGATAGCCGATGTTGAGCATACCCTTGAGCCCTGAGCCCCGAGCTCCGAGTTTTGAGCTTTGACCGTTTTCGTTTTCGTTGCCAACCACGTTGACATAAACCGCATACACCCCATCGGCAGGTAGTAATTTGCAATCAACCACCTTGTCTGTTGTCTGTTGTCCGTTGTCAATTCTTATGTTTGCCGTGGGGAAGCCCATCTTGCGTCCCTCTCGGTAGCCGCCCACCACTTTGCCGTGTAGGGTATAGCGGTAGCCCAGCAGATGTGCAGCCTCATTCACACGCCCCTCTTCCAATAGATGGCGTATACGGGTCGAACTTACGGGCTCTCCATTTTCGAAGCATGCTTCGCCACGCATCACCTCGATGCCAATCTCACGACCGTAGCGTACATAGTCATCGAAACCCTCGCTACGCCCACGCCCGAAGCGGTGATCATAGCCGATGACCAGTACAGCCACGTGTAGCTGTTCCTTGAGCACCTTCAGCATGAAGTCATAGGCTGTCATCTCGGCCATCTGTGGCGTAAAGTCAAGCACTGCCACCTTATCCATCCCGAAATGGTGGAGTAGGGTAGTACGCTCCTCTGAGGAGGTCAGCTGTGACACATTGCCTCCACCAAGAACTTTCTTGGGCGAGGTTCCAAAGGTGATGGCCACGGCATTTAACTCATATTCATCGGCAATGCGGCGTACCTGCCCCAGTAGGCACTGATGTCCCCGGTGCACCCCATCAAACGAACCGATGGTGGCGATGGCCTCCCTCTTATCCCTCCCAAGGAGGGAAGATTTAGCTACTTCGAGGTTATTTATACCGTTTTCTATTCTCATTTGTAAGTCCCTCTTCAGTTACCCCTCCTTGGAGGGGATAGGGGAGGCTATTTTCAATTCCAAACGCCAGTCCGTATTCGCCACGGGGCAATAGGTGTGGAAACCCAATGCCTCAGCAGCGTTGCAGCTCGCTTGCAGGTCGTCCACGAAGAGCGTCTCCTCAGGTTTGATTCCCGCCAATTGTGCGACCTTGAGGAAGGCCTCGGCCGTTGGCTTCAGCTCGTGTATCTCGTGCGAGAGGAATATCTGGTCGAAGAAGTCCTCGGCTCGGTGTCCGCGATAGTCAAAGCGCTTTCGTCCCTCCTCCCAGTGCACGGCATTGGTGTTGCTCAAGAGGAACAGGCGATAGCCCTTCTCCCTCAGCTCCAGCAGTGTGTCGAGCTTGTAGCTGGGGATGTCGAGCAGCAAGGCACTCCAAGCCTGGTCGATCTGCTCATCGGTGAGTTCAGGGGCATAGATACGGCGCACCGTGTCGTGAAACTCCGCCACCGTCATCAGTCCCCGCTCGAAGTCCATCAAGTCGGTACGCTGACCGAAGGGGTTTGTCAGCTCGTCGCTCACCTCCACGCCCAGCTGACGGAATGCCTCGGTGCAACGTGCCTTGTCGAGGTGTATGAGCACCCCGCCCCAGTCGAATATAATGTTTTTAATCATAATCTACAAAATTAGTGCAAGGTGAGTGAAATGCCAAATTAATTTGCGTTTTCTCTCTGTTTACACTAATTTTGTACCGAATTAGCAGACATATACATATGCAAGACATCAGAAACATTGCCATTATTGCGCACGTTGACCATGGTAAGACGACCTTGGTGGACAAGATGATGCTCGCCGGAAATCTGTTTCGTGAGAACCAGAACGGTGGGGAGTTGGTACTCGATAACAATGACTTGGAGCGTGAGCGAGGAATAACCATCCTCTCGAAGAACGTGTCTATCAACTACAAGGGTACGAAGATCAATGTCATCGACACCCCAGGCCACTCGGACTTCGGTGGCGAGGTGGAGCGCGTGCTTAACATGGCCGATGGATGTATCTTGCTGGTCGACGCCTTCGAGGGTCCCATGCCGCAGACACGCTTCGTGTTGCAGAAGGCCCTGCAGCTGGGTTTGAAGCCCGTGGTGGTGGTGAACAAGGTGGACAAGCCCAACTGCCGCCCCGAGGAGGTGTATGAGATGGTCTTCGACCTCATGTTTGCCCTCGAGGCAACGGAGGACCAACTCGACTTCCCCGTCGTGTATGGCTCGGCCAAGAACAACTGGATGGGTGCCGA
>JAZOPX010000160.1:0-2082 GCA_045655845.1 Bacteroidaceae bacterium
TCACCGCTAAGATGGTGTCGGTTATCTCCGAAGCATATCCATTATCTCCATACACAACATGCAGTGCGATGATGCTGTCATTACCCCAGCCATCAATATTGGCTACCACGGATTCTTTTTGTTTACACGCCCCCAGCAGCACCGCTACGGCAAGGGCAAGGAATAGTTTGGTTGGTTTCATTGTATTGGGTGTTGTATGTTGTTACACGAATTTTATTTGTGGCTAATTTATGGTCAATTTACGGAAATTTATGTTGAAAAAAGGGAACACGAAACGAAGTTCGCCGCCCGCAGGGGCTAAAGGCAATGCTCATGATACTGCAAATTATCCAATACTCAAAGAAACTTTATTCCATCAACCTCAACAGATTCTCCAGCGCATCGAGGTCGCGAGGGTCGGCATTCACATCGAGGATGTTGCCGTCGCGGTCGATGAGCCTGTAGGTGGGGAAGCTGTTCACGCCAAGGTAGTGCTCGATGGCAACTTGCTGCTTGGAGGGAAGGTTGTAGTGCACTACATTGTCACCCGTCACGTTGTACTCCTTGATGACGTTCTTCCATGACTCCTCACTGGAGTTGTTAGCGAGGTAGAGGTATACGATGTCGTAGGGATTCAACCGCTCGTACTCCTCTTGGCTTTTCGCTAAGGCTGCCTTGCAAGGGCCGCACCAGGTTCCCCAAACGTCGAGTAGGATAATCTTGCCCTTATAGGGCTCGATGAGTTTGCGTAGTATCTTCTCGCCGTTGTCGACCTGTTGCTCTACATCGTGACATACTTTGGCAAAGAAGGGATTGCTCAAATGGACATTTTCATTAAGGGTTTCCCCTACAATGCCGATATTGTATCCTACTGTTTTCGACACCGTGTTATGAGTAATATAAATGTCATAGAGTTGTCCTGACTTCTTTGCGAAGTTCAATCCGCGTGTATTCTTTACTATCCGATAAACATCTCGTCCAAGCAAGAGATATGGACTCTCGGTATCGACAAGCGAGAATATCCGTTCGTAGTGTTCTGACTTGAACGGAACAAGAACGTCCCCATTGTCCGATGTCACATACTTACGATGGTCTCTCTCCAGAGCACCAAAACATGAGGCCAAAGCAATATTTTTAGTCACTATCTTCTGCCATGGATGACAAGGGGTACTCTCTATAAAGTCACACTCGTCGTGGTAGAAATCAATCAATCGCTCGACATACTCATCTGCGTCCATCACTCTTTCCGTATAATCGTAGGTGTTAAGTGAATCGGGGGCATTCCAATCCACAGGCGGAAGGTTGTTCAAGGCATCGTAGCGGCTTCCTTTGGTCCAACAGCCTTTAATGAGAGGGTTTTCGACAGGCGTCTGGTAGTTATACCTTGCCATCTGATTGATACGTGCAAGGTTTACATAGAGGTCTATTGTTTCGCCCGGAGCAAAGAAGAATGCCTCGTGCCCTCTGCCATTGACAATAACAAAAGAGCAGGCAGTACCATGTTGTCGGAATGTCACCGAGCCTTCGCCTGTCTTTGGGTCGATATTTACATCCACACTGCGCTGCCCCTCAAAGGTCGTGTTTACGGGCAAAGTCATGCGTTTCATACATCCCTCACGATAGCCCAACAGATGTACATTGATGGTGACATCGCCAATCTCGTAAGCATATTCAGGCATGGCACCCTCGGCTTTGGGTTCACGATACAATTCGTGGGGCAGGCCCTCGGGTTTGTTCGCATCGCGCTTTCCCGTCAAGTCAATGTCGTAGATGCGCCAATCATCCTCAGCCTCGCCCTCAATAAAGTCAAATGATATAGCCCCCTTGGGCAATGGTTCAAACAACAATGTGAAGCACGAGTCGCCATCTTCGGGCATAAACAACTCTTTGCCAATCTCTATATCTCTACTATCAAGCAGTTTGCATTCTATGCCTTGTGCCACGAGACGAGTGCACGCTGCGACCCGAATCCAGTAGTTCGGTTGGTTGAACCCACGAATGGTTAGCACGGTAGCCGTGTCGGTCAGTTCTACCTTTTCAAAGACAATCATCTTCGTATTGGCTGCTCCCACCAACGGAAATTCAATCACTTTGTTCTCTTTC
>JAZOPX010000161.1:0-7767 GCA_045655845.1 Bacteroidaceae bacterium
AAGAGATATCGCTGCTCCTCATGGAGCGGATGAACCGCGAACTGGGCGGCCGCCTCGACCTCGCCATACGCATCTACAGAGATGAGTATGAGAAACGCTTCCTGCACCAACTCGTGAGCAGCCAACTCGACATGGACCGCCTCGACTACCTCCGACGCGACAGTTTCTACACGGGTGTCACCGAAGGCAACATCGGCTCGGCACGCATCATCAAGATGCTCGGCGTCAAGGACGACCACCTCGTGGTGGAGTCGAAGGGAATCTACTCCATCGAGAACTTCCTCACCGCACGCCGACTCATGTACTGGCAGGTCTACCTGCACAAGACCTCGGTCGTGTGTGAGAAGATGCTCATCGGTACCCTTACCCGTGCCAAGGAACTGGCCCGACGAGGGGAGGAACTGCACGTGTCGCCCGCCCTGCGCTACTTCCTATATAGAGATATCACGCGCGAGGCATTCTTCAATGACGAGGAGTGTCTGGACACCTTCCTGCTGCTCGACGACAACGACATCTGGTGTGCCCTCAAGGGATGGGTATCCCACCCCGACAAGGTGCTCTCGACGCTCAGTGGTGGACTGGTCAACCGCCGCCTCTTCAAGGTGGAGATTGCCGCCAAACCCTTCAGCCGCGAGTATAAGGCCGAGATCACCCAGCGCATATGCAGCACCCTCGGCGTGAGCAAGCGCGAGGCAGCCTACCTCATCTGTGCCACCACGCAGGAGAAGGATATGTACAGCCCCTTCGACGACCACATCGAGATACTCTACAACGACGGTACCACGTGCGACATCGCCGAGGCATCGGATATGTTCAACCTCTCGCTCCTGAAGAAGAAGGTGAAGAAGTATTTCCTCTGCTATCAGAGAATAAATGAAAGTGGAAAGTTGAGGAAAGACGAAAACTGCTCGTGATGTGTCATCCCGAGCGTAGAGAGGGATCCCGCGCAGGGCCGACGCGGAGCATTAGCGTCGGTTGCGACGACGGGAGGTTTATCTCCCCAAAGGAGTCTTACACAAAGAGACTCTGCGAGATCCCTCGGCGCTTCGCTTTGTCGGGATGACAGAGACAAATAACGGTTATGGGTTAAAGGTTATAGGCCCCTACACCCTAAACACTAAACACTAAACTCTACACACTAAACAAAATAAACATGGCAACAAAGAAACATGTATGGACCTACGACAATGTAGGTGGCGCTACACGCGTAAAGATTAAGACAGGTGCCGACATCGCACACCTCGGCGAACTCGACCCCAAGAAATGGACCGTCCTCTCATGTCCCTCTACCGGGCTGGAGATTGAGGAGAAGAGCCTCAAGTATATCGACACCGATAAGGATGGTCGTATCCGTGTGAACGACATCGTCATCACCTCACAGTGGATGACCGCCGCCATCAAGGATGCCGACCTCCTCACCAAGGGACACGACCACATCGACATCGAGCAGTTCAACCAAGAGGATACCAACGGTAAGCGCCTCTACACCTCGGCCAAGCAGATTCTCGCCAATCTCGGCAAGGAGGGCACTGTCATCTCTATTGCCGAGACCAAGGACAGCACAGCCATCTTCGCCAAGACAGCCTTCAATGGCGATGGCATCATCACCGATTTTACCACTGCAGACCTCGACGAGAAGGCCGCCATCGCTGCGGCCGTGAAGTCACTTGGCGGCGTGGCCGACCGTTGTGGCGAACTGGGTGTCAATGCCGAACTCATCGAGAAATTCTACCAAGCCCTGGCCGACTATGCCGCATGGCAGGATGCAGCCGTAGAGGCTCCCTATGGTGCCGACACCGACAAGGCTATCGAGGCCTACAACGCCCTCGACGCCAAGGTGAAGGACTACTTCGTACGTGCCAAACTGGCCTCGTTCTCTCCCGAGAGTGCTGCGAAACTCGATGTGCAAACCGCCCTCATCGAGAGCATCAGTGCCGATAACCTCACCGGCAAGACCGAGGACATCGCCGCTTACCCCATCGCACGCATCACCGGCAAGGCCGAACTGCCCCTCGACGCTACCATCAACCCCGCATGGGCCGGTCAGTTTGCTACGCTCATGGGCATCGTGAAGCCTACCACCAAGGCACTTACCGAAGCCGACTGGGCTGCCATCGGTGCCGCTTTTGCTGCATACAACGGCTGGAAGGCTGCCAAGAAGGGTGCCGAAGTAGAGGCATTGGGCCTCGACACCATCAAGAAACTCCTCGCCGACGACAAGAAGCAGGCACTGCTCGACCTCGTGGCACAGGACGCTGCGCTCAAGGAGGCTGCCGAGGGTATCGATATGGTGGACAAGTTCCTCCACATCTATCGCGACTTCTACCACCTGTTGCGCAACTTTGTAACGCTCCAGGACTTCTATACCAAGAGCAAGAACGTGCGTGCGGTGTTCCAATGCGGACGCTTGCTCATCGACCAGCGCGAGTGCCGCATGTGTATGAAGGTAGTCGACATGGGTAAGCACAATACGATGGCTGCTGCAAGTGGTATGTATCTTATCTATTGCGATTGCGTGACCCCGACAAAACCGAACAAACTTGCCATCGTGGCGGCTGTCACCGTGGGTGAGATCGGCGACCTCAGCGTAGGCAAGAACGCCATCTTCTACGACAACGAAGGAGTGGTATGGGATGCCGTTATCACCAAGATTATCGACAACCCCATCAGCGTAGGTCAGGCCTTCTGGTCACCTTACCGCCGCTTGGCCACCACCATCGAGAACCTCATCAACAAGAGCGCTGCCGACAAGGATGCAGCCATGATGAAGGACCTCAATACCAAGGTCAACTCCGTGCCCACTACAGCCCCTGCTGCTGCCGATGCCAAGGCCGCTCCTGCACAACCCTTCGACATAGGTAAGTTTGCCGGTATCTTCGCTGCCTTCGGTATGGCATTAGGCATGATCGGTACCGCCCTCGCAAGCCTTGCCAAAGGTATCTTCGCCCTCAAGTGGTGGCAACTCATCGCTGCCTTCGTGGGTATCATGCTCATCATCTCAGGCCCTGCCATGGTGATGGCATGGATGAAGCTCCGTCGTCGCAACATCGCCCCCTTGCTCAATGCCAACGGATGGGCCATCAACGCCGCCTCGAAGATCAGCATACCTTTCGGCGAGACCCTGACCGATATCGTCAAGTTCCCCAAGATGAGACTCAAGGACCCCTATGCCAAGAAGGGTATCCCCGCGTGGAAGAAATGGCTCATCTCGCTCTCTGCTCTCGTGGTAGTAGTGGCTGGCTTGTGGCTGGGCAATCTGCTCAAGTGGGCAGGTGCTCCCTCACCCCTGCCTCGCTTCAATAAGGTAGAGGTAGTCGAGCCCGCTGAGCCTGCTGAGGCCGTTGAGGCTGTCGAGGTCGCAGTGCCCGACAGCACAGTTGTAGAGTAATCAGAAGTTCAATTATGAGGAGGGTGTGTTGCAACATACCCTCCTTAATAAAGTAGAGGTTTACCTGGAAAGATGTCCGATACCCGTGTTGGTGTCATCCTGAACGTAGTGAAGGATCTCGCGCAGGGACTTTGCTGATGCACTTTGCGGGATTCTTCGTTTCACTCAGAATGACACAGAACACAAGAAGAGCAGGCCCGGCGGGCTGCTCTTCTTGTGTTCTTGTTTGATATGTCTTGCCCGATAGGCTTACTTCACCACGCCCTGGGCGATGAGGTACTCGGCAATCTGTACAGCGTTGAGTGCTGCACCCTTCTTGATCTGGTCACCTACAATCCAGAAGGTGAGGCCATTCTCGTTGGTGAGGTCCTTGCGGATGCGACCCACATAGACGGGATCCTTGCCGGCGAGGAACAGGGGCATGGGGTACTCCTTCTCGGCGGGGTTATCCATAAGCACGAGTCCGTCGCCCTTGGCAAAGGCTTCGCGAGCCTCCTCTACGCTGATGGGGCGCTCGGTCTCTACCCAGATACTCTCAGAGTGTGAGCGGAGGGCAGGAACGCGTACGCAAGTGGCGCTTACATTCACGTCAGAGTGCATGATCTTCTTCGTCTCGTGATACATCTTCATCTCCTCCTTGGTGTAACCGTTGTCGGTGAACACGTCAATCTGAGGGATGAGGTTGAAGGCGAGCTGATAGGCAAACTTCTCCACGGTCACCTCTTCGCCTGCCAACACCTGGCGGTACTGCTCATAGAGCTCGGCCATGGCTGCTGCACCGGCACCGCTGGCGGCCTGGTAGGTCGATACGTGTACGGTCTTGATATGTGAGAGTTGCTCGATGGCCTTCAGGGCTACTACCATCTGGATGGTGGTGCAGTTGGGGTTGGCGATGATGCCACGGGGACGTACGAGAGCATCCTCGGCATTCACCTCAGGTACTACGAGGGGCACATCCTTGTCCATGCGGAAGGCACTGCTGTTGTCAATCATGATGGCACCATGCTTGGTGATGGTCTCGGCAAATTCGATCGATGTGCCGCCACCGGCCGAGGTGAAGGCGATGTCGATGCCCTTGAAGTCATCGTTGTGTTGCAACAACTTTACGGTAATCTCCTTACCACGGAAGGTATATGTGCTACCAGCGCTGCGGGGCGAACCGAACAGCACGAGTTCGTCGATGGGGAAGTTTCTCTCTTCGAGCACGCGGAGGAACTCCTGTCCTACAGCTCCGCTGGCTCCTACAATGGCTACTTTCATATAGTTTTGAGTGTTTGAGTTTTCAAGTTGATGAATTTGTGCGTGCAAAATTAGATAAAAATATTGAAAAGGGACGTTTTTTTAGGAGAAATATGAGATTTCGCTCGTTTTTGTGTACGACTTAACAAACCTTTTCTTAACTTTGCATGGACTATGGCTGTTAACAACTTTGTTGTTGAGCTTTGGCTGCACTCGCTGAGCATCTTAAGCAAGCTTATATGCGCTCGTTTGCACAAACCTTGGCTATTAGCTTTTGGCTATTGGTCCAAAGCCCCAAAAAGAAAATATAACATTCACAATTCATAATTCATAATTAACAAAGTATTATGCAAAACATTGACAATTTCAACTTTGCCGGCAAGAAGGCAATCGTGCGTGTAGACTTCAATGTACCCTTGAACGAAGAGGGTAAGATTACTGACGACACCCGTATCCGTGGTGCTCTCCCCACCTTGAAGAAGGTGTTGGCTGAGGGTGGTGCGCTCATCATCATGTCACACATGGGTAAGCCCAAAGGCAAGGTGAACGCCAAGTATTCACTCTCACAGATCGTTGACGCTGTATCTGAGAAGCTCGGTGTACCCGTACAGTTCGCTCCCGACTGCGCTAAGGCTGCTGAGGCTGCTGCTGCCCTCAAGGCTGGCGAGGTGTTGTTGCTCGAGAACCTCCGTTTCTATCCCGAGGAGGAGGGCAAGCCCGTTGGTATCGACAAGGCTGACCCCGCTTACGAGGAGGCTAAGAAGGCTATGAAGGTTTCACAGAAGGAGTTCCCAAAGACTCTCGCTTCGTACGCTGACTGCTACATCAACGACGCTTTCGGTACCGCTCACCGCAAGCACGCTTCTACAGCTGTTATCGCTGACTACTTTGACGCTGACAACAAGATGCTCGGTTACCTCATGCAGAAGGAGGTACAGGCTGTTGACAACGTGTTGTCAAACATCAAGCGTCCCTTCGTTGCCATCATGGGTGGCTCAAAGGTTTCTTCAAAGATTGGTATCATTGAGAACCTCCTCGGTAAGGTGGACAAGCTCATCCTCTGCGGTGGTATGACCTATACCTTCTCAAAGGCTCACGGTGGTGAGATCGGTGAGTCAATCGTAGAGATGGATAAGCTCGATGTTGCTCTCGGCGTTGAGGAGATGGCCAAGAAGAATGGCGTAGAGCTCGTGCTCGGCACAGACTGCACCGCTACTAACGGCCTTGACTTCGGTACCATGAGCGTTAAGGCTGGTGCTGAGATCATCACTTGCCCCGCTAACCAGATTCCCGTAGGCTTCGAGGGTGTTGACGCTGGTGCTGAGAGCCAGAAGGCATTTGCTGCCGCTATCGAGGGCGCTAAGACCATCCTTTGGAACGGCCCCGCTGGCGTGTTCGAGTGCGACGCGTTCACCGCAGGTTCACGCGCTATCGGTGAGGCTATCGCCAAGGCAACTGCTGAGGGTGCATTCTCACTCATCGGTGGTGGTGACTCAGTGGCTTGTGTAAACAAGTTCGGCTTGGCTGACCAGGTATCATACATCTCTACTGGTGGTGGCGCGCTCCTCGAGGCTATTGAGGGTAAGGTGCTCCCCGGTGTAGCTGCTATCCAGGGCTAAGAGGTTTTTGGCCGTTGGCTATTAACCATTGGCTGTTAAGCCAAGATAAAAAGTTGGAAGTTCTGCGGAACTTCCAACTTTCTTTTTGTTTAAAATTGCACGTCTCGATTTATTTGCCTAATTTTGCGCCCAATTGTATGTTGGCTGCAAAATGTATTTATGGCAGTCATATATAATAAGGTGTAGAAGAACAAAAATAAATAATATACAACAATGATTAAGATTGCTTTTCCTGATGGCTCGGTGAGAGAGTTTGAGGCTGGCGTTACCGGTCTTCAGATTGCCGAGAGTATCAGCGCTCGCTTGGCACAGGACGTGTTGGCGTGCAGTGTGAATGACGAAATTGTGGAGCTTAACCGCCCGATCAACGAGGATGCCTCAATCCGTCTCCACAAATGGGATGACGCCGAGGCTAAGCATGCCTTCTGGCATACATCGGCTCACCTCTTGGCCGAGGCATTGCAGGAACTCTATCCCAATATCCAGTTCGGTATCGGTCCTGCTATCGAGAGTGGCTTCTACTATGACGTAGATCCGGGCGAAGGCGTGACCATCAAGGAGGGCGACCTCGAGAAGATCGAGAAGAAGATGGCTGAACTCGTGGCTAAGAACGAGAGCGTAGTGCGCAATGAAATCTCTAAGGACGAGGTGCTCAAGATGTTCTCTGAGCGTGGCGAGACCTATAAGTGTGAACTGATCTCTGAACTTGAGGACGGTACCATCACCACCTACACACAGGGTGCTTTCACCGACCTCTGCCGTGGCCCGCACTTGCTCACCACTGCTCCCATCAAGGCTATCAAACTCACTTCCGTGGCTGGTGCTTACTGGCGTGGCGACGAGAAGCGCAAGATGATGACCCGTATCTACGGTATCTCGTTCCCCAAGAAGAAGATGCTCGATGAGTATCTCGTGATGATGGAGGAGGCCAAGAAACGCGACCACCGTAAGATCGGTAAAGAACTCGAACTCTTCATGTTCTCTGAGACCGTAGGTAAGGGCTTGCCCATGTGGCTCCCTCGTGGTACCGCTCTACGTCTCCGTCTTGAGGACTTCCTCAAGCGCATCCAGAAGCGCTTCGGCTACCAGCAGGTGATGACTCCCCACATCGGTAACAAGAACCTCTATGTGACCTCTGGCCACTGGGATCACTATGGTAAGGACAGTTTCCAACCCATCACTACTCCTGAGGAGGGTGAGGTATACTTGTTGAAGCCCATGAACTGCCCCCACCACTGTATGATCTACAAGTACCAGCCCCGCTCATACAAGGATCTCCCCATCCGCCTCGCTGAGTTCGGTACCGTATACCGTTACGAGCAGAGCGGTGAACTTCACGGCTTGACCCGCGTACGTAGTTTCACTCAGGACGATGCACATATCTTCTGCCGTCCCGACCAGGTGAAGGAGGAGTTTACTCGCGTGATGGACATCATCGAGATTATCTTCAAGGCGCTCAACTTCGAGAATTACGAGGCGCAGATTTCGCTCCGCGACCCCAATAATACAACTAAGTACGTA
>JAZOPX010000162.1:0-7857 GCA_045655845.1 Bacteroidaceae bacterium
GCCCCTTAGGGATGTTGATAAACCCGAACACCGGGTCGTTGATGATCTTGCCTGACTTCATCAGATGCGCGTATTCTTTTTTTAGAGGATACCGTACTTCACGAGTTCGGCTGCCATCTCTTCCTGCACCTTGCGGGCCTCCTCGCGTGCTACAGCGGCGAAGTTCTCGGTCTTGTCGGCATAGATGATGGCACGGCTTGAGTTGACGAGCAGGCCGCAGTCCTTGGTGATACCATACTTGCACACCTCAGTGAGCGAACCGCCCTGTGCGCCTACGCCGGGCACGAGGAGAAAGTGGTTGGGCGCGATCTTACGGATGTCCTCGAAGAGTTGTCCGCGCGTAGCACCTACGACGTACATCATGTTCTCGTCGTTGCCCCACTCCTGTGAGCGGCGGAGCACCTTCTCGAAGAGGCGTTCGCCGGTCTCCTTGTCCTCCATGAGTTGGAAGTCGAGCGAGCCCTTGTTGGATGTCAATGCGAGCAGTATCACCCACTTGCCCTCGTAGGCAAGGAAGGGAGTCACTGAGTCCTCACCCATGTAAGGAGCCACGGTGAGGGCGTGCACATCCTGCTCCTCGAAGAATGAGCGGGCATACATCGAGGCGGTGTTGCCGATGTCACCACGCTTGGCATCGGCGATGATGAAGTGGTCGGGGTAGTTGGCCTTGAGGTAGGCGATGGTCTTCTCGTACGACTCGTAGCCCTTGAGTCCGTCGCACTCGTAGAAGGCGAGGTTGGGCTTGTAGGCCACGCAGTAGTCGGCCGTAGCATCGATGATGGCCTTGTTGAAAGCAAAGATGGGATCCTCCTCAGTCAAGAGGTGAGTGGGGATCTTCTTGGTGTCGGTGTCAAGGCCTACACAGAGGAATGACTTGCGTGCCTTGATGTTTTGGATGAGTTGTTGTTTGTTCATAATTCAATGTGGGGCCTCCCCTAACCCCTCCCAAGGAGGGGGATTCCCGTCATCGCGAAGAAGTTATCGGAGGACTTATTTATTGGTTAATACTCTGTTTCTTTATTTTGGGGGCGATATTTAATGTGAGGCCTCCCCTAACCCCTCCCAAGGAGGGGGATTACAAATCCCTTTGAGAGGTAGAAGTGGCGTGTTTTAGATGTTTAATATTCTTTTTGTTTATTACTTTACTTCCAAGTCACCCCTCCTTGGGAGGGGAAGGGGGAGGCTTATAATTCGCTCTCCTTCAGTCGCTCCGCATTCTCGGCCACCATGAGTTGGTCTATGCAGTCCTGGATGTCGCCGTTCATGAAGGCCGCGAGGTTGTAGATGGTGTAGTTGATGCGGTGGTCGGTGATGCGTCCCTGGGGATAGTTGTAGGTGCGTATCTTGGCCGAGCGGTCACCAGTCGACACCATGGTCTTACGCTTCGAGGCGATGTCGTCGATATACTTCTGGTGCTCCTTGTCATAGATGAAGGTACGCAATCGGGCCAGTGCGCGCTCCTTGTTCTTCGGTTGGTCGCGCGTCTCGGTACACTCGATAAGGATTTCTTCCACCTCTCCCGTGAGGGGGGTCTTCCAGTTGTAGCGGAGGCGTACGCCCGACTCCACCTTGTTCACGTTCTGTCCGCCGGCACCCGATGAGCGGAAGGTGTCCCACTTGATCTCGCCCTCGTTGATTTCCACCTCGAAGGCTTCGGCCTGGGGCAGACAGGCCACGGTAGCAGCCGATGTGTGTACACGGCCCTGGGTCTCGGTAGCAGGCACGCGCTGCACGCGGTGTACGCCCGACTCATACTTGAGTGTGCCGTATACCTTCTCGCCGCTGACGCTGAAGATGATCTCCTTGTACCCGCCGGCAGTGCCCTCGTTGAAACTCGACACCTCGACGCGCCAACCCTTCTGCTCGCAGTACTTCATGTACATCTTGAAGAGGTCGCCGGCAAAGAGTGCCGCCTCGTCGCCACCCGTACCGCCACGTATCTCCATGATGACGTTCTTGTCGTCCTCGGGGTCGGCAGGTACGAGCAGCAGTTTGATTTCCTCCTCGAGGGCAGGAAGTTGCGTCTCGCACTGGTCGATCTCCTCACGCGCCATCTCGCGCATATCGGCATCACTCTCCGTAGCGAAGAGTTCTTTTGCTTCGTCAAGTTGACGAATGAGTTGCATATAGCGGGCACGCGCCTCCATGAGCGCGCCCAGTTCCTTGTATTCCTTGTTCAGTTTCACGAATCGACGCATGTCGGCGATCACCGCAGGGTCGGTGATGAGCAGTTCGATCTCCTCATACTTCCCCACGAGCCCGTCGAGTCGTGCCAGCAGATTGTTTTCGGCCATTGGTATCTACAGATATATAAATTAATTTACAAAATTAGACTTTACCTCGGAAAAGAGCAAATAAATCCAATTTATTTTCACTATTAGCCAGTGGCTGTCGGTAGTCATCCCTCTGCGAGATTCCCCTCTACGCCCGGGATGACACTACACCCTAAACAAAAACAGCCAAACCGCACAGTCCGTGCAGTGCGCGACAAAAAACAAATCCCCACGGTGGATGCCGTGGGGACAGAAGCAGAGTTTGCTTTGATTTTGCTTGCATGAGCTATGCCGAACCGACGAACGAAGCAAGTGTTCACTTAATCACAACCGTGACTTCGTCGAGGTTGTTCACGTTCGGCATAGTTCATGCGAGCATGACTCTGCTCTCACTTAATCACAACCTTGCGACCATTTATGATGTAGATGCCCTTCGTGGGGTTCTCTACGCAGCGGCCGTGGAGGTCGTAGATTACCAATTTTGATTTGCCAATTGACAATTGTTCTATACTATCGGGTATTGAAACTATTACGATGCAAACAGCCTCCTTGTCACCCACTTTGGCAGTGATGGTTGCCGTGCCTTCAGCAACAGCAGTTATTATGCCATTGCTATTTACTGCCACTACACTATTGTTTGATGTAGCCCATGTGATGGTTTTGTTTGTTGCATTATCGGGAGTTACGGTGGCAACAAGAGTCAACGTGTCTCCGACGGAGAGGTTAGCTGTCGTTTGATTCAAAGCAACTCCTCCGACCTCAATAGCTTTATTTATTTTAATTCTACATTTAGCCTCACAATCTCCTGCTGTTGCTGTGATTGTTACTGTTCTGCCAAACTTTTGGATTGTCACATTTCCATTCTCATCTACGCTAGCCACAGCAGCATTGCTACTGCTCCATGTCACCGTTTTATCGGCAGCATTATCGGGAGTTACGGTGGCAACAAGTCTCAATGTCTCCCCCACAGCGAGCTCGACATCGGTGTAGTTCAGCGTTATTCCGCTAACGGGAATTGCCTCCACAATGACCTCGCATGTTGCCATCTTTTTACCGGCTTTGGCGGTGATGATAGCCGTACCAGTAGCCACAGCGGTCACCTTACCCTGGTTATCGACGACAGCTACAGCGTTGTCCGATGAAGTCCATTCCACGGTGCAGTTCTCTTCTGGCACTATGGTTGCTGTCAATGTAGCGCTCTCACCTGCAGTGAGTATCAGTTCCGTAAAGTCGAGGAACAATCCCATAGTGACTACAACATCTGCATAGTAAGCCACGTACCCATGATTTTTTGAACCCTTGACGATGTTGAGGTTAGAGAAGTTATTCACAACCTTCAGATTAGAGCAATTCATAAAAGCATTGAATCCAATGCTTGTCACGCTCTCGGGAATGGTGATGGAGGTGAGGTTGCTGCAACCAGAGAAAGCATGGTTTCCAATGCTTGTCACGCCCTCGGGAATGTTGATGGCGGTGAGGCTGCTGCAATCACGGAAAGCCAACTCTCCAATGCTCGTCACGCCCTCGGGAATGTTGATGGCGGTGAGGCTGCTGCAACCCCAGAAAGCGCGATTTCCAATACTTGTCACGCTCTCGGGAATGGTGATAGAGGTGAGGCTGCTGCAATCACGGAAAGCATCTTCTCCAATGCTCGTTAAACTAGAGGGGAGGGTGATGGAGGTGAGGCCATTGCAAAATACAAAAGCGCTTGCAACTATGCTTACAACACCTTCTTTAACCTCTATGGTTGTATTCTCAGGCATATCACCCTTATACCTATAAAGCACATTGCCCGCATAAATCACGCCATCGGGCTGATTGTCGTACCATGCAGTACCAGAGAAAGCCTGGTATCCAATGCTCGTCACGCTCTCGGGGATGGTGATGGTGGTGAGGCTGCTGCAATCAAAGAAAGCCTCGTTTCCAATGCTCGTCACGCCTTCGGGGATGGTGATGGCGGTGAGGCTGCTGCAATCATAGAAAGCACCGTCTCCAATGCTTGTCACACCCTCGGGGATAATCGTAGCAGCACATCCTGCAATTAGGGTATTGCTACCTGTCTCTATGATAGCATTACATCCTCCGCGGGAGTCATAATTGGCGTTACCCTCAGCTACGTTGATGGTGGTGATACTGCTGCAACCCCAGAAAGCGCCATTTCCAATGCTCGTCACACCTTCGGGGATGGTGATGGTGGTGATACTACTGCAACCTACGAAAGCCCACTCTCCAATACTCGTCACGCTCTCGGGGATGGTGATGGCGGTGAGGCTGTGGCAATCAATGAAAGCCTCGTTTCCAATGCTCGTCACGCCTTCGGGGATAATCGTAGCAGCACATCCTGCAATTAGGGTATTGCTACCTGTCTCTATGATAGCATTACATCCTCCGCGGGAGTCATAATTGGCGTTACCCTCAGCTACGTTGATGGCGGTGAGGCTGCTGCAACCCAAGAAAGCAGAAGGGCCTCCAATGCTCGTCACGCTCTCGGGGATGGTGATGGCGGTGAGGCTGCTGCAACCATAGAAAGCATACTCTCCAATGCTCGTCACGCTCTCGGGGAGGGTGATGGAGGTGAGGCTGCTGCAATCACAGAAAGCAGAGCTTCTAATGCTCGTCACGCTATAGGTCTTACTATTATAGGTGACTGTAGAGGGGATAGTAACAGCTCCGCTGTATTCGTTGGCGTAAGAGTCGAAATTATTTCCTCTAAATGCCACCCCCACCGTCAGGTTGTAATCAGAGGTGATGTCGTAGTAGATGCCGCCCACTTCAAAATAGTGGGCACTTGCCGTGAGGCTACACAATAGCACTGCCATTGTAGCCAGCCAATGTTTAATGTCTTTCATTTTGTAGAACTTATAAATTAATAAAACAATAAAAGTATCATTTCATTTGCCTATAAGTTCTCCAGATTCGGCAATAATCATTACACCTATATATAAGAAAAGCGTGAGAACCTGCACCTGTTACTCGTCTCACACTCTAAAGGTCTTCGCATTACCCGATTAATCGAAACGAGCAACGCAGACCTCACGCCGATATGCATATATACGACCAAATTGCCATACTCCCCACCACTCACTGGAAGTAACAGCATAGCAACTGGATACAATAGACATATCCGTGACATCTACCTCTGCTTTGTTTTTGATTAATCGTTAGAAGTTGCGAAGTTCTTAGAGTGTCAAAACCAAAGCGTCAAGTAAACGCCTTTCCACAATGTCATCCCCGCCCGACCACCTTAACACGTACAAATGAATTAAGGTATCGGCATGAAGATGGTGCAAAGGTACGGAAATTTATTAAAATTAGGTATTAGTTGGGAAAGATTTCAGGGGGGAAAGATTGTTTCTTGACAGATAAAGACAAAAGACTGGGACTGGGACTCTTCCATACCGAGCGATAAACCCTGACTTCCTCCCTATTCTCTTTATTTTATTCAGATTCGCTTGCGGAGATAACTTTTCTTAACAAACGGCACTACGTCTATATAAAACGGCCTTTCCCGTTTGCATCTGCCAAGTGTCTCCAAAGAGCATTAACAATCAGATTTACAGCCGACTGATGGCGGCAGATGAGTACAATTTTGCAGTATCCTCCACTCCACTCACCTTTCGTTCGTATCACTTTGCCGAAGTTACCTGCCATAGTTGTTGGGTTAGTCTTATAGGGTTGTTTTCAGATTCTTACAGTTCCATTTCAAAATTTCCGTTTTTCCGTTTTATCTGCCGAAGCCTATCGGCAACGTTGCTGATGGTCTTCAGCCACGTTACCGATGGGCTTCGATCACATTGCTGATGCATATCGGCAAATAGAAATAGTGAATACAAAGTCACAAAATCATTCATTGGCCAATTTCAAAGGGGAGTTTTGAGAGAAAGGATGCTATGATAGATAGCATATATTATGAGTCACCCAAGGGAATAAGACAAACTGAAACGACTGCAGATGGAAGATTTGGATTATCGTACACATCTGTCGCCGTTAATCGTCTGATTCCATTTCCGTTACCATCGATTGGCGACACTTGGCAGATGCAAACGGAAAGACTATATATACATCCTCAGGAAGGTGCAAGAAGTCCTCAAAGGGCCCCTCTCGTCAGCCATCCCAAACGTCCCACGAGGAGTTCCTTATCACCAAAACACCCTGTGAGATTCCTCTCTACGCTCGGGATGACACGACAGACACTAAACGGTGAATTTTGAGCTATGAGCTTTGAGCCGTGAGTGCCCAACCACTACCCTAACCCCGCATCCAGGCCACTCGCGCGAGGCCGGGACGATGTGAGGTAACATCACAACAACACAAGAGAGAGTACCCTCAGGGGTACTCTCTCATTTCTTTTTTCTTCACTCTTCGTTCTTCACTCTTCACTCCTATAGTTCCTCCTCCGGTTCGTAGAGGCGGTCGATGGTCTTCGTCTTGAGCCAGGCGGCCTCCTCGGGCGTGAGGTCAGGAAGGAGCGTCTCGTAGACGCTGGTATTGAAGCAGTCGATAAACATCTTCTCATCCTCGGTGAGCAGTTCCTCCACGAGCGGTGCGGTGTCGATATAGGTGCAGGTGAGTGTCATGAAGGCCAGCCAGTCGCCAAACTCGTTCGTCTCGTCCTCGTAGCAGAGGATCATGTTCTCGTGGCGGATGCCATACTGCCCCTCGCAGTACATGCCCGGTTCGCACGAAGTCACCATGCCCGGCAGGATGGGCTGGTCGAGCAGGTTCTGTCTCATACCCTGCGGCCCCTCGTGAACGCAGAGCACGTGGCCCACGCCGTGACCCGTGCCATGACCATAGTTGCGGTTGTACTTCCACAGCGGCATACGGGCCAACACATCGAGCTGGCAACCACGGGTGCCACGGGGGAACGAAGCCATCGAGAGGGCTATCATACCCTGCAACACACAGGTATAGTCGAACGCCTCATCCTCGGTGAGCGGACCCAGCGGGATGGTGCGCGTGATGTCGGTCGTACCGTCCAAGTAGTGAGCCCCCGAGTCGAGCAGATAGAGTCCACGCGGCTCGAGCACACTGCACTGCTCGGGCGTAGCCGAATAGTGAGGCAAGGCAGCATTCTCACCGTATGCCGAGATGGGTGCAAAGCTCTCGTCAAGGTAGCCCTCCATCTCCTTGCGCAGACTGATGAGCTTGTTGGCCGCATCGATCTCCGTGATGCGCTCACCCTGGGCCAATGCCCCTTCGAGCCAGCGGAAGAAGCGGGTCTGCACGATACCATCCTTGCGGTAGGCCTCGCGGAAACCCTGTATCTCCGTTTCGTTCTTCAGCGCCTTCTCCAGCTTCACAGGCGAAGTCTCGTTTACGACCTTCGCACCAAAGCGCTCGGTCACTTTCTCGTAGAGCGCATAGTTGAGCATCGCGCCATCTATATATACAGGAGTATCATTGGGCCACTTGGCTATACTATCCACGATACTACCATAGGGAGCCAGTGCCACGCCATCGGCAGCAAGAGCCTCCGTGAGCGCAGCGTCAAACTTGCTCTCTGTAGTATACAGCACCGCACGCTCGCCACTCACCCAGAGGTAAGCGATCACCACAGGCGTATGGGCAATATCGCTACTAC
>JAZOPX010000163.1:0-17759 GCA_045655845.1 Bacteroidaceae bacterium
CTGAAGTCAATCTCTACAGGTAAGTACCTGAAGGAGGATGGTGGAAGTCGTGGCCTCTATGACACAGGAGGCAATGTGACCTTTACCATAGGCGCAAATGGAAAGATTAAGGTCCAGGCTTCCTCATACCTCCACCCCAACAGTAGTGGGGAGAACTATTTCATTGACCATTGCGGAAAAGATGGATGCGCACAACACAACCTTATCGTCGAGGAGGTGAAGGTACGTAGCCTCACGGTCGATGGCCCCGCCTATGTAGGTGCCTCTGCTACCTGGAACGGCGAGACAAAGGCTCTCCCTGCAACATGGGCTATCTTCGACGGAATCATAATCAGCAATCCTAAACTTACGATTAACTGCCCCGCAGGCTACACCTTCACCAACTTCGCCGAAGATGGCAGTTCATTGGACAATGCTGTAGAAATAGCTTCCCTGACAGCTGACCGTATGATTACGGCAAACTTCACTATGGCATTCTTCTCTGCATCTACAGCAAAAGAGGATCTCGTTCCTGTACGTATCCGCAATGCAAGAGATAAGGCCTATACCTTACGCCTCAATGATAGTGACAACTACAACGGCAAGAATGTAAACTCAGGCACTACCGCTTATGGTGAGAATGAGATCTGGTATGTTGTTGGCACAGAGCAGAGCTTTAAGATTTACAACCGTGTAGCCGGCACCGACCTCCACGTCGTATTGGCAGGTACAACTGGTGGTAGCGCTGCAAGCATGAATACTACGACTGAAAACGCAGACTTCTGCTTGGTAGCCAAGGACAACGGTTATGCCATCTGTCCCAAGAGCAATACCGGACAAAGCATCAATATGCACGGAGGTGCAGGAGCTGACATCAAACTCTATGGCAGTAGCGATGGCGGTTCTATATGGACCATTGAGCAAATGGACGTTGAGAACTTGCTCACCATGTCTGTATCTGTCGATCAGGTTTGGGAATCCAGTCCTCGCGTGGCAGAGCTCACCTTCGGCATCGATGGAGTGACATCACAAAGCCGTATCATGGGTAACGTTAACGAGGTGACCTATTACCTCCCCGTAGGCGTAACACTCTCACTGAATTCGGAGACTTACCGTGGCTATACCTTCAATGGCATCGAAGGTGTTGAGGACCTCACCAGCTTCACCATCCCCGAGGGCGGATTGAACCTCAATGTATCCTACACAGCCAATGATGAGCGTACACTCTTCTACTCTCCCAGAGACGGTAAGCCTTACCGTATCCCTGCCATCGCTACTGCAGCCAATGGTGATGTCTTCGCTGTTTGCGACTACCGTCCTTGCGGTAACGATATCGGCTATGGTGAGGTAGACCTCGTGTGCCGCGTATCTTCAGACCATGGTGTGACATGGACCGAGGAGCGTACCATCGCTGACGGACATGGCTATGGCATTGCTACCAACGACACCTCAAAGATATGGCAAGTGGGTTATGGCGACCCCGCCATCGTAGCCGACCGCGAGCGCAATGAGGTGCTTGTGATGAGCGTATGTGGTAACCGTACCTGCTGGGATGGTAACTTCGGCGACCCCAACCCCAACCCTAACCGCGTGTCGCGCATCTACATCACCTACGACGAAGAGAAGAAGGAGTGGGTATATGGCCAGCCCGAAGAGGTGACCTACGACATTTATCGCTTGTTCGAGAACAAGAATGATGGAGAAGCATACGTTGCATCCATGTTTATCGGTGCTGGTAAGATCTGCCAGAGCCGCGTGGTAAAAAAGGGTGACTACTACCGTCTCTACTGCGCTGTATGGGCAGTGACCAAGAGCATACGTCAGCATCACAACTACGTCATCTACTCCGACGACTTCGGTAAGACATGGAACGTACTGGGCAACCTTGGCTATGAGAACAGCGCCTCCAAGTGGGGTAACGAGCCTAAGGTAGAGGAGCTTCCCGATGGTACCGTAGTGCTCTCAAGCCGCAAATACAATGGTCGTTATTTCAATATTTTCGAGTTCGATAACGATACCTACACTACCGGTTCTTGGTTGGGTGAAGTAGGAAGTAATGAAGTGCAGGGTGGCCTCAGCTTCGGTGGTAACAGCACCAATGGCGAGATTTACAAGGTGGCAGCTATACGTAAGGCTGATGGTGCGAAGTGCGACCTCATGTTCCAGTCAATTCCTACAGGTAATGACCGCAGCAACGTAGCCATCTATTATAAGGAGATGGAGTACAATGAGGATGGAACAAACAAGTATACCTCTACGACCTTTGCACAGGGTTGGACCAAGGGAAGGCATGTAAGTGAGAAGGCCTCCTGCTACTCTACCATGATCCTCCAAGCTGACGGCCGCATCGGTTTCTTCTTCGAAGAGGTCCCCGGTGGCTACTGCATGGTATATATCCCCTATACCATCGAGGAGCTTACAGGAGGTGCCTACAGTATCGATGAAGACTTTGTTACAAGCATTGATGAGGCTCCTGCCGCAGCGAAGCAACATGATGCTGCAATCTATGACCTTATGGGCCGTAAACTGGACAAGGTTACAGGACACGGCATCTATATCGTTAATGGAAAGAAAAGAGTGATGTAAGCTGGATATCAGACTAAATTAAAGCGGGGCATTCAATCGAATGCCCCGCTCCTGTTATTTTTCAGGTGGATACCTTCAGGTGAGAGTGACAGAGTCGGTTAGTCGAGTTCCTGGTCAGCCTCGTAGCCGCCAAGTTCGCGAATCTTGTTCTTGAGCATGGCAAACTGCTTGAAGAGGTCGTGCACGGGCTTCTCACCGTCTTTATGCATCGGAGCCTTACAGTAGAACGACATCCACTCCTGGATGCCTGAAAGTCCAGCTCGCAATGCCACGTCTGAGAAGAGCACGAGGTCGAGTGCCAAGGGGGCGGCAAGGATGGAGTCGCGGCAGAGGAAGTTGACCTTGATGGTCATGGGGTAGCCCATCCAACCGAAGAGGTCGATGTTGTCCCAAGCCTCTTTCTCATCACCACGAGGGGGATAGTAGTTGATGCGTACCTTGTGGTAGATGTCGCTATAGAGGTCGGGGTATACTTCAGCATCGAGGATATTCTCCACTGCACTCATCTTACTGCGTCGCTTGGTCTCGAAGTTCTCGGGGTTGTCAAGTACGACACCATCGCGGTTGCCCAGAATATTGGTTGAGAACCATCCGTTTACGCCCAGCTGACGGGTGAAGAAGGCGGGTGCGAGCACGGTCTTCATCATCGTCTGTCCGCTCTTGAAATCCTTACCTGTGATGGGCACTTGACATTCCTCTGCCAGTTGCCACATGGCAGGCATATCGATACAGAGGTTGGGTGCACCCATAACGAAGGGGCATCCCTCACGCATGGCGGCATATGCATAGCACATTGAGGGGGCGATGACCGTAGTATCGCCACGTTCCAAGGCTGCTTCGAATCCCGCCAAGGTGTCGTGTGCTTCAGCGTTGCGGGCCACATACTTCTCTGTGCTGGCGATCCAAATTACCACCACGCGGTCGCAGTTGTTCTCTGCCTTGAATCGGCGGATGTCTTCGCGCAATGCGTTGGTGCGTTCAAGCAAGGTGCCTTCCTTTACGTTAGGACCGTCGATGTTAGTGGCATACTCCTTCTCAAAGAGGGCCTTCAAGGGCTTGATGGCATGCAGCTCGTCGGCCACAGGGTCGATGTCGCGTTGCTTCAGCACGTCTGCTTTGATGGCTGCCTCGTAGGCATCATCTTCGTAGATGTCCCATGCGCCGAAAACGATATCGCTCAGCTCGGCTACGGGAATAATATCCTTTACCTCTTTATATACCTTCTCTCGACCCTTACCCAGGCGCATCATGCCATCGCAGGCAAACGAGCCGATGGGCTTAGCCAATCCCTTGCGGGCCATCAAGGCACCGACGATTGTTGTTGTGGTAACTGCTCCGAGTCCTACGCACATCACTCCGAGTCTGCCATTTGCTGGCTGTACCTTTACATTACTCATATCTTTGCTTGTGTTGATTTAGTCCTTTTATTATGCAAAGTAACGGCTTTTTTCGAACATGGAGGAATATTTATGGAATTATTTCTCCATTCATGCTTCAGTTTCGATGCACTCTTTGATGATTTCGGTTACTGTGGGGTGGGGTAGTATCACTCGCTCCAACTCGCTGACGGTCATGCCTCGTTCGATGGCGATGCATGCGCTACCGATGATCTCGCTACAGGGATTGCCCAGCATGTGTACACCGAGCACGCGTTCTGTGGCTTTGTCCACGATAATCTTGCAGATGCCTTCACCCCCTTCGTTCTCGGCCACGAAGCGTCCCGAATAGGCCATAGGAAGTTTAAGGCATTTGTGCCCGACTCCTTGTTGCTGGGCTTGTGCCTCGGTGAGGCCTACTCCCGCCACTTCGGGATTGGTATATACGATGCCGGGGATGGCGTTGTAGCACATGGTGTCATCGTGTCCGCAGAGATTGTGGATGACCACTTCTGCCTCGCGGCTTGCGGTATGGGCCAGCATGGAGAATCCGGTAACGTCGCCGGCTGCATATACTCCTTCCACGTTGGTGCGCATACGGTTGTCGACTTTTATTCCTCCGCGTTCCAACTCTACGCTCAAGGACTCCAGGCCGAAGCCTTTCGTGATGGGGCGACGGCCTACGCTGAGCAGTATCTTGTCGCCCTCAACGGTGTGCTCGGTGCCTTCGGCATCAATGAATGTGACGTTGTGTCCGTCAATGCCGGTGACCTTGCAGGAGAGATGGAAGTGTACGCCCTTCTTGGTGTATTGTGCGCGCAGCATGGCACTGACCTCGCTATCCATTGCTCCTAAGATTTCGGGCATCATCTCCACGACGTGTACTTCGCAGCCGATACTGTTGTAGAGCGAGGCAAACTCCATGCCGATGACGCCGCCGCCGATGATGACAAGGCTCGTAGGGGCCTCTTTCAGGGAGAGCAGCTCGCGGTTGGTTACAAGGGCTTCGTTGGTGCTCATGTCGAGTCCGGTAATAGGCGGGATGAAGGTTTCTGAACCGGTGCAGATGAGCACGTTCCGGGCTTCGTAGATGTTGTCTCCAGCCGATATCCGTAGGGCTCCTTCTGGGGTGCGTCCTTCGATTGTGGCTTCGGCTTTAACGACCTCTACGCCGGCATTTCTCATGCGCAATCCGATGCCTGCTACAAGTTTGCGCATGACCTTAGTCTTGCGGTCGGTCATCTTCTTATAGTCGAGTTCGGCTCCCTCTACGCGTACGCCATACTTTTCGCTCTTGCGGGCGTTATCGTAGAGTTTGGCGCTGTAGAGCAATGTCTTCGTGGGAATGCATCCTTCGTTGAGGCATACGCCTCCCAACTCCTTCTTTTCGAAAAGGATGGTTCTCAGGCCGTTCTTCCCTGCCTTCTCTGCGGCAACATATCCACCGGGACCGCCGCCAATGATTGCGATGTCAAACATGGTATTTAGATTTTTGTTGTGTGTTGTCCTTTATAGTATGCTGCTCAACTCATCGATGATATCCTTGGCGACCTCACTCTTCGGCTTTAGGGGATATTCCTTGGCTCCTGTGGCAGTGATGATGGTCACCTTGTTTGTGTCGTGACGGAAGCCCGCACCGGCGTCGCGCAGCGAATTGAGCACGATGAAGTCGAGGTTTTTCCTTTTCAACTTGTCCTGTGCGTGTGTCATCTCGTCGTTGGTCTCGAGAGCAAAGCCTACGAGGTGCTGATGGGGTTGTTTCATCTGTCCTAGTGCAGCGGCAATGTCGTGTGTCGGCTTGAGGCGCAGAAGGAGGTCGTCGCTCTCACGCTTGATTTTCGTGTCGGCTGTAGTCTCGGGAGTGAAGTCGGCTACGGCAGCACAGAGGATGGCGGCATTGGCCTCCTTGAATGCCTCGGTAGTGGCGGCATACATTTCGGCACATGACTCCACGTCGATGCGATGGATGTTCGGGTGTGTGGACTTTATCTGTACGGGACCTGCCACGAGCGTTACTTCCGCGCCACGGGCGGCACACTCTTCGGCAAGTGCAAAGCCCATCTTGCCCGATGAGTAATTGCCGATGAAGCGTACCGGGTCAATTCTTTCGTATGTGGGTCCTGCGGTGATGACGATCTTCTTCCCTGCCAACTCCTCGGCCTGGGCGAAATAGCGCTCCAGGTAGGCTACAATATTCTCGGGCTCTTCCATGCGCCCCTTTCCTACGAGGTGGCTGGCCAGTTCTCCTTCGGCTGGCTCTATGATGTGGTTGCCATAGCGGCGCAGTGTGTCGAGATTTTCGGTTGTCGAGGGGTGGGCAAACATGTCGAGGTCCATGGCGGGAGCCACGAAGACGGGGGCTTTCATCGACAGGTAGGTGGTGATGAGCATGTTGTCGGCCACCCCATGTGCCATCTTGCCGATGGATGAGGCTGTGGCAGGAGCGATGAGCATGGCGTCGGCCCACTGGCCCAAGGCTACATGACTGTGCCATGAACCGTCGCGTTGGGCGAAGAACTCGCTGATGACGGGCTTGCTCGTGAGTGCCGACAGGGTGATGGGTGTGATGAACTCCTTGCCGGCAGGTGTGATGACTACCTGCACCTCGGCACCCTTCTTTATCAAGAGGCGTATGAGCACCGCTGCCTTGTAGGCGGCAATGCTGCCGGTGATGCCTAATACGATTTTCTTATTCTTAAGAGACATAATGGGGCCTTATCTCATTCCTAATTTGATGCGTGTAAGCACTTGCTTCGTGTTGAGCGTGAAGTCGCCCTGAAGTATCCAACTGTAGTAGCCAGGGTCGCGCTGGAGCACCTCGCGTACGGGCATTCCCTTGTACTTGCCGAAGTTGAATACCTCTACGCCCTGCTCGTTGTAGACGATGCGGCCGGCAAAGTCTACATTGTTGGTGTGCGAAGAGAAGTCGGCAAGCCAGGCGACATCGTTCTGCAGGTCGGGGTAGCGGTCGAGTTGGGCCTGCAGCACCTCATAGGTGGCGCGGGTGTCGGCATCGGCACTGTGGGCCCCTTCGAGTTCCTTGCCGCAGTAGAACTTCATGGCGGCCACGAGCGTGCGCTGCTCCATCTTATGGAAGATGACCTGTACGTCGATGAACTTGCGGCGTGTCATGTCGAGGTCCACGTCGGCACGGAGGAACTCCTCGGCCAGCAGGGGTACGTCGAAGCGGTTCGAGTTGAAGCCCGCGATATCGGCTCCCTCGAAGTCGGCCGCAATCTCCTTGGCTACCTGCTTGAAGGTGGGGCAGTCCTTGACATCCTCGTTGGTGATGCCGTGTACGTCCGATGCCTCCTTGGGAATCATCATCTCGGGGTTGATGCGCATGGTGCGCGACATCTCATTGCCGTTGGGGTATACCTTGAGGTATGAGATCTCTACGATGCGGTCTGTGGTGATATTTACTCCGGTAGTTTCGAGGTCGAAGAATATCACCGGATTCTTGAGGTTGAGTTTCATGCTGTTCCTATGTGTAATCTTAATAATCGTAGGGCAAAGGTATTGTATTTTCTTGTCATTTCAAAACGGCTTTGTGAAGATTTAGCCTTGAGTGGCAGGCCTATGCCAAAAATGGGCCTACCCAATTTAAAAAAACGGTCTACCGTTTTCCCGAAATGGGCCTACCGTTTTTCCGAATCAGGCCTACCGTTTTTTTACTCATAGCTCACAATTTTGAAATTGTAAGGATAAAGTGTTATTTCTGATTAAAAACGCAACCTCTTTATTTTGTTCTCCGCGCGGCTTGTTGTATCTTTGCAGCTTGAAATCGAAATAAGACGATAGATGACATATAAACTACTCAGATACACACTTTTTGCCATACTGATGTGCATGTCGGGGATTGCCTTTGCACAAGATTTATTGGCCGAGCAGGCACCGATGGATAGAGTGCTGGCGCGTATAGACTCGGTGACTTTGGACCGATTGATCAAGGCCGAACTGTACGAATACCCGGCCGATGATCTCTATCCCGAATGGAGCAATGACTATGCACACAAGTATACCGACGTGACGATGCCCGACTCGCTGCTCATTGACCTCACGGGCTTCTGTATGCCTACGGAAAATACGAAGGTGAATGATATCTTCGGCTACCGCCCCCGCCGTCGACGTATGCACTACGGATTGGACATTAAGGTGGAGCGAGGCGACACCATTCGTGCGGCTTTTGATGGCAAGGTGCGTTATGTGAGCTATCAGCGCCGTGGCTACGGACACTACGTGGTGATACGCCATCCCAACGGTTTGGAGACATTGTATGCCCATCTGACCTCAAAGCTTGTCGAGGAAAATGAGGTGGTAAAAGCTGGTGAACCCATCGGACTGGGTGGCAATACAGGACGTAGTACGGGACCTCATCTCCATTTCGAGACCCGATTGTTGGGCAAGGCTCTCAATCCCGCTCTCTTCTTTGACTTCCCCAATCAGGATGTGACAGGCGACACCTATCTTTACACCAAACCGAAGAAGAAAGTGTATGACCCCTCGGATCCTGACACCTACTATAAGGTGCGCAGTGGCGACTCGCTCAGTCGTATCGCTGCACGCAAAGGTGTGTCGGTGAAGCAATTGTGTAAACTTAATGGCATCACCACGCAGTCGACTCTTCGTGTGGGACAGGTGCTGAGACTATATTAACAAGGACTATGGATACCAACCAACAATTCGAACAAATCATCGCCACTTGCCGCGACCTCTTCGCCAAGAAACTCAAGGATTACGGTGCAGCGTGGCGCATCATGCGTCCCACCTCAGTGACCGACCAAATCTTTATCAAGGCCAATCGCATACGCAGTATCGAGACCAAAGGTGAGACGATGGTGGACGAAGGCATACGCTCAGAGTTTATCGGCATTGTCAACTATGGTATCATCGCTCTCATCCAATTGGAACTGGGCTATGCCGAAGTGGACGATATGACTCCCGAAGTGGCATTGGCCAAGTATGACGAGTATGCCACCAAGGCACTGGAGCTGATGAAGGCCAAAAACCACGACTACGATGAGGCATGGCGCAGTATGCGTATCAGCTCATATACCGACCTCATATTGATGAAGATCTATCGCACCAAGCAGATCGAAAGCAACGAAGGACAGACTCTCGTTTCTGAAGGTATCGATGCCAACTACATGGATATGATCAACTACTCGGTGTTCGGACTTATAAAGATTGACTTTGGAGAATAAATCTGCAAATCTGGCCAAGGACATCGTCGTCAACGCCCTGCGTTTTGCGTTGGCCCTGGTGTTTGCTTTCTCGGGGTTCGTAAAAGCCGTAGACCCTATGGGTACGGTCTACAAACTCGCCGAATATGCCGATGCCTTTGGCTTGCCCACGCATCCCGCACTGTTGTTTTTGACAGCTTGGGGACTAATAGCGGTAGAGTACGTGATGGGTGTGGCCCTTTTCTTCGGCCTTTACCGTCGTTTCTATCTTAGCCTGATGATAGGCTTCCTTTCTCTCATGACTCCGCTATCATTGTGGTTGGTGGTGGCTAATCCCATCACCGATTGCGGATGTTTTGGCGATGCTATTGCGCTCTCACATGGACAGACCTTGGGTAAGAACATAGCGCTGCTCGTGATGGCTGTCGTAGTACTGAGACATCATAAACGGATATGGCGCATCATATCGAACCGTAAGCAGTGGCTTGTGTTCGTCTATGCTCTGTTGTCCATAGTCCTTTTCATGCAGTATAGTTTGCGCCATCTCCCTGCCTGGGATTTTCGCCCCTATGCAATCGGGAAGAATATTATCGATGGAATGACAATTCCCGACGATGCTCCCGGAGATGAGTATGAGACCCTATTCGTGCTTGAGAAAGATGGCGTACAGCGCACATTCTCTTTTGATGACTATCCCGACTCCACCTGGAACTTCGTGAGTCGCGAGAGTCGACTGGTAAGCAGGGGATATGTACCTCCCATTACCGATTTTGCTCTTTTTACCCTTACCGGTGTGGATGTTACCTGGGAAGTACTCGAACGGCCGGGCTACACTTTCCTTCTGGTGGCCCGCGACTTGAAGCGCACCAATGAAGGTATGCTCGATGTCATCAATGACCTTTATGACTATGCTAAGGTTGAAGACTGCTCGTTTTATATGCTCACCTCCTCAAACCTGGCTGCCATTGATGAATGGAACAGGCATACGGGAGCTGCTTATCCCTATCTTAACGTCGACGAGACATTGCTCAAGACGATGGTGAGGACAAACCTCGGACTTATCTTGCTGAAAGATGCTACAGTGGTGGGCAAATGGAGCGCAGCCGACTTGCCGAGCGATGAACAGCAGTATACCGCCTTGGAGTGCAACGATGCGTTGAGTATCACACCCGACGAATTGACAGTAAGGCGTATGGCCATAGCTTTATGGATGTTTTTGCCACTCCTGCTCTTATGCTTGACCGATAGAGCATGGCGCAAGAAGTGATACATTACACCATTGTATTGAATGAGCGAATAGATAAAGTGTTGTAAAATAAATTGTTTCACTTATGAAATTGTTTGAATTCAAACCCAAGTTGTTCTCTTGTATCAAGGGATACAACAAGACCACGTTCATGTCCGACCTCATGGCCGGTATCATCGTGGGTATCGTAGCCTTGCCATTGGCTATCGCCTTTGGTATTGCCTCTGGTGTTACCCCCGAAAAGGGTATCATCACTGCCATCATCGCAGGTTTGCTGATTTCCGTATTTGGTGGCAGCAAGGTGCAGATTGGAGGTCCTACAGGTGCCTTCATCGTCATCGTCTTCGGCATCATTGCCGAGTATGGTATTGGCGGACTCACCATCGCAACCTTTATGGCAGGTATCTTCCTTATCCTGATGGGAGTATTGCGTGTGGGGACTATCATCAAGTACATCCCTTATCCCATTATCGTGGGTTTCACAAGCGGTATTGCGTTGACCATCTTCACTACACAGATCAAGGACCTTTTCGGCATGCAGATAGCCGAGGTCCCTGCCGACTTTGTGAGCAAGTGGGTGGTCTACTTCCAACATTTCAATACGATGGACGTGTGGCCGCTGCTCATTGGTGTGTGCAGCATCCTCATCATTGTTTTTACTCCGAAGATTAGCAAGAAACTCCCAGGTTCGCTCGTGGCCATCATCGTAATGACTGTCGTGGCTCTTTTGCTGAAGAATTTTGCTGGTGTGACTACCATCGAGACCATTGGAGACCGCTTTACTATCGACCCCAACATGCCCAAGCCTGAGGTCCCCAAGATCACTTGGGAGGTCTTTACCAAACTGATGTCTCCCGCTCTTGTGATTGCCATGCTCGGTGCTATCGAGTCGCTCCTCTCGGCTGCCGTAGCCGATGGTGTCATTGGCGACAAGCATGACAGCAATCAGGAACTTATGGGACAGGGTATTGCCAATATGGTGTGTTCGCTTTTTGGAGGTATCCCCGCAACTGGTGCCATTGCCCGCACGATGACCAACATCAACAATGGTGGCCGTACTCCAGTGGCTGGTATTATCCATGCCCTTGTACTCCTACTCATTTACTTCTTCCTCATGCCTTTGGCCAAATATATTCCCATGGCCTGCTTGGCGGGTATTCTCGTGGTGGTATCCTATAACATGAGTGAGTGGCGCAGTTTCAAGGCTATCTTGAAGAATCCCAAGAGCGATATCATCGTATTGCTTGTGACCTTCTTCCTCACTGTCATCTTCGACCTCACTGTGGCCATCGAAGTGGGTATCCTCATCGCTTGCCTGCTCTTCATGCGCCGCATGTCCGAAGTTACCAATGTGTCAGTTGAGACCGAGGAGATAGACCTCAGTGCTGACAGTGATTTGCCCGACAACACCGAGCATCTCATCATTCCCGACCGTGTGGAGGTATATGAAATCAATGGCCCTTATTTCTTTGGTATTGCCAACCGATTCGAAGAAGTCATGAACGATGTGGGCACCATCCCCGCAGTGCGTATCATTCGCATGCGTAAGGTTCCCTTCATTGACTCTACAGGCGTACATAACCTCACTAACCTTTGCGAGAAATGCTTGCAGAAAGATATACGCATCGTGTTGTCGGGTGTAAACCCCAAGGTGTTGGAAGTGCTCACCAAGTCGGGCTTTGACAACCTCATAGGCAAGGATAATATATGTTCTCATATCACCATTGCGTTGGACCGTGCTCGAGAGTTGGCACAGGAGTTGGAGAAGAAATAAGAGACTTTAAGATCATTTCTTGAGAAAATAGTGAGAGGAGTATCCGCGGATACTCCTCTCTGTTATTTGTGTATGAACGAGACGTGACTGATCGATTCATGTCTTTATAATCCAAGGTGAGGATCATAGTCGATTATATCGCTGCAGGTCTGGGTCTGTGGAGGTTGACATGAGGGGTTTGTTCAAAATGTAGCTAAGATGTATGCCTGCTGCGTCGGTGAGGATGCTATGGAGCCTAAAAGGAGCAAAAGAAAAGAGGAGGCAAACTGCCTCCTCTTTCCAAAGAGCTAAATACTTGGATTATTTGACAATCATTTTTTTGCCATTTACGATGTAGAGACCCTTTTCGAGGTTCTTGACGTTAGCTTGTACTTCTTTTCCGGTGATTGTGTAAATAGTGGTTTTCTCCTCTACCTCAAGCTTATCTACACCTATAGCGAGATTTACAGTAAACTTGGGCGACTCTACGCTCTGGCTCAGTTGTTTGATACCCTCTTGTGCGGCGATCTTCACTACATACTCACCTTCAGATTCGGGTGTCCAAGTGATTGTTCCATTCACAGCCTTTGCCGATGCTTCGGTAGGAGTAGAACCGTCTACGGTATAATATACATTGTGCCATTCGGGAACATTGAGTTCCAGGCTGATGGGCTGTCCCAACTCAACCTCACCACCAACCACGTCGGGTGAGAATGCAGGAGCTGCAGTTACAGCCTCGGCAGAGTGCTCTACGGTGCGGTACGAAACGTATGGTGTCAAATCCTTGTTGATGGTGATACCATTGATGGTGCCGCTTTCGCCATAGTTCTTCATCTTGAGTTCTACGCGGTCAGCATATACATAGACCATCATAGCCTGGATGATACGTGAGTCGTTGACTGTAGACCCACCTGCTTCAATAGAGTTGCTGTAGTAACGCATTGAACCCATGAAGGCAGAGAAGAAGCTGGGTGTACCCGGCTCTACAGGCTCAACGATCTGCTCGTTGATCGTCCACAGTGCAGAGTAGTTGCCTGAGGGTGTGTAGGTGATCTTGTCATCAGTCATGGTTACCTCAAGGCCTACCATTCTCTGTCCACTGGCATCACCTTCCATGTACATTTCATTGGTGAGTGCGTAGTATTTGCTGTTCTTGATACCAACCAATAAGTAGGTCTTTCCTGCAGTGATCTTTGCTGCTTTGCTGGCAGTGATGGTTGCTGCAGTGGGATCTGCAACTTCAAATGCCATGATTTGAGATGAGGTGTTTGCAGGGTCTGAGTTTCCAGAGAAACGACCGTTCGAACCGATGTAGAGATAGGGGTTGCCTATTGGGGCTCTTGACAAGTTGAAGCTGAAGGATCCCTTGGTCACGGTAGATGCAGATATGGTGACATCAGATGTCGCCTTGTTAGTATTGGCCAGATTCTGGTCGTTGAAGCCTAAGAACTTACCCGTGTTGTAGTTCTGGATGTTGCATAGCGCAGGAGCGATGGCATCCGTCTCAGGTGATTCGGGTTCTACGGCCGTTGCATTGACAGTCCACAAGGCTGAGTAGTTACTAGAAGGCGTATAGGTGATCTTGTTGTCAGCGATTGTCACCTCAAGGCCTACCATTCTCTGTCCACTGGCATCACCCTCCATGTACATTTCATTGGTGAGTGCGTAGTATTTTTCACTCTTGAGACCTACAAATAGATAGGTCTTTCCTGCGGTGATCGCTGTAGCCTTGGTTGCTGTGATTGTTGCCGCAGCGGGATCTTCAACTTCAAATACCATGATTTGCGAAGATGCGTTCTGAGGATCTTTGTTGCCAGAGAAACGACCGCTTGAACCGCAATACACGTAGGGGTTGTTCAACGATGCGACGAAGTTGCTGAGGTGGATATTGAAGGCGCCATTCTCCAATGCGGTGAATGTAGCTACTGATGAGGCTTCGTCGGTATTGGCCATATTGCAACTGTTGAAACCGAGATACTTGCCGGTGCTGTAGTTCTGGATGTTGTAAACCGCTGGCGCCTCCTCTTCTTCAGCTTCTGCCTCGAAGATCCATACAGGAGAGTAGTTCCCTGCATTCTCGAACGCAAGCTCTTCGCCCGGAAGATTGTCGGAAACCTTGGTGCCGACAAGTCTCAAACTCGCTCCCTCACCGTAGGGCTCGTTGGTAAGCATGTAGTAGCCACTTTTGCTTGATACGGTGACAATCAGGTATGCTCCATTGTTCTCGACCTTATCCACTCTTTTTGCTGTGCCTGATGCTGCTTTGCTGTCTTCTACCTTGTAGAGGTAAAGGTTAGTGTTGTCTCCTTGACTAACATTGCCGGAGAATCTTCCACCTGTACCGCTTGATACATAACGTGTGTTAGTGCCGTCAGGGAAAGCGATGAAGTAGGTGCCGTTTGCAGAAGATGCAATATCTACGGTAGCCACTACGCTTGATTCTGACATTGTCAGGTTGGTAGAGGGGTCAAAGCTGAGGTACTTGCCGTCTGCAGCATTCCTTACAGCGTAAGAGGTGGTGACGCCCTCCTCTTCCTCTACGGGTGCTACCCATTTGTTGCCGTTGCTGTCGTATTGGGTGACGCGCTGAGCCGTGTTCGTTCTGATGTAGGCGGTGTCTTTGCCATGGTCATGGCCATAGAGCATAATCAAGTTGGGGTATTTGGCCAAGATGGGCTTCAGTAGCTCTGCGCAGTCTTCTGTCATACCTTTGCTTGCCGAACTGATGCTGTTAGAGTCGCCGAATGGGATGTGGATCAAGAAGAATACAGTCTTGTTGGGATTCTCTGCATAGATCTCTTCCAGCTTCTTGCCGATCCATTCTATTGACTCTTCAGAATAGGTGTAGTTCCATGCACCTCTGAAGAAGTTCTTGCCGGTGTTCAGTACCACGAAGTCGAAACCCTTGATCACGTAGTGGTAGGCTGCCAAGAGCTTGACGGGGTCTGAAGAACCGTTGGCGGCCATCTCATAGAAGCAGTCCTCGTCGGCAAGAGCACCGATGTCTGTCTTCATGGGGACGCTGTAGTAGTCACCGGCATTGTAGTTCTTGGGTACATTGTCAAAGTTGGCCACCTCATACTCGTGGTTACCATTGATGTAGATGACCGGTGTCTTCGCACCCTCGGGGAAGGTGTTGCGAGTGGCCTCGACAAGCAGTTCTCGTGTACGCAGATAATTCTGGTACGAGATGGTTACGTCACTCAGGTAGTCTCCACCCAAAACGATAAGGTCCAGGTTCTCCTCGTGCTTGATTGAGTCTAAGGTTTTCTGGATAGTTCCGCGGAGTCTGACAGATTCCACACTACCGCTGATAAGTGTCTGCTGCGAATGCAGGTCTGATAGACAGGCGAATGTGAGGATGGGTTTCTCCTCAGGCTGTGCCGTCTCCTGTGCAAACACTGAATGCGTGATGAAAACATGGTCATCAGCATGACAAGAGTAAAAAGTTTTTTCATAGAAAAAAAGATGTGATTAATAATAAAGTTGTTTCTTCTCCCGCAAAGGTAGATGATTTAGTGATTGCATGTTCTATTTACCTCTCTTTTTTTTTAGATTCATTAAGTTTTTTTGTTTAGACGGTAAAATCATGTTATATTTGCACATACTTTTTTCATAATGAGGTATTGTGCATTTATCTTGATGAGTTCGCTTCCCGTTGCTTGGATTGCAATCGGGTGCTTGTTGTTGCTTCTGCTCGTGGTCATGGCCACGTTGTTCTTTCTCAAGTCCCGTGAAGTGACTGTACTCAAAAAGCAGTGTGAGGACTTGCGGGAAACGATGCGTATGATGCGCTACGAGGAGGCCAATCTGGCACGTATGTTGCATACCGCAAGTAAGCCCACAACACCGTTGGCAGAGAATCCCGTAGAGGAGCTCCCCATCGCAGGAGAGGCTGTAGAGCCACTTGTGGATTCAGTAACCCCCATTGCAGAGGAGCTGGTGGAAAATGCTCCCGAGGCCTGCGATGACGTATCGGAGGAGCCTGCCGAAACCTCCTCAGAGGAGGCTCTCGCTCCTACCGAAGAGATTCAGATTCCCGCAGATGAAATGGCTGCAACGGAGGAGGCTGTGGAGCCGATAGCACCGATAGAGGACGATGAGTCGGCTCATCCCTTCGAGAATGAGGATGTCGAGGAGCCTTTAGCCGAGGAACCTGCTGTCGAGACTCTCTTGAGCGAAACGTATCAGGTTGAAAACCTCAAGCCCCACAAGCAACCTATCAATGAGCGCCGTCCGGCTATACCTACTGACCTGTTCTCTGCGTGGTTTGCCGAGAATGAGGAGGTGCCAGTGACAGAAGAGACAGCTTCTCAGGAGGAGCCTGACGCTACGGAATGCTCACAGGTGGAGGAGTCTCCTGCCGTGTCTGATGAGTTGGCAGCCGTCGTTGAGGCATCCATGACCGAAGAGTCTCAGACTGATACTCCCCAGGCACCGGTAGAGTCGCCTCAGGCGGATGTTGCTACTGTTACCGAAGCGCCGACCCAAGAGGTCGAGCTCAGCAAAGAGGACGAACGCTTCTGTCGCAAGTTGGAGCGCATAGTCGATACCCGCTTGCGTAACCCGAACTTGAACATTGACATCATTGCGGCCCAGTTTGGCATAGGTCGCACCAACTTCTATCGCAAGGTACGCGAGCTGACCGGCATGTCGCCCAATGACTATCTCCGTAAGTGCCGTATGGAACGTGCTGCCGAGTTGTTGCGCACGACAGATCTTCCCATCTCAGAGGTGTGTGTGCAGGTAGGTGTCCCCGACGCGCAGTATTTCAGCAAAGTCTTCAAAGTCTATTTTGCGACGACGCCGTCAATATACAGAGAGCAAACTAAATAATCGAGTGATATTATGAAAAAAAACAGAACAATCTTTTCTTTCGTAGCGACCCTTTGTGCGTCTGCTGCCTGTACTATGACCTTGCAGTCTTGCCAGAGTCAGTATGCAACACCTACTCTGTCGCCTGCTCCGCAGGAGATTGCATGGGGTGAGGAGACCTTCAATACCCCCAAGAGCATCGTTCTTGTAGGTGCCGATGAGGCCGACGCTGATGCTGTGGCCTTGTTGCGTGGTGCCTTTGCTGAGGGTAAGGGCCTGTCTGTCATCATCGGTGAACGTGGCGATGAGGCTGTGAGTGCCTATGCCGAGCAGATCCCCGACAAGGTGGAGGGATACTATATCCACGTCGGTGCTGACCAGATTGTGGTTGCCGGTGCCGATGAGGCGGGTACCTACTATGGTGTGCAGACCCTCTTGCAGATGGCCTCACAACCCAAGATGAAGCAGGCCGAGGTGAAAGACTGGCCCGATGTGCTTGAGCGTGGTGTGGTAGAGGGCTTCTATGGCAATCCTTGGAGCCACAAGGACCGCCTCCGCCAGTTTGACTTCTACGGAAAGAACAAACTCAACGTATACATCTATGGTCCCAAGGACGACCCCTATCACCGCAACCAGTGGCGCGAGGCCTATCCCGAGGCTGAGGCAGCCCGCATCAGCGAACTCGCCAAGGCGGCAGCCCAGAACAAGGTCGACTTCGTATGGGCTATGCACCCCGGTGGCGACATCCAGTGGACTGAGGCCGACCTCAACAGTTCTGTGCAGAAGTTGGAGTGGATGTACGACCTTGGCGTACGCGCCTT
>JAZOPX010000164.1:0-6823 GCA_045655845.1 Bacteroidaceae bacterium
TCGAACGGATCGATGTCTTCCTTGTTAACAGGCTTCATGCCCAATACTACGTCACCGTACATCTGTACGAAACGACGGTATGAGTCCCAAGCAAAGCGTGCGTTGCCGGTCTTGCGTACCATACCCTCAACTACTTCGTCGTTCAAACCGAGGTTGAGGATAGTATCCATCATACCAGGCATTGAAGCGCGAGCACCTGAACGTACAGAAACCAACAAGGGGTTCTCTACATCACCGAACTTAGAGTTCATCAAGGTCTCAACGTGTGCCACAGCAGCGTGCACGTCGTCCTTCAACAACTCAACAACCTCAGCCTTGCCCAAACGATAGTAATCGTTACAAGTGTCTGTAGTAATGGTAAAACCAGGAGGAACGGGTACACCAATCAGGTTCATTTCAGCCAGATTGGCACCTTTACCACCGAGCAGATTTCTCATGTCTGCCTTACCTTCGGCTTTACCGTTACCGAATAAGTAAACTCTTTTTTCGCTCATAATTTTTAATAATTATTAAGGTAGTAAAAATATGTTATTTTGGTTATAGTCCATTCTAAAATAGGTACACTATGCCCATTAACAGAGCAAAGGTAACGTATTTCTATGAAACTATGAAATTATCCAGCAAAAAAAGACAGTACTTTAGATGTTTTTGTGCGAAACACATCAACTTGTAAAAAAAGCAAACAAAATCTTGGCAGAAACAAAAAAAACTCTCTACATTTGCGGGAATTTCGCCTAAAGTGGCGGAACATCCGTGATAGATTATCTGATTGTTTAGTAATTAGTAAAAAGATTGAAATATGAAGCACGCATTAAGAAGCGCAACCAGCACCGAGGGTCGCCGTATGTCGGGAGCCCGTGCCTTGTGGATTGCCAATGGCATGAAACGTGAGATGATGGGCAAACCTATCATTGCCATAGCCAACTCGTTCACCCAGTTCGTACCCGGACACACTCACTTGCACGAGATTGGACAAATCGTAAAGAAGGAGATCGAAGCTCTGGGCTGCTATGCCGCAGAGTTCAACACCATAGCCATTGACGATGGTATTGCCATGGGGCACGACGGCATGCTCTATTCATTGCCCTCACGAGATATCATCGCTGACAGCGTAGAGTATATGTGCAACGCCCACAAGGCTGATGCCCTTGTCTGCATCAGCAACTGTGATAAGATCACTCCGGGTATGCTCATGGCATCGATGCGTCTGAATATCCCCACCATATTCGTGTCAGGCGGCCCCATGGAGGCTGGCGACCTGAATGGCCAACATCTCGACCTCATCGACGCAATGATCAAATCGGCCGACGAGAGCGTGAGCGACGAGGAGGTAGCCGCCATCGAGTGTTGCGCATGTCCTGGCTGCGGTAGTTGCTCAGGCATGTTCACAGCCAATTCGATGAACTGCCTCAACGAGGCCATCGGTCTTGCCCTTCCTGGCAATGGCACCATCGTGGCCACCCACAAGAACCGCATCGAACTCTTCAAGCAGGCTGCCCACCTCATCGTGGAGAATGCCTATAAATATTATAATGAGGGAGACGAGAGCGTGCTTCCCAAGAGCATTGCTACCCGCGAAGCCTTCCTCAACGCCATGACGCTCGACATTGCCATGGGTGGATCTACCAACACCGTGCTCCACCTCCTCGCCGTAGCCAATGAGGCTGGCGTGGACTTCACGATGGATGACATCGACGCCCTCTCACGCCGCGTGCCCTGCATCTGCAAGGTGGCTCCCACGACACAGAAGTTCCACATCGAGGACGTGAACCGTGCTGGCGGCATCCTCGGCATCATGGGCGAGTTGGCCAAGGGCAATCTTCTCGACACTACGCTAAAGCGTGCAGATGGACTCACCCTCGCCGAAGCCATTGAGCGATACTCCATATTCAACAATTCACACTCAGACGTACAGCGCATCTATGCCAGTGCTCCCGCCCGCAAGTTCAGCAATGTGATGGGATCGCAGGAGACCTACTATAAAGAGTTCGACACCGACCGTGCCGAGGGTTGCATCCGCGACCTCGCGCATGCCTACTCCAAGGATGGCGGACTCGCCGTACTCAAAGGTAATATCGCCCAAGATGGCTGTGTGGTGAAGACTGCAGGTGTCGATGAGAGCATCTGGAAGTTCTCGGGTCCTGCCAAGGTCTACGACTCACAGGACGCTGCCGTTGAGGGTATCCTCGGTGGCGACATCGTAGCAGGCGACGTAGTAGTCATCACCCACGAAGGTCCCAAGGGAGGCCCCGGTATGCAGGAGATGCTCTACCCCACCTCATACATCAAGTCCAAACATCTAGGCAAGGCCTGTGCCCTCATCACCGATGGCCGCTTCTCAGGCGGCACATCAGGTCTCAGTATCGGGCACATCTCACCCGAGGCTGCCGCAGGAGGCAATATCGGCAAGATCGTGACGGGCGACATCATCGACATCGATATCCCTGGCCGCACCATCAACGTGCGCCTCAGCGATGAAGAGTTGGCTGCACGCCCCATGACCCCCGTGACTCGCAAGCGCGAGGTATCCAAAGCCCTCAAGGCCTATGCCTCACTCGTGAGCTCGGCCGACAAGGGTGCCATACGTTTGATTGACTAACAATTTGACCACGGATTGCTTACACGCAATCCGTGGTTTCTCTCAATCTTGTCCACTTGTAGACAGAATCCGTAAACAAAAACACACAAAACCGCAAAAAAAAGATTATATTTTATTAGCACATACGGGAATTTCTGTTTACATTTGCAGCCTAAACAGCGAGAAAAAATGAAAAATAGCATGATTCTACACGTGGTCCTTATTGACATTCTATCCGCTACTGTGGAATAGACGTGAGAATCATAGGTATTAGTTTAAAACATTGAAAAACACCTTTCTCACTCGCGGAGAAAGGTTTTTTGGTAGTTACATATTATGATTACAGGTTCAGAAGCCCTCATGCAAGCGCTCATCCACGAAGGGGTAGACACCGTGTTCGGATACCCTGGAGGTAGTATTATGCCCGTGTTTGATGCCATGTTTGACCATCAGAATGATTTCAAGCAAGTACTCGTGCGCCACGAACAGGGTGCAGCACACGCCGCACAAGGCTATGCACGTTCGTCAGGTAAGGTAGGCGTATGCATCGTCACCAGTGGTCCAGGTGCCACTAATACCATAACAGGTGTGGCCGATGCCATGCTCGACAGCACTCCTATCGTAGTCATTGCAGGACAGGTAGCCGCAGGATTCCTCGGCACCGATGCTTTTCAGGAGGTCGACCTCGTGGGTGTGACACAACCTATCACCAAGTGGAGTTACCAGATACGTCGTCCCGAGGATATCGCTTGGGCAGTAGCCCGCGCCTTCCATATCGCAGGAACAGGCCGCCCTGGCCCTGTAGTACTCGACTTTGCCAAGAACGCACAAGTCGGAATGGTTGATTTCCAGCCCGCCACCATCGACGTAGATCGCGGCTACATCGCCGTACCCGAAACCGACCCCAAGAGTATTGCCGAAGCAGCAGCACTTATCAATGCAGCCGAGCGTCCTCTGGTGTTGTCAGGCCAGGGTGTTGAACTGGGCAACGCCACCGAGGAACTACGCGCCTTTGTCGAGAAAGCCGACATCCCCGTAGGCTGCACCCTGCTGGGACTCTCTACCCTGCCCCATGGCCATCGTTTGCGCAAGGGCATGTTGGGTATGCACGGCAACCTCGGTCCTAACACGAAGACCAACGAGTGTGACCTGCTCATCGCCGTAGGTATGCGTTTTGACGACCGCGTAACGGGCCGTCTTGATGCCTATGCCAAGCAGGCCAAAGTGATCCACCTCGATATTGACCCTGCCGAAATCAACAAGAACGTACATGCCGACGTAGCCGTATTGGGCGACTGCAAGAGCACTCTTGCACAACTCACCGCAGCCATCAACGAAGCCAAGCACACCGAATGGATTGACAGCTTCGCTCCCTACGAAGAGAAGGAGTACAACGAGGTCATCCGCGAGGCCATACACCCTGAAGAGGGTGCATTGCGCATGGGCGAGGTAGCCCGTGCCGTGAGCGAGGCATCAGGTAACAAGGCCATCCTCGTCACCGACGTGGGACAGAACCAGATGATGTCGGCCCGCTACTTCAAATACACTCAAAAGCGCAGCATCATCACCTCAGGTGGTCTCGGCACCATGGGCTTCGGCATCCCCGCAGCCATCGGAGCCACCTTCGGAGCCCCCGACCGTACCGTATGTCTCTTTATGGGCGATGGCGGTATACAGATGAGCATCCAGGAGTTTGGTACCATCATGGAGACAGGCGCACCCGTGAAGATGATTCTGCTCAACAACAACTATCTGGGCAACGTACGCCAATGGCAGGAACTCTTCTTCGGTAAGCGCTACTCATTCACCCCGATGGTCAATCCCGACTACATGAAGATTGCAGAGGCATATGGCATACCGTCACTCACCGTGACTGACCGCGCTGACCTCGCCGACGCCATCAACACCATGCTTACCACCGATGGTCCCTTCCTGCTCGAAGCCGCCATCATGCAAGGTGAGAATGTGATGCCGATGACCCCTCCGGGCGGTGCCGTAAACGTGATGATGATGAATGCAAGTGACTGTTAATATTGTATAATCAAATGGAAAAGAAACTATATACCTTGATTGTTCACTCAGAGAACATTGCCGGTCTGCTCAACCAGATTACCGCAGTGTTTACTCGCCGACAAATCAACATCGAGAGCATCAACGCATCGGCTTCGTCCATCAAAGGCGTTCACCGCTATACCATCACGGCGTGGAGCGATGAGGACACGATGATAAAGGTGACCAAACAGATCGAGAAGAAGATTGATGTCCTTCAGGCACACTATTACCTGGACAACGAAATCTTCATGCTGGAGGTAGCGCTGCTCAAGGTCTCAACTCCCAAATTATTGGACAACCCGCTCATATCAAAGACCATACGTCGCTATGGCGCTCGTATCATGGAGGCCAATGCCGTGTATGCCGTGGTAGAGAAAACGGGCGTAACAGACGAGATCATCGCCCTACGCACAGAACTCGACACCTTCGATTGCGTACTGCAGTATGTAAGTTCGGGACGCATCGCCGTGACACGAGACACCGCAGAGCACGTGAACGAATATCTGAAGAAACTAAAGAACTAATAACCACGCAGCATCGCAAGAGCAGTATATGCCTGCATCGTATTGCCGAGCGGGCAAGTGGTCATAAAAACGTAAAACATATATAAACTCATAAACTTAAAAACTTAAAGATTATGGCAAAAATGAATTTTGGCGGTGTAGAAGAAACCGTCGTTACTAGAGACGAATTCCCCTTGGAGAAGGCACGCGAGGTATTGAAGAACGAGACCATCGCTGTTATCGGTTATGGTGTACAGGGCCCCGGCCAGTCACTCAACCTCCGCGACAACGGTTTCAACGTGATCGTTGGTCAGCGTGCCGGTAAGACATACGATAAGGCCGTAGCCGATGGTTGGGTACCCGGTGAGACTCTCTTCAGCATCGAGGAGGCTTGCGAGCGCGCTACCATCATCCAGGTATTGCTCTCTGACGCTGCTCAGATTGCTTGCTGGCCCACAATCCAGAAGTACCTCACTCCTGGTAAGGCTCTCTACTTCTCACACGGCTTTGCTGTGACCTACAAAGAGCGCACAGGCATCGTTCCTCCCGCTGACGTAGACGTTATCCTCATCGCTCCTAAGGGTTCAGGTACCTCACTCCGCACCATGTTCCTCGAAGGTCGTGGTTTGAACTCTTCATACGCTATCTTCCAGGATGCTACAGGTCGTGCTTTCGAGCGTTGTATCGCACTGGGTATCGGCGTAGGTTCAGGTTATCTGTTCGAGACCACCTTCAAGCGCGAGGTATACTCAGACCTCACTGGTGAGCGCGGTTCACTCATGGGTGCTATCCAGGGCTTGTTGCTCGCTCAGTACGAGGTACTCCGTGAGAATGGCCACACACCTTCTGAGGCATTCAACGAGACTGTTGAGGAGCTCACACAGTCACTCATGCCCCTCTTCGCCAAGAACGGTATGGACTGGATGTATGCAAACTGCTCTACTACCGCTCAGCGCGGTGCGCTCGACTGGATGGGTCCGTTCCACGATGCTATCAAGCCCGTTATGGAGCAGCTCTATGAGAGCGTGAAGACCGGTAACGAGGCTCAGATCTCTATCGACAGCAACTCTAAGCCCGACTACCGCGAGAAGCTCGAAGAGGAACTCCGTGCACTCCGCGAGAGCGAGATGTGGCAGACTGGTGCCGTTGTTCGCAAGCTCCGTCCCGAGAACAACTAATCCTGATTTATTTGGCAATTCAACACGTTGCCAAACAGATAAAGAAGAACTCGTACCTTATGGGTGCGAGTTCTTTCGTTTCATTATACCATCTCCACAGGAGGATATTAGCAATCTTGCTCAAACCCTAACACAAGTACCTACTACATACATCAAAGAAAAAGCCCACCGATTGGTGGGCTTTTCTTCTTTTTCTTAAAAGCGCTAAAGCGAGAGTTCATCACTCTTCACCTTTAGTTCTTCACTCCTTAGAGGTTATCCTTCTCGATATCCTTGAAGTAGTTTACGGTACCTACCTTGAGCTCTACGGTAGCGGCGTCGTCACATACGATGATGCCGTGGGGGTGAAGCTGGAGTACACTGATGGTCCACATCTGTGTGATAGAACCCTCTACGGCGTGGTAGAGTGCCTGAGCCTTGTTGTGGCCGTTGGCGAGGATGAGTACCTCCTTGGCATCCATCACGGTACCTACACCTACGGTAACGGCGGTCTTGGGCACCTTGTTCACGTC
>JAZOPX010000165.1:0-3169 GCA_045655845.1 Bacteroidaceae bacterium
CAACAGCCTCGTGGCCGAGATGCAACGCAAGATGGAGAAACTCAAAGCCGATGCCCAGCTCGTGCTGAAGAAGATAGCGGCACTCGAAGAGAAGGAGGGCGAGTAACTCCGCATCTCCCCCACCCTATACAACATCACAGGGAAAGCCTCACAAAGTGGGGCTTTTCTTTTTGTTTTTTAGAACTTTTTTCCTAACTTCGCGCAATAATAATAATAATAATAATAATAATAATAGCAAGAAAAACTCACTAATTAAACAATCATCATTATGAAAATCAAGACTTTACTCATTGGCCTCTTGATGCCGGCATGTAGCTTTGCACAAGAGTTCCAATTGGTGCAGCAGGAGTTGGCTAACCCCGACAATGTGCCCGCTCCATGTCATCCGGTACCTCATGAAAGACAAATCCTTTGGAACGAGACCGAATTTTATGCCTTCTTCCACTATGGCATGAACACCTTCACCGGTAAGGAATGGGGCTTTGGTGACGAAAACGAGAAAATCTACAACCCCAAGGCTATGCCCAACCCCGAGCAGTGGGTGACCTCTGTGAAGGCTGCCGGTATGCGTGGCGGTATCGCCGTGGTAAAGCACCACGACGGCTTCTGCTTGTGGCCCACCAAGACCACCGAGCATAGCATCAAGAACTCGGGTGGTGAGTTTGGCCCCGTAGCCAACATCCCCCAACTGTTTGCCGAAGCCAGCAAGAAGCACGACATGAAGTATGGCTTCTACATCTCTCCGTGGGACCGCAACTCGGCTCATTATGGTAAAGACACCTACGTGACCGAAGTGTTCCTCAAGCAGTGCGAGGAGCTGGCTGAGTATGGCTCTGACCAATTTGAGATGTGGTTTGACGGTGCTCGTGGTGGTGACGGCTACTATGGTGGCGAGGGTGGCAATCGCGACATAGACCCCGAGATTTACTATGACGTGCCCAACCTCCGTGCCCGTGTACATCGCATTGCCCCCAACTGTGTGATGTGGGGTGTAGGTGGCGAAGCCCGCTGGATCGGTAACGAATCAGGCTATGCCGGTGAGACCGACTGGGCCATGACCGACTACCTCTCTGAAACCGTCGTACGCGAAGAGGGCGACATCAACGGATGGTTCTGGAACCCCGGCGAGAGCGATGCCAAGGCCACCAATAATGGTTGGTTCTGGCATCAGGGCGAGTCGATGAAGAGTGCCGAGCGCCTGTTCCAGATGTATCTCGAGACCGTAGGCCGCAACGCCACACTCATCCTCAACTGCCCGCCCGACCAGTATGGCGTGCTTCCCGAGCAGACCGTGAACGAACTCGTCAAGCTGGGCCGTATGCTCCACGAGCGTCTTGCAGTACCCGTATATGGACTCGATGAGACCACCGCAGCTACCGACTATGCACAGAGTGCCACCATCGAGGTGAGCGATACCCGCACTGGCGGCAAATATGAAGCCACCAACCTCACCGACGGTAATAAGGAGACCTACTGGGGTACCAACGATGGCGACCTCGACGCTACCATCACCCTCACCTGGGATGAACCACAGGTAATCCGCTACCTCGTGATGCAGGAGCCCATCAAGCTGGGTCAGCGCATCAAGGACTTCAAGATCGAGTACACTACCGATGGCACCGAATGGACAGAGCTGTGCCCCGTGATGCAGACCACCACTGTAGGCTACAAGCGCATCATCCCCCTCAACGGTAAGACCAACGAGAGCTACGGCAATGGCTACAAGGCCAAGCAGCTGCGCATCACCATCCTGGATAGCCGCGCATGTCCTCTGCTCTCTAATTTGAACGTATATTAATAGAAACATCAACACTAACCATTTAAAAGAACAGAAACTTATGAAAAAGAATATCATCCTTTCTGCTGCGTTGATGTTTTTCGGACTCACCGCACAGGCACAGACCAAGATTACATTCGATAGCGACGATTACAAGGCTATCAGCGTATATGACTCATGGGAGAAGAGCCCCTTCCGTACAGGAGCACTGCAAGGCAACGCTGCCGTAGCATCTAACCCCGACACCGAGGTAGATGCCGTACTGGGCACAGCACCCAACGCTACAGGTAAGGTAGTGGCATTCCAACGCAGCCTCCATGGAAGCAACACCTATGGCGTACGCATCGACCTCAAGGAGCCTATCCGCATGACCAAACAGCTGCAATACATCCACGTGATGACCTACCTCAAGGACAAACCTGCCAACAGCCGCATGATGGTCATCGGTCTCGGCAAGCGCCTCGAGGAGAGCTGGAGCTGGCAAACTGGCGAGGAAGAGCAATTCTGGGCAGTTACCAATACCAACGTGAAGCCGCAAGCGGGATGGCAAGATATCGTCGTTAGCTTCAAGGGCTTTTCATACTCGAAGGAAGAGAACGAAAATAGCGGTATCGACATCTACTCACTCATCATCGTCCCCGACGTACGTTCACCCCATGCCGACGAAAGCGACTGGGTGGCCTACTTTGACGAAATCGTAGTGGACAACAACCCCGACAAGCGCTTCACAACTGAAAAGTATGCGCTCACTTACGATGAAGAAGCAGACATGACACGTAGTGACCGCGCCATCAACAGTGTGGGACTCACATCTAATGAAAAGAGCTACACAGCAACACCACGTAGCGGTAAGCTGTACTCAAACAACACCACAACCAGTGTATTCTCTACTACTGCCGGCGCACAGGTACAGCCTACATTCAACTATAAGGGTGCCTGGATGAGCGCGTACGTATATGTAGACTGGGGCAACGACGGTCTGTTCAAGGATGCCCTCAACGACAATGGTACGCCAGCTGAGGGTAGCGATGTTGTTAGTTATAGTGCCGTACAGATTGGTGACACTTGGTACAAGAGCGATGGTTCGACAACAAACAATGGTAATACCATCGGCGGCGGTGTGCCCCAGTTCACTGTACCTGCAGGTACTCCCAATGGTTTCTATCGCATGCGCTACAAGGTAGACTGGAACAGCATCAATCCTGCAGGAGGCAACACGATAATCTCTGATGGCGGTGGCATCGTAGACCTCATGCTTGATGTACATGGCGACAAGGTAACCGTAAACGCATCACAGCTCAATGGTGACATCGTATTGGCTGCCGACAACAGCGTACTGCAGAATTATACTATAGGTTACGAGCAACCCTTGACCGTGAAGATTATCCCCGA
>JAZOPX010000166.1:0-8622 GCA_045655845.1 Bacteroidaceae bacterium
GCCAAGGCATCGGAGGTGCGGGCATCGACGTTGACCGTCTGCCCATACTGCTCACATACGAGATAGGAGTAGAACACACCCGCCTTCACCTTATGTATCAACACCTCACGGATGGTGATGGCAAAGGCATCGGCCATACCCGCCAAGAGGTCGTGCAGCATGGGACGATCGGTAGCCACCTCACGCAGATACATGGCGATAGCCTGCGCCTCGAGCAGACCCACGAGGATGGGCAGACTGCGCGTACCCTCCTTCTCGCGGAGCAGGGCGATGTAGAACTTGTCGTTCGACGCCTTCTGCAACAGGTCTTGTATCTTGAGTTCAACTTTGTTCATACCTCTATAACAAACTAAACGCAAAGTTAGCGTATTTTTTTCAATGAGACAATCGAAACTCGAAGCAAAAGCCTTTGTCCGTTTCAGAAAATCTCTTTGTCCGATAGATTTATTGCAGCTCTCTGATTAAAAAAAAGCCTTTGTCCGTTTCAGAAGATCCCTTTGTGGATTTTTTCCCGTGTAGCCCTGCGCGAGTTTTTTTGTAGGGCAAGACGAGCGTCATCGTAGAGGCCGGCCTTGTGCCTGTCCCAGTCAATCCAGTATAGGAATAAGACAAAATCGTGTAAACCTATTGTAGGAATAATCCTAAAAACTGACAATCTAAATCAGGAAACTACATACCCGCAAAAATGGGTAGGCCCACGAATAAAAATGGATAGACCCATCACGAAAATTGGGTAGACCCATTTTTGGAAAACAGTATACCCTTTTTGGGAAAACGGTAGGCCCAATTCCGGAGAAAAATGAATCGATGTCGACATACCCTCTACACTCCAGGTGGAATATTGTACGCTTTCCCCATATACAAACACATTCCCAGAATCAGCTGACCAGCTGACTTTAATAGTGTAATATTTTGGTTAACACCTATTTATACTGGCCATCCCAGCTGACCAAGGTTGACCTGCTACTGACCATAAAGAATCTCCCCATGCACCCTAAACACACCTCATCCACGAGGTAAGAAACACCTGCCTCTTGGTGCCAGCCTATGGTCAACCCCAGCCAACCGAGTTGACCGATATAAGGTATTGTGAATATGCGCATTGTGTAGCATCGGTCAGCTGGTCAGCTGATTTCAGGAACATTACCATATAGGGCTATTCTGTTCACAAGCCAACCATTTCTGTTGTCGTATTCGCTGTAAGCAAAGCGGGAGATATAAAAAAATTCCACATACAGAATCGGTAATTAAGAATTATTTACTACTTTTGCACCAATTGTATGCCGATAGCGTTCGGCTGCAGTTACTTTGTGGGAAAATATTAGCGTTTGCTATTATTCTATATCGTTACTGAAACTTAGGAACTTTCAATGACAATGATGTTAGAATAAGATGCAGATGCCTGCGTGTAGCGTAGGCTCATCTTATCTTTTTCATTGTCGGGTATCCTAAGACCTCAGTAACGAAAGGACATAAAGATGCGTCTACGCTCTCTTTATGCCCGAGGCTTAGGATACAGCTTCACTATTGCTTTTTCATAGAGTGGATATGAAATTATTAACAGATTAAGTAAATGTGCGCAGTATGAAAAAGTTATTATTAAGTCTATTGCTTGTGCTCCCTCTTTATGGGTTTGCCCAAAAGGGGATGCAGGGAGTTGGTGTGAATTTCGGATTAGGATTAGGATGGGGAAATGGAATTCTTCATGAAAATCCAACCATCAATCCATGTCTCAATTATCAAATACACTTAAACAACAGGTTTAGATTGGTCCCATCTCTAGGCTTTTTTCAAGCCACTTACGACTGGCATCAATCTTATGACAAAGCCACCTATTGCCAGTTGGCTGCCGATGCTCATTATTTTCTTTATCAGCCAAAGCGCTTGCGCCCTTATATAATAGGTGGATTGTCATATGGCTTTGGTGATGGTGGAGAATATCTTCCAACTGGCTATAATTTTGGATTGAAATTAGGATTTGGACTCGATTATAGGTTCGGGTATCATTTTGCGATACAATTAGAGTTACCATTAAACATGACTAACCTAGATATGTATTTTATGCCCGCATTAGGTCTGACATATACATTTTAATTAATAAATATATAAGTTAGGTATGAAAAGATTATTGTTAAGTTTGTTGCTTGTGCTCCCTCTTTATGGATTTGCTCAGAAGGGAATGCAAGGTATTGGTGTGAATCTTGGGGTAGGTACGACTTTTGAAGAGAAAATGACCATAAATACCTATTTGAATTATCAAAGACATTTGAGCGACCAGGTTCGATTGTCTTGTTCTCTTGGGCTTTATGGGGCAACTTATTATAGGGGATCTTATCGCGACTACGGTGAAGCCGTTTATTGTCTCATTGCAGCCGATGTTCACTACTTCTTTAATCAACCAAGAAGATTGCGCCCTTATGCGATTGGTGGAGTACTATTCGGAGTCGGTGAAGGTCATTATTATTATTCAGACGTTGCTGGTGGAGTTAAATTAGGTTTTGGACTTACTTATAGATTAGGATACCATTTGGCGATGAATTTAGAAGCTCCATTATACTTGATGGAGGCTGGTGGCTTCCTTCCGACATTGGGACTGACATATACATTTTAATCATTTAAAGATTGGCAAAATATGAAAAAATACCTCTTATTATTTATTTTCATTTCGTTGGTTGGTACTGCATTAGCACAACAATCCGTACAAATTGAGGGTACAACCTTCTTCGTCAACTACAACAGAGAGACGATGACTGCAGAGATTTGCGATTACAACTATCGTATCGATGACCGTGAATTCCCTATGTACATGGAGTCGCGCCGCATCAACAAACTTCCCAAGAAAGGGACAAATACACTAGACATTCCCGAAACAGTAGTGATACATGGCAGCAATTACACCGTGACATCTATCGGGCGTGCGGCATTTGCGGGATACACTAACTTTAGTTATGTAAATATTCCGAGTACGGTGCAGAACATCGGTGAGTATGCTTTTTATCGCACATCACTCGTGAATGTGAATATTCCGTCTTCAGTACTTAGCATTGGTAACCGTGCATTCGGACATTGTCCCAACTTGAAGATGATGCAACTCCCCTACGAAGGTATTGCGATGGGGGACGGCGTGTATGATGAGAGCAAGGATATATCTGTATCCATCGATGCCGATGGTGAGCCTTTGATGGCCGATAACGTGGCAACGACCAAGAAAAGCACTCCTCGCCCTGCCGTAAAGAAGCCGAAGGCAATGCCTGTGAATGTGGATGTAGATATGAACATCCCTTCGTCATCAAAGGTAAATGACCAGACGTTTGTTGTGATTATTGCCAATGAAGAGTACAACACGGAGTCCAAGGTACGCTATGCGATTAATGATGGATGCATATTCAAGGAATATTGCACCAATACACTTGGCGTACCCGAAACGAATATTCATTACATCGAGAATGCTACGCTTAACTATATGCGTAGTGAGATAAATTGGTTAGGTCGTGTGGCATCAGTCTACGAGGGTGATGCACGCATCATCGTTTACTATGCTGGTCACGGAATTCCAAATGAAGCAACAGGTGCAGCCTATCTGCTACCTGTTGATGGCGTGGGCACCGATGTGCAATCGGGTTATAGCCTCAAGACGCTCTATGCAGAGCTGGGTAAGATGCCAAGTCAGAGCGTTACTGTGTTTATGGATGCCTGCTTCAGTGGCTCGCAACGTGGCGAGGGTATGTTGGCTTCGAGCCGTGGTATTGCCATTGCAGCCAAGGAAGAGGTGCCTATGGGAAATCTTGTCGTGTTTTCTGCTGCTCAAAAGGATGAGACAGCATTTCCTTATGATGAGAAGGGGCACGGGCTGTTTACCTACTTCTTACTGAAGAAGTTGCAGGAGAGCAAGGGTGATGTGAGCTATGAAGAGTTGGGCACCTATTTGAAAAAGCAGGTGAGCCGTCACGCCATTGTGGTAAACAACAAGCCGCAGACTCCCTCGATGAGTTCATCAGCCGTATTGACAGGAAAACTCAAGAGTATGAAATTGAAATAACCCACTTTATAGTATTAATAATTAAAATTTAACGATTATGAGAAAAGTAATGATTGCCTTGATGGCACTGATGATGATGGGTACAGCAACCGTATCGGCTCAGACCACAAGAGAGATTGTAAAGGAACGCAAGGTATTGGCCAAAGCTTCGAAGAGCGAATTGGAAAAGAAGGCTTCGAAGACCGCCCGCAAGGAGGCAAAAAAACTGAAACGCCAAGGTTGGCAGGTGGTGCCCGGTGCACTGCCCTTGGAGAAACAACTCGACAAGTCGTATATGATGCAGTATGAGTACGATGAAGACCTCTTCCCAAAATACTTGATGGGCGAGGCTATGAGCATCGGCGAAAACTACGATGCAGCCAAGATGCAGGCTTTGGAGTTGGCTAAGCAGAACCTTGCCGGACAGATACAGACCGAGGTGACAGCACTCATCGAGAACACCGTGGCCAATGAGCAGCTACCTGCCGAAGAGGCTGCATCAATTACTAGTAGTGTGATGGCTGCCAAGAATCTGATATCACAGAGCATAGGCCGCACCATTACCGTTATGGAACTATACCGCACACTCGGCAACAAGAACAAGGAGGTGCTCGTGCGCATAGCCTACAACAGCGAGATGGCCAAGGCTGCAGCCAAGAAAGCCGTTCGTGAGGACCTGGAGAAGAAGGGTGATGACCTGCACAAGAAGTTGGACGAACTGTTGGGTTGGTAAAAAAGTAACAGAATGCGACACATAGTAACACTACTATGTATGCTGATAATCTGTGTAGGATTGTCGGCACAGCAGACGAAAAAGGTGGGTGGTGAGTATACTTACCACCCACCTGAAAACGTCACGCTCGAAGAAGCCAAGCGTACGGCTTTGGAGCGTCTTAAGACACAACTGATTGCAGAAGAGTTCGGCACCGTGGTTGCACAAGCCAATACCACTTTTGTGGAGAATACCGACGGGAAATCGTCTATAGACTTTCAATCACTTGCTGCTAGTGAGGTTAAGGGTGAATGGATAGAGACCATCGGTGAACCGAGGTACGACATCAGCTACGAACAAGGAATGCTTGTAGTGAAGGTGGAAGTAGAGGGACGCATACGCGAAATTCTTGCCGCCAAAGCGGAGTTTATGGCCAAGATACTGCGCAATGGCACGGAAGATAGGTTCGAATCATCGGAATTTAAGGATGGTGACGAGTTGTATTTATCGTTCTCATCGCCTACCGATGGATATGTCTCCGTGTACCTGATTGACACTAAGCGCGATGCTTATTGTCTACTTCCTTATCCAGAGGATAAAGATGGTAAGGTGCTTGTAGAACACGGCAAACGCTACGTGTTCTTTTCTATTAATGATAAACCAAAGAAAGAGCCTACTCCTGTACATGAATATAAATTGACATGCGACAAGGGTATGGAATCAAACTTCATCTATATCATCTTCTCACCGAATGGATTCACTAAGGCAAGCGATGCTGTAGTCGAGCAGGCTGAGGACGAAGACGAATTACCTCGTATGCTTCCATTTACGGATTTTCAAAATTGGCTCGAACGTTGTCGCAGAAGAGACAAGGAGATGACCGTGGAAGTAAGGCAAATAACGATAAGAAACGAACAAAAATAAAAAAACACATGAAGCAGCGTATAGGTGTTCTGTTAGCATTAATCTGTCTGTTTCCTTGCATAGCAATGGCGCAGAGCAGCGATGACTTGAAGAAACAGTATGAGGGGTTTCGTAGGCAAGCGGTAAAAGACTACAGCGATTTCCGTCGCGATTGTAACCGTGAATATGCGGAGTTTATGCGCAAGGCTTGGAGGAAATTTCTAATATCAGAGCCTATACCTGCTCCTAAGGAAGAGATTCTACCTCCTGTGGTACGTCCCGAAGAAGATGAGAGTGCTCCCATTCCAACGACTCCACTTGACGACAGGGTTCCTGACGTAACGATAGTTCCGATGCCAGAGGCTATACCCCAACCATTACCTATAACCCCTGTCAAAGAGGAGCCACAGCCGACGGAGCAGTACTTCACGTTTATGTACTATGGCACGGTTTGCCAGGTTAGGTTGGACGACAGACATCGCTTCAATCTGTCCTATTGTAATGAAAAGGCTGTCGCCAAGGTTTGGGAAGAGTGTTCAAGTACACTGTATAATAATGTGATACGCGACTGTCTGGAGCTGCGTATCCGTCATTCACTGTGCGACTGGGCCTATTTGCAGATGCTGCAAGCTTTGGGAGAAAGTTTCTTTGGCGAAGGAAGCGACGAGGCTACGCTGCTGACCGCCTATCTCTACTGTCAGTCGGGCTACAAGATGCGCTTGGCTCACGACAAGCAGCACCTCTATCTCCTTGTGGCAAGTCGCCATACGATATACGGACATAAATACTACACGATTGACGGGGATAATTACTATCTGTTGAAAGAGAAGAACGATGCTCCCTTATTTATTTGCGAAGCATCATTCCCCAAGGAACAGGCTCTGTCGCTTTGGATGGAGCAGAGCCCGACCTTGGAACTGAGGCAGACGGGGCTTCGTTCATTGCAGTCGAAGCGCTATCCTGACATACAGGCCGAGGTTTATGGAAACAGCAACCTGTTGGCTTTCTACGCAAGTTATCCGCCCTCAGAAATCGAAAACAACAAGATGACACGCTGGGCAATGTATGCACAGACTCCACTCGACAAAGAGACAAGAGAAAGCCTGTATCCTGTACTAAAAGAGAGATTGAATGGGCTGACAGAGACCGATGCGGCCAACCGACTACTCAACTTTGTGCAAACAGCATTTGAATATGGATATGATGAAGAACAGCGGGGAGAGGAACGTGCCTTTTTTGCCGAGGAGACGATGCACTATCCTTATTGCGACTGTGAAGATCGTGCTATACTATTCTCTCACTTGGTACGCGACTTGTTGGGATTAGACGTTGCACTCATCTACTATCCTGGGCATTTAGCAACAGCCGTATGCTTTAACGAAGAGGTGCAGGGCGATTACTTAACAATAGACAATCGTCGCTTTATTGTCTGTGACCCGACTTACATCAATGCATCCATTGGAGAGAGTATGCCGAATGTAGACAGCAACAACATTATGATAACGGTGTTGAAGCGCAACTCGTATGATGAGGATTACACCATTGACGTGGCTGCTGATACCGAAGCGAAAGACGAGCCCAAATCTACTGATGAAGAACAGAAGGATACAGCCAATATCACAAAAGTGAAGCAATCGCTGTTTCCTATTTGTGTTGACGGGAAATGGGGCTATAAGAATGTGGAAGGTGAAATAGTGGTACCGTGCGAATATGACAGTGTTTCTGGCTATGAGCGTGGTGACAGGTTCCCTTATGCGGCGCACAAGAACGGGAAAATAGATTTGTATCACGGAGAGGATCGTGGAAAATATGAAAAGGTCTTTAGTGATCTTGTGGATTATATCCCTTTAGCACTAAAGTGGAAATTAGGTACTTCTAGGGTTATAGGAGCGCAGCCTTTGGTGGGAATTAGGTTAATTATGAAAGTGGAGTGGTACAATGGAGCGCAAGAATGGATTGGTGAAGATTTTGTGCTAACAGGTGATTTTGATAGTTTTTATGAAGACTTAGATATGGATAATGTTTCTTATGATACTCACGTGTTCGAGAATGACGAAGTTGCATACATTATTGTCAAACAATTATCCAATAACAAATGGGGGATTATTCCTTACGACTACGATTCAAGAGAAAATAGAGGTAGAAAAGAGAAAATTCCTTTTATCTATGACAGCATCACCTTTGTTAAAGAAGATAAGTCGAAAGTGGAAGTATATCGTGCGGATACTGGAGAACGAAAGATTATAAGTTTGATAGAATAAAGACGTTAGTTGTTTGTTTCTATATAAGAAACATATCACAAAACAACCAAACTTTTGATTTATAAAGTCCTCCAAGGAACAAAGATAATGTCCCTTGGAGGCTTTCTTTCCGCCCAATCCCCAAGGCGAACGAAAAGAACGCAACCACGGGCGATTAGAAAAATGCAAAGTATTAGCAAAAAAATAGAGAATCGATGACAATCTGCCACGATAGCAAAGAGGTCTATACCTCCGATTTCGAAGCCGCGTAAGCAAACCGCAGGATTTGCCTTACATTATGCTACGAAAAAAATGTACAGGATTCTCGAGCATTTCGTTTCGTGGAGACATGCTTTGTCGCTAAAAGGCTTTCCCCATAGGGTGGAAGCAGGCTTTTGTGAGGCTTTCACTCGTTGAGATGAAAGTTTTTTGTTTTTTCGGTTGGTTTGTAGTATCTTCGCGCTCAGAAAGCAGTTGGACGGTCTGTCGCTTGCTCCCTTGGGGGAGTATGAGGAAAGTCCGGGCAACACAGAGCATCCCGCTTGTTAATGTGCAAGGTGTCGGTGACGGCAGGGTCGACGTAGAAGAGAATAACCGCCCCGTTCAGACGAGGTAAGGGTGAGAAGGTGGGGTAAGAGCCCACCAGTCGGGATGGTGACATCCTGAGCTGTGCGTTCCGGGAGTTGCAAGGTCATGTATACCGGTGCTTGAGGGCTGCTCGCCCGAGCCGGAGGGTAGACCGCTATAGC
>JAZOPX010000167.1:0-4133 GCA_045655845.1 Bacteroidaceae bacterium
CACAGAAATCACAAAATGACACGCGACAAGGCTATACTATTCATGTTTGTCCCAATGGGTTGACCGGCTGACCGAGCATATGATAAAATACTGGTTCACATCCTGTTGTAACGGTCAGCCCCGGTTGACTGGGCTGACCAATAGTGCCCCACTTCTCAACGAACCTTTCTTATTGATTGATGGCGACCATACGCGCATATGGTCGCCATCATCTGCGCTAATGGTCGCGACCATCCACGCGTACGGTGGGCGACAAAAGAGCGGATGCATACACAAAACAGGCTCCTCTTGCGACAACCCAGCAGACACTCCAGTACAAGATGCGAAAAGTCAGCACATGGTCAACTCAGTCAGCTGGGGCTGACCGAGTCAATTCCTTGAGCATAAACCATATACAGCGCACACGGTCAGCCGGTCAACCGATTTGGGAAACATTGTTTTAGGCAATAATATAGTTGTTTACCCAGAGGTTTATGCCATCCTGAGCGCAATGAAGGAACCCGCGCTTGGACTGCGCCACATACGATGCGAGAATCTTCACGTCCGTTCAGAATGACACTATCGCGGCCCAAAAGGGTATTTGAATAAACTGCTATATTGCTGCTTTTTCATTATAGATATCCAACCTATCAGCCGAGTATTACAATAAAAAGGCCGCGCATACGTTAAACAGTAGAATATGCACACGTATCGCCACATACAGTTCCTTTTACTATGGTTGCTGCTACTGACCAGTTGCGGCACCGAGAGCGTGTTGCGCAAGGCCGAGCAGAGTTATGCCTTGGGCGAATATTATGATGCAGGAGCACTGTATAAGAAAGCCTACACCAAGACCGACCCGAAGGAGAAGGACAAGCGTGCCGAGCGGGCCTTCATGGTGGGCGAGTGCTATCGCCGCATTAATCTGAACGCCAAGGCATTGGCGTCATACCTTAATGCCGCACGCTACGGCTGTACCGACAGTATCGTATTCAAGCATTTGGCCGACCTTCAGTTGCAGAAGGGCGACTACAAAAGTGCCATCACGAACTATACCACTTACCTTGCCTACTGCCCTACAGACACCACGGCCATCAACGGTCTCAAGGCCTGCACCACGGCCCCCCAGTGGAAGAAGTCTCCCACTCGCTACATTGTAAAAAAGGAGACACTCTTCAACTCGCGCCGCTCGGAATATTCCCCCATGTTTGGCAGCGACAAGCACGACCAACTCTTCTTCACCTCGACACGCGACAAGGCATTGGGCGAGGACAAGAGCCTCATCACGGGAGTGAAAGCCCCGGACATCTTCGTGGCCGTGAAGGACGAGAACGGCAAGTGGCAGAAGCCCGAGGCCATCGAGGGCCAACTGAACAGCGAATATGAGGAGGGGGCCTGCGCTTTCACCCCCGACTATAAGACGATGTACCTCACCCGTTGCACCATGGACAGCGAGGCTCCCCGCCCGGCACAGATCTACAAATCGTCCCGCTCGGATGCCTCGTGGAGTGCCCCCCAATTGTGCGACATCATGAAGGACTCCATCACCTCGGTCGCCCACCCCGCCGTATCGCCCGACGGCAAGTGGCTCTACTTCGTGTCCGACATGGCGGGCGGCATGGGCGGACTCGATATCTGGCGTGTCAACATTGAGGGCGACGCTTATGGTTTCATCGAGAACCTGGGCACACCCATCAACACGCAGGGCAACGAGATGTTCCCCACCTTCCGCCCCAATGGAGACCTCTACTTCTCCTCCGACGGGCATCAAGGCATGGGAGGCCTCGACATCTATTGCGCTACCCTCAATGAGGAGAAGCGATGGAGCGTGACCAACCTACTCTCCCCCATGAACTCTGCCGGTGACGACTTCGGCATGACCTTTGAGGGAGAGCGCATGCGCGGATATTTCAGCAGCAACCGAGGCGATGCCCGCGGATGGGACCACCTCTACTCCTTCAATCTCCCCGAGACCGTACATCTGCTCACGGGCTGGATATACGAGAAGGACGGCTACGAACTGCCCGAAGGCACCATATATCTTATTGGCAACGACGGAACCAATGAAAAGTTGAGTCCGAAGACCGATGGTTCGTTCACCAAACGCATCACCCCCGGAGCAAGTTATGTGCTCCTCGGTTCATGCAAGGGTTACCTCAACTACATGCAGGAGATTACGGCCGACAGCACCGACCAGGACCGCGAGTACACCCTGCAGTTCCCCCTGTCAAGCATCACGCGCCCCGTGCTCATCGACAACATCTTCTATGAGTTCGACTCGGCCACACTCACCGACTCCTCCGTGGTGGCACTCGACGTACTGGTACGCCTTCTAACGGACAATCCCAACGTAGTCATCGAGTTGGGCGCCCATTGCGACTACAAGGGACGCAACGAGTACAACGAGCGCCTCTCGCAACGCCGTGCCGAGTCTGTCGTGGCTCACCTCATCGCCAAGGGCATCGACGCCAAGCGCCTCGTAGCCAAGGGCTATGGAGAATCTATGCCCAAGACCGTGACCAAGAAGATGGCCGAGCGATACCCCTTCATGCATGAGGGCGACACGCTCACCGAGGAGCATATCCTCACCCTCCCCGAAGAGCAGCAGGAGATTTGCAACGCCGAGAACCGCCGCACCGAGTTCCGCGTGCTGCGTACGACGCACGGACTCTACTAACACCTCCTCATCCAGCAGAATCAACAGCTGTATTGAGTTTTGCAAAAAGAGCTGCGAGATAAAAACAATCTTTCATTTTGTCCTGTCCACCACTTATTGCACCTTTCGGATTTTTCCGTGAAATGAGGGCACGACTCGGAAAACCACAAATATGTTTGTGTTTTCGCTCACCTTGCACTAATTTTGCACTCACAATTTGAATGATAAGAACATCTATGATTGAAAAGAATGAACTCATCTTCGGCACTCGTGCCGTGATTGAAGCCATCGAGGCTGGCAAAGACATAGACAAGATACTCATCAAGCGCGGCTTACAGAACGAGCTCTCGCGTGAGCTCTTCGATGCGCTCAAAGGACTGCTCATCCCCGTACAGCGCGTACCCATCGAGAAGCTCAACCGCCTCACCACAAAAAACCATCAAGGCGTAATTGCTTTTACCTCTTCTGTGACCTACCAGCGTGTCGAAGATCTTGTACCCACACTCTATGAAGAGGGCAAGAATCCGCTCTTCGTGATGCTTGACGGCGTGACCGACGTACGCAACTTCGGCGCCATTGCCCGTACTTGCGAGTGTGCCGGTGTAGATGCCATTATCATCCCCACACACGACAGCGTGAGTGTCAATGCCGATGCCATGAAGACCTCGGCTGGCGCACTGCACACGTTGCCCGTTTGCCGTGAACCGAACGTTGGCAATACTATCAAATACCTCAAGAACTGCGGCTTCCGCGTAGTGGCTGCTACAGAGAAGGCTAAGTACACCTATACGAAGGCCAATCTCACAGACCCTACCTGTATCGTAATGGGAGCCGAAGATAAGGGCATCCCCAATGAGCACCTTGCTTTGTGCGATGAGTGGATTTCCATTCCCCAGTTTGGGCACATCCAGTCGCTCAACGTGTCCGTAGCCGCCGGCGTGCTCATCTATGAGGCAGTGCGTCAGAGAAATAACGATTAACGACTATAGTTTAACCAAAAGGTCAAAACACAAACAAACAAGAGAGAAGCGATAATCTTAGGATCATCGCTTCTCTCTTGTTCCGCTGAACGTAATTTGTAAACGTTATATCACATCAGAAGAAGATGTACTTCAACACAAACAGTACGGCCAAGATGAACATCGTGGGGGTGACCCGCTTGAACTTACCGCTTGCCATGTTGATAGCCACATAGAATATCATACCCGTGAGGATACCGTCAGAGACGGAGTAGGCCAAGGGCATCATGATGATGCAGATGAAGGCGGGGATGGACTCGGTGAAGTTGACGAAATCAATCTTGGTGACGGGCTCGATCATGAGCAGGCCAACAAGGATGAGCACGGGAGCCGTAGCCGCCGAGGGGATGGAGAGGAACAGGGGCGAGAGGAACAGGGTGACGGCAAAGCAGCAGGCTATCACCAGTGCCGTGAGACCCGAGCGACCGCCCTGAGCCACGCCAGCGGCGCTCTCCACATAGGTGGTCGTGGTAGAGGTA
>JAZOPX010000168.1:0-2394 GCA_045655845.1 Bacteroidaceae bacterium
TCTGTATTGAACAACGAAACAGCCATCGAAATAAACATTAACATCATGCGCGCCTTCGTCACAGTGCGTCAATATCTCACCTCTGCCAATGGCACTATCAAAGAGATTGAAGAACTCAAGCAGCGCATGAAGGCATTGGAACAAGGCAGCGAAGATACTGTTGCCGCCATCAACGACCTTAGCGAAGATACTCGCCGCGAACTCGACGACATCTATTTGGCACTATCCCAACTTGCCAATAAACAAAAGCAAGCCCCTACCGACCGCCGCCCGATAGGATTTACGGAATATGATAAGGAATGAAATATTTGTAGTATTAAACAACCACTTAAATCGAATACACTATGACACAAGAATCTTCAACAAAGACCAGTGAGAAAGTTCCCAACAACTATACCCTCTGCATCAAGGGCGATTGCCCGAAGGCGACAAATTGCTTGCGCCACGTGGCGGTGGCGATGATGCCGGCCGAGGTGCAGCGATGGAGCATTGTAAGCCCTGCTTATCTGACACAGATGGAGGGGGAGTGCCCCATGTACCGCTCAGCAGAGAAGGTGCAGTATGCTCGCGGATTTGTGCGGATGGTACGTACGCTGCCAGTGAACATATCGGAAATGGTGATGCATAAACTGATTGCACGCTTTGGGCGTAATGGCTATTATGATATGCGTAAGGGGAAACTCGCTATCGCACCTGCCGAGCAGGAGGTTATCCGCACCGTTGTAGCCGAATGCGGTGCACAGCAAGAGGTGGAGTTCGATAGTTACGAAAAGGATTATCAGTGGTAAACGGAAATTTATTCATTGCACTTGTCATGCTGAGTAGAACCGAGCATTTCGCATGATACTGCGCGAGATTCTTCCTTCCCTCAGGTCGTCAGAATGACAAAAGGTAGTTTGAGGTAGTTTGGCTATGTCCAAACTGTAGTTTTTCTTAATAAAAACTCTTGTTTGGAGCCCTACAAACTGGAGTTTAGAACTACTAAAACTGATATATCAAGCCTTTCTTGCGACTTCGTCACAGGCTCCTCTCCGACAAATATCTTTAATGAGCCGAGAGAAAGGGTGGAAAGAGGGCGAAAAATTAGGCTGTAAACAAAAAATGTTCTATCTTTGTAATAGATATAATAGTATTTGCTAACTCACAAAAAGTCACTTAACAGATATAATGGTATGTCTTATCTCTACAACTTTGATATAGATACTGCAGAGGATCTTACCTCAACATTGGCTCGCAATCTTCAGCAGCGCCGATTGGAGAAAGGGCTCTCGCGCGAGGCGCTGAGCACCATGAGCGGAGTATCGGCATCGACGATTGCTAAGTTTGAGCAGAAGCATACCATCGCACTCACCTCATACGTTGCGCTGGCCAAGGCTTTAGGCTACTCGGCCGATATCAAACAACTGCTCGCCGAGCCGCAGTACAGCACCATGGAGGAACTGGAGACCATCAACCGCAATAAGAACCGTAAACGAGGCCGACAATGAAACGCACCGAACGACTCACCGTCACCTATCACGGACTCACCGTAGGAACACTCACGATGACGCCTGACCGCACACGCTGCGCCTTTGCCTACGACAAGGAGTGGCTCAGCACAGGATTCAGCATCGCCCCACTGGAACTACCGCTGAAGAGTGACCTCTTCATCGCAAAGCCAGAACCCTTTGGCGGCAACTTCGGTATCTTTGAGGATAGTCTGCCCGATGGCTATGGCACCTACCTGCTCGACCGTATGCTACGACGCCAGGGGATAGACATCGCCACACTGACGCCCGTCGAGAGACTCAGCATCGTAGGTTCATCGGGGATGGGTGCGCTGTGCTATGTGCCCGAGACGAAGGTGGGCGAGAGCAGCGAGGGCTACACGCTCGACTCCCTGCAGCAGATGGCGCTCGATGTGCTCTCCGAGAAGGAGGGTGAAGACCCCTCGGTGCTCTACTTCAATAGTGGTAACTCGGGCGGTTGTCGCCCCAAGTGCCTCGTCACAGACGACGAAGGGCATTGGCTCGTCAAGTTCCGCCATACCTACGACCCCAAGGATATGGGCGTTGAGGAGTTGCGCTACAATGAGTGTGCCCGCCGCGCAGGCATTACCGTGCCAGACTACAAGTTGATGGAGGACAAGTACTTCGCCACACGCCGCTTCGACCTCCGCGATGGTCAACGCCTCCACACCGTCACTGCCGCTGCCCTGCTTGGCGTAGACATCCGCACGCCAAATGTAGACTACAAGACTTTGCTCCACCTCACCGGATTCATCACCCAGGACCCTGCCCAAGTGGACGAGATGTACCGCCGCATGGCATTCAACATACTCACCGACAATAAGGACGACCACGCCAAGAACTTTGCCTTCCTCTACGACCACGGACGCTGGAGCCTTGCCCCCGC